>DASUUN010000186.1:0-10527 GCA_036374055.1 Burkholderiales bacterium
GCTGCCGACGTGCGCCACGTCCATGCGCGGCTCGACCATGGTGGTGCCGTTGGGCTGCGGCACGCCCTTGGTCATGCGCTCGGTCATCTCGGTGGCGGCGTTGCCGATGTCGATCTGGCTGCAGGCGATGTCGTCCTTGCGTCCGTCGAGCGAGATGCATTTGGTGAGGCCGGTGACGGCGTGCTTGGTGGCGGTGTAGGGCACCGAGTAGGGCCGCGGCGCATGCGCCGAGATCGAGCCGTTGTTGATGATGCGCCCGCCCTTGGGCTGCTGCGCCTTCATGATGCGGATCGCCTCCTGAGAGCACAGGAACATGGCGTGCAGGTTGATGTCGACCACCTGCTTCCACTGCTCCCAGGAGAGCTCTTCCATCGGGATCGCGGGCGCGCCCATGCCGGCGTTGTTGAACAGCACGTCGAGGCGCCCCCACAGGTCTTTCACCTTTGCAAAGACGGGTTTCACATTTTCAGGCTTGCTCAAATCCGCCGGGATCACGAGCGCGCGCTCGCCGGCGCCCGAGTCGGCGGCGGCCTTGTCCAGCAGCTCCTTCCTGCGGCCCACCAGCGCGACGTGGTAGCCGTCCTTCAGCAGCGCGAGCGCCGCGGCCTTGCCGATGCCGGTGCCGGCGCCGGTGATGACGGCCGTTCTCTTAGCCTGTGCCATGCGATCTCCTTGACAGAAAGTCTAGCAGCGCGGCGTTGAAGCGCTCCGGCTGCTCGAGGTTGGAAAGGTGGCCGCAGCCCTCGAGCACGACGAGCTCGGCCCCCGGGATGCGCCGCGCCATGTCCTGCGCCAGCGCCGGCGGGTACACCGGATCCTCGTCCCCGGCGATCACCAGGGTCGGCACGGCGATGTCCTCCAGCGCCGCGGCGCGGTCCTGGGACACCGAGGCCTCCAGGGTCTTCAGGTAGGACGGCCTGCGCAGCGCCTTGAAGCTCGCCTCGAGCGCAGCGTGCGCACCGGGATGCGCGCCGCTGCCGAGCAGTCGATCGGCCGAGTCCGGCCTGCGGTTCCGGCGCTCCTCGACGAACCTTTCCACCTCCTCGGAGGACAGCGCGTCGAAGCCGGGGCTGGTGTTGGCGAGCGTCAGCGTATGCACGCGGTCGGGGTGCTTCAGCGCGAAGTTGCGCGCGATGCGCCCGCCCATGGACAGGCCGACGACATGGGCCTGGTCGTCTTTCAGGAAGTCCAGAACACGTGCAACGTCGGCGGAGAAATCCTCGAACCGCAGCGGGCCGTCGTAGTCGTCCGAATCGCCGTAGCCGCGCGCGTCCGGCGCGGCAGCCTTGAAGCTCTTCGAAAAGAATTCCACCTGGGCTTTCCAGTGCGCGCGGTGCCCGCCGATGCCGTGCAGGAACAAAATGAGCGGGCCGCGCCCGGCGACGCTGAGCGCGATGCGCGGCGCACCGGGGGCGAAAACCGTCTTCAGGGCTACTCCGCCTTGGCGCCCGAGATGCGCACCGCGCGCGCCCGGCTTTCGCTGTCCTTGCGGATGTAGGCGGCGAACTCCTCCGGCGAGCTCCCCACCACGTCGTAGCCGCGCGCGACGAGCTGTTTCTGCCGGAACTCGGGATCTTCGAGAATGCGCTTCACATCGGAGTGGATTTTCTTCACGGCGTCCTGGGGTGATCCCGCGGGCAGGAAGAAGCCGAACCAGGCGTGCGTCTCCACCTCGGGGTAGCCGAGCTCGGTGAACGTGGGTACCTGCGGGAACAGCGGCGAGCGCTGCGGGCCGCCGATGGCGAGCGCCTTGATGCGTCCGGCCTTGAGCGGCGCGGTGGAGGTGGCGATGCCGGCGAAGGTGAGCTGCACCTCGCCCGCCATGACCGCGGGCACCGCGAGCGAGATGCCCTTGTACGGCACGTGCACGAGGTCGATGCCGGCCTTCTCCTTCAGCATCTCGCCGGCCAGGTGCGGCTGGCTGCCGCTGCCGTAGGAGGCGTAGTTGATGCTCCCGGGCTTTTGCTTGGCAAGGGCAATCAGCTCTTGAAGCGTATTCGCCGGCAGGCCCGGGTGCGCCACCAGCATCTGCTGCAGCAGCACCAGCATGGTCACCGGGATGAAGTCCTTCCGAGCGTCGTACGGCAGCTTCTTGTACAGGTGCGGGTTGATGGAGAAGGTGGCATCCGTGGTCATGAGGAGCGTGTGGCCGTCGGCCGCGCTCTTCGCCACGGCGTCGGTGGCGACGATGGTGTTCGCGCCCGGCTTGTTCTCCACCACCACCGGCTGTCCCCAGGCCTGCGTCAGCCGCTCGCCGATCTGGCGCGCCATGACGTCGATGCCGCCCCCCGGCGGGTAGGCGACCACGATGCGTACGGGCTTGGAGGGCCAGGTCTGCGCATGCGCAGCGGCGGCGAAACAGGCGAGCAGGAGGAGGGCGAGGCGGAGGGGTTTCATGGCGGCTGATGATATCTTAGGGCCATGTTCCTGAACATGAAGCTGCTTTCGCACCACACGCTGAACGGGTTCGGCGGCATGGGCGAGGGCATGTCCCTGCAGCTCGCGCGCGACGGCCGGCGCGTGCTGTGGCTCGCGCACGAGAGCGCGCCGAAGAACTTCACCGCGGTCGACGTCAGCGACCCGCGCGCGCCGAAGGTCATCGTGCAGACCGACCTGCCGCACGCCCAGATGCGCTCCAACTCGCTGGAGGTGGCGGGCGAGCTCATGGCGGTGGCCTACCAGGTGACGAAGCTCGGCCTCAAGCCGGCCGGCTTCGAGCTATTCGATATAAGCGTTCCCGAAAAACCAAGATCCGTCTCGTTCTTCGACGCCTCCGGCCCGCATTCGCGCGGCTGCCACCAGCTGTGGTTCGTCGACGGCAAGACGGTGCACATGGCCTGCGCCGACCCGGAGCTCAGGCCGCGCGATCCCAGGGACGACCAGGTCTACCGCATCGTCGACGTGTCGGAGCCGGCGAAGCCGCGGGCGGTGGGGCGCTGGCACCTTCCGGGCACCATGGACGGCGACGACGCGCCGCCGCCGCAGCGCCTCGCGCCGAAGTTCGACGCCGGCTTCCGCGCCCACAACACCAACGTCTACCCGCAGCGCCCGGACCGCTGCTACCTCGGCTACCTCGACGGCGGCATCATGGTGCTGGACATCGCCGACCACAGCCGTCCGAAGCTGGTCTCGCGCTGGACCAACTCGCCGCCCTACAACGGCTTCAGCCACACGGTGCTGCCGCTGTTCGAGCGCGGGCTGCTGGTGGTGAGCGACGAGTCGATCATGGACCACGCGGCCGACTGGCCGAAGCTCGTCTGGATCCTGGACGCGCGCGACGAGCGCCACCTGGTGAGCGTCGCCACGCTGCCGGCGCCGCCGGTAGACGCGTTCCGCGGCCGCGGCGGGCGCTTCGGCGCGCACAACCTGCACGAGAATCCGCCGGTGCCGGGGGCCTGGCACTCCGAGCGCATCGTGGTCGGCACCTTCTTCAACGCCGGCGTGCGCGCCTACGACATCAGCGACCCTTACGCGCCGCGCGAGGTCGCCTACTTCGTGCCGCCCACGCCCGAGGGCTCGCCGGTGGGCTCGGTGCAGATCAACGACTGCTTCGTCGACGACCGCGGCGTGGTGTTCACCGTCGATCGCCACGCCGGCGGCCTGTACGCGCTCGAGATGAGGCTGTGATCCCCGATGGGCGCACGCCGGTGTTCGTGGTCACCGGGTTCCTCGGCAGCGGGAAGACGACCCTGGTGAACCGCCTGCTTTCCCGGCAAAGAGACTCTCTGGTCATCGTCAACGAGTTCGGCGAGGTCCCGGTCGACCACCACCTGCTGGAAGCCGCCGAGGAGCGCACCGTCGCGCTGCCAAACGGCTGCCTGTGCTGCCGGCTGCGCGGCGACCTGGAGGAGACGCTGATCGGCGCGGCGATGCGCCGGCGCCGCGGCGAGATCGCCGGCTTCGACCGCGTCATCGTCGAGACCAGCGGCCTCGCCGACCCGGGCCCGGTGGCGCAGACCCTGTTCGCCGACCAGGCGCTCTCGCGCGACTTCAAGCTCGGCCCGGTGGTGACAGTGGTGGACGCCGCCGACCCCGGCGCCCGCGCCGGGGCCGGCGGGATTGCGCGCGCACAGATCGCCGCCGCCGACGTGGTCGTGCTGTCGAAGATCGACCGCGCCCGCGATGCGCTGCCCGTCAGAGACGAGGTGCGCGAGATCAACCCCCAGGCCGTGCTGATCGAGGCGCGCTTCGGCGACATCGACCCCGCGGCGCTCGATTCGGCGCACAAGCCAGCGACCCCCGCCGTTTTTCCGGCAGCATCGCATTCATCTTCGGTCAGGACTTTCCATCTGGATCCGGGAACGCCGAAGCGCGAGCTGCTCGAGCGGTTCCTGGCCGTCCTTGTCGACCTGCGCGGCGCCGATCTGCTGCGGCTGAAAGGGGTGGTGGGGCTGGCGGGCGGCGGCGCGGTGCTGGTGCAGGGCGTGCGCCACGTGTTCGACCGGCTGCGGCCGGTGGAGCTGCCGCCGACCGGGCTGGTGTGCATCACCGATGGAATCGAGAAGGCGGAGATAGAGGCGCTGTGGCTCGCAATGTCAAAACTGAAAGGACCGTGATGAGATTTCTCCTGGCAATTGTGCTTTTGTGCTGCGGACCGGTGTTCGCGCAGGCGGGCTACCCGGGCAAGCCGGTGCGCCTGCTGGTCAGCTTCCCGGCCGGCGGCATCTCCGACGTGCTGGCGCGCGCGCTCGCCATCCCGCTCAGCCGACAGCTCGGACAGCAGGTGATCGTCGAGAACAAGCCGGGCGCCGGCACCACCATCGCGGGCGACTACATGGCCAAGCAGGCGCCGGACGGTTACACCGTCTGGCTGCAGGACATCACCACGCACGCCATCAACGCGGCGCTGTACTCCAGGCTGCCGTACGACTCGATGAAGGACTTCACCTACGTGGCGATGGTCGCGTCCACGCCGCTGATGCTGGTGGTGCACCCGAACACCCCGGCGAAGAGCGTGGGCGAGCTGATCGCGCTGCTCAAGGCCAATCCGGGCAAGTACACGTACGGCTCCTCCGGCAACGGCACCATCGTCCATCTGGCCGCGGAAATGCTGAAGTCGAGCGCCGGCGTCGATGCGCTGCACGTGCCTTACAAAGGCAGCAACCCGGCGACGGCGGCGATCCTCGGCGGCGAAGTGACCTTCGTGTTCTCGTCCATGCCGCCGGCGGTGTCCAACGTCAAGGCCGGCAGGCTGCGCGCCCTCGGCGTCACTACCCCCAAGCGCGTGGCGGCGGCGCCCGAGGTCCCGACCATGATGGAGGCCGGCTTGCGCGACTTCGAGATCGTGCTGTACTCCGGAATCCTGGGCCCCAAGGGCATGGAGCGCTCCCTCGTCGAGCGCCTCAACGCGGAATTCGCCAAGGTGGTGCAGACGCCGGAAATCAGGAATGTGTACGAGAAGATCGGCGCCGACCCGATCGCCATGACGCCCGAGGCCTTCGAGAAGGCGACGCAGGTCGAGATCGCCAGGCTCGCGCCGATCGTGAAAGCCTCCGGAGCGAAGGTCGATTGAAGTCTCTGCTGCCGCAGCATAGCCGCTACGACTACGTTCCGCTGACCGAGCGCAAGGACTACAGCTGGCCCGGCGGCAAGCGGCTCGCGTTCTGCATCACCACCAACATCGAGTGGTATGCGTTCGGCGCGGGACTAGGGCACGACCCGGCCAAAGTGGGCGAGCCGCAGACCCAGCGCAACTACGCGTGGCGCGACTACGGCAACCGCATCGGCGTCTGGCGGCTGCTCGAGCTGTTCGACGAGCTCAAGCTGCCGGCGGCGCACAACACCAACAGCCTGGTATATGAATACGCGCCGCAGATCATGGACGCGGTGCGCAAGCGGGGCGACGAGGTCGTGGGCCACGGCCGCACCAACGCGGAGAACCTTCGCGGCCTGTGGCAGCCCGACGAGGAGCGCATCCTGCGCGAGGTCACCGAGACCATCGCGCGCCACGAAGGCGTGCCGCCAGCGGGCTGGATGGGCACCGGCGCCTACGAGACCGCGCACACGCCCGATCTCCTCAAGGAGCTGGGGTACAAGTACCTCATGGACTGGCCCATGGATGACCAGCCGGTGTGGCTACGCACGCGCGCGGGGCCTCTGCTCTCGGTGCCGTATCCCATCGAGCTCAACGATGCTCAGGTCGTCGTGCATCGCAAGCAGGACGACTCGGACTTCTGCGACATGGTCGTCGACCAGTTCGACGAGATGATCGAGCAGTGCGAGCGGCATCCGCTGGTGATGAACATATCGGTGCACACGCACGTCTTCGGCCATCCGTTCCGGACCCGCAGGCTGCGCACTGCCCTGCGCCACTGCCTCGGCCATCCGCGGGCGGGCAGGGCATGGTGGACCCGCCCGCGCGACATTGCCGGCCATTGCCTGGAGCTGCCCAGGGACCTGATTCCAGGGGGATAGCTTGCAAAGCAATGTTCCCGAAGGTCAGCGTTTGTGAGGAGGGGCGGGAAATACCCGGCGTCCTTAGTACATTAGGCCGTCCATGGCCCTGTCCCTGCCCGCGGAATCGCCGCTGCCCGATCCGGTGCGCATGCTGCTCATCGAGGACGACCCGGTCTCGGCCGGCGTCATCGCGGGATTCCTGGCGTGCATCGAGGGACCCGCGCCGGTGGTGGAAACGGTCGCGACCCTGCGCCAGGCGCTCGCCCGCCTCACCCTCGAGCAGTTCGACCTCGTCATCTCCGACCTGAACCTGCCCGATTCGGAAGGCATGGCCACCCTGCAGGCGGTGGCGCGCGCCTGCGACCGCCTGATCATCGTGATCACGTCGAACGAGGATCCCGAGCTGCGCGAGGAGGCGCTGGAGCGCGGCGCGTACGACCTCATGCAGAAGGGCAGCCTGACCCAGGCGGCGCTCGAGCGGCTGGTGCGCCTGGCCACGGTGCAGGCGAGCAAGCTGCGCTCGGTGCGCGACAGCGAGATGCGCTTTCGCAAGACGTTCGAGCTGGCGGCCTCCGGCATGGCGCACGTCGGGCTGGACGGCGCCATCCTGCGGGTCAACCGGCGCCTGTGCGAGCTCCTCGGCTTCGCCGAAGGCGAGCTGGTGGGCCGCAGCATCGCCGACATTTCGCAGCCCGCGGCCGGCCATCGCCGCGAGCGGCGCTTCCAGCGCAAGGACGGCAGCGAGGTATGGGTCGACCTCACCATCGCCCCCGTGAATGACGCCGAAGGCGTGCGCCAGTACGACATCGCGGTGGTCGAGGACATCACCGAGCGCAAGCAGGCCGAGGCGCGCCGCGCCGCCCATACGCGCTACCAGGAGGCGATCGCCGCGTTCGGGCAGTCGGCGCTCGCGATGCGCGACGCCGGCGGGCTGACCGACGAGGCGCTGCGCACCGTGCGGCGCGCGCTGGGCACCAACGAAGTGACCTATGCTGGCGGCGCGCTGCGCGTGCCGGGGATTTTGTGCGAGGAAGCCGAGAGCTTCCTCGCCACCGCGAACAGCCTGCTGTCCACCGGGCTGCAGCGCATCGAGAGCGAGATGCGCGCGTCGTTCCTCGCCCAGTTCGACCCGCTCACCGGGCTGCCGAACCGCGCGCTGCTCGCCGACCGCTTCTCGCAGATGATCCTGCAGGCCGGCCGCCGCGGGGCGATGCTGGGGGTGCTGTTCGTGGACCTGGACGACTTCAAGCTGGTGAACGACACGCTGGGCCGCGCCGGCGGCGACGAGCTGCTGAAGGAGGCCGCGCGGCGCCTGCAGCTGGTCGTGCGTCCAGGCGACACGCTGGCGCGCGTGAGCGGCGACGAGTTCGCCATCGTGCTCGCGGACCTCGCCCGCCAGGAGGATGCGGCGCTGGTCGCGCACAAGCTGCTCGAGCGCCTGGCCGAGCCGTTCATGCTCCTGGGGCAGGAGACCTTCGTCACCGCGAGCGTCGGCATCGCCGCCTTCCCGGGCGACGGCGCGGACGCCGAGACGCTGCTCGGCGCCGCCGACGCCGCCATGGCGCGCGCCAAGCAGTCGGGGCGCAACGCCTACCACTTCTTCACCGCCGAGATCACGCAGCGCACGCGCGTGCGCGCGCAGCTCGCGCTCGAGCTGCGCCGCGCCATGGAGCGCAACGAGTTCGGCCTGGTCTACCAGCCGAAGATCGACCTCGCCACGGGCAGCGCCTGCGGCGCCGAGGCGCTGCTGCGCTGGCACCATCCGGAGCGCGGCACGATCGCGCCCGCGGAGTTCGTGCCGATGCTCGAGGAGACCGGCCTGATCGTGCCGGTGGGCGAATGGGTCATTCGCCGCGCCTGCGAGGATTTGAAGGAATGGCAGGCAAGCGGGCTGAAGGTGCTGCCGGTCGCGGTCAACCTGTCGGCGCGCCAGTTCCGCCAGCAGCAGCTCGACGCGCGCATCCGCGCGCTGGTGCGCAACGCCGGCGTCGACCCGCAGCTGATCGAGCTCGAGATCACCGAGAGCCAGCTGATGCAGGACCCGGATCACGCCGTGCGCGTGCTGAACGCGCTGCGCGACGGCGGCATCCGCATCGCCATCGACGACTTCGGCACCGGCTACTCCAGCCTCGCCTATCTGACGCGCTTCCCGGTGGCGTCGCTGAAGATCGACCGCTCGTTCGTCGCCGACGCGCTGTCCGACGCCGCCGACGCGGCCATCGTGCGCACCATCATCGACATGGCGCATACCCTGAGCTTCACGGTGGTGGCCGAGGGCGTGGAGACCGACGGCCAGATGAATTTCCTGCGCCAGTTCGGCTGCGAGCAGGGGCAGGGCTTCCTGTTCGCGCGCCCCATGTCCGCGGTCCAGTTCGCAGCGCTGATCGCGTAGTTCGGGGTCAGAGCCCGATTAGCGCTTCCCTGAAAGCCTGAACTTCCGCCGGCGGGTCATCGCGGAACGGCCCCGATTTCGGGGTGGTCATCGGTCTCTCCGGGCGGAAAGCTAATTGACAAAGGTAATTGTCGGGCCGTAAATTGACCCGGGTCAATGGCCCGCCCGCGAGACAGCAAGACCCCGCTCACCGTGTCGCGCCCGGCGCTGCTGGTGGAAGGCTCCGACGCGCAGTTCCGCGAGCTGATCCACGACCTCATCGCCTACGGCCACCGCCTGGACGCGTGCCGCGACGCGTTCGCCGGCATCATCGGCGTGTCGGGCGCGCAGTACGAAATCCTCATGCTGCTCAGCCGCAACGCCGGCCTGTCGGTGAGCGAGGTGGCGGTCCGCCTGCACCGCTCCGGCGCGTTCATTACCATCGAGGCGAACCGGCTCGCCGAGCGCGGCGTGCTCTCCAAGGCCGCCGACCCGCGCGACGGCCGCAAGGTGCTGCTGCACGTCACCGCAAAGGGGCTCGGCCTGGTGGCAAGGCTCGCGCCGCACCAGCGCAGGATCAACGACGTTCTTTTCGAATGCCTGGACGCGAGGCGCTTTGCCGAGCTGCGGGCGCTGGCCGCGGAGCTGGTGGCCTGCGGCGACCGCGCGGTGGCGCTGCTGCCGTGAGCGTCTCCTACTTCATCCGCTACGACATCAGCACCGGCGACCCCGAGGTTTTCCTGCGCTACTACCGCGAGCACCACGTGAAGCTGCTGGCGCGCTGGCCGGGGTTGCGCCGCATCGTGCTGCATACCCCGGTCGAATGGAGCGACAACTGGCCCGTGAACCGCGGCCGCGCGCTGCTGCTGGCGCAGCTCGAGTTCGACTCGCTCGAAGCCATGCACGCCGCTTTCGGCTCGCCCGAGCGCGCCGCGGCGCGCGCCGACATGGCCAATTTCCCGCCTTTCGAAGGCAGCGTGACGCACCAGGCGCTCGCCGGCGCCGAAGCATGGAGGAGCCCATGAAGCCCAAGCAGCACCTCGAGTTCGTGAAGGTCGACCTGTCCACCGGCTGGGAGGTACCCCCGGGCTACCCGCCAGGCTTCTACCAGAAGATCCTCGCCTCCGACCTCGACGAAACGAACAAGGTCGGCAGCCGCACTCGGCTGCTGAAGATCGAGCCGGGCGCCTTCTCCACCGAGCCCTTCGTGCACGACCACTGGGAGGAGGTGTACGTCGTGCAGGGCGACCTCGTGGTGGGCAACGACAAGCAGGGCAAGGGCGGCGAGCAGAGCTTCGCGCCGACCTATGCCTGCCGCCCGCCGGGCGTGCACCATGGCCCGTTCAGCTCGCGCGGCGGCTGCATCCTCCACGAGATCCACTACTACCATGCTAAAGACCGGCGCTGAGCACCTGGAGTCGCTGCGCGACGGCCGGGTGGTGTACATCGGCGCGGAGAAGGTGGACGACGTCACGACGCATCCGGCGTTCCGCAACGCCGCGCGCTCCATGGCGGCGATCTACGACATGAAGCGCGCCGAGCCGGAGCTAAGCTTCGAGGAGGACGGAGAGCGCTGCAGCAGCTATTTCCTCCGCGCAAGGTCCAGGCAGGATCTGGAGAAGCGGCTGAAGATCCACCGCGCGATCGCCGACATGAGCTACGGGCTGCTCGGGCGCTCGCCGGACCACGTGTCGAGCTTCGTCACCGGCATGGCGATGAACGCCGGGGTGTTCGGCAGGTTCGAGCAGAACCTGCTGAAG
>DASUUN010000187.1:0-5045 GCA_036374055.1 Burkholderiales bacterium
ACTGCGGAAGCCACCGCGTGGGAGGGCATCGTGCTTGGCAAGTTCCCCGTGGCGAACCAGTTCTCCGTCTACGGCCTGGCCGGTATCGCCATGGTCGAGGCCGAAGCGTCGGGCTTCGGCGTAACGGCGTCGGATGACAGCACCGAGCTGACCTTCGGCGTCGGCGCGCAGTACGACGTCTCGCGCAACCTCGGCGTGCGTGCCCAGTGGCAGCGCTACGGCGCGGACGAGGACATCGACGTGATCAGCGTCGGCGTCGTCTTCAAGTTCTGATCGGATAAGTCCAAAGAAGCGATCCGGAAGGGCGGCTGCGGCCGCCCTTTCTTTTTTGCGCCGGGCCTCTGGCAGAATGCCGGGGTGGCTGTCGAAACCGATCGGCTGATTTCCGGAAAGCCGACCTCCCCTCAGGAAGAGCAGATCGAGCGCTCGCTGCGCCCGGGCACGCTCGCCGAGTACGTCGGGCAGGAGAAGGTGCGCGGCCAGCTGGAGATCTTCATCCAGGCGGCGCGCGGCCGCGGCGAGGCGCTCGACCACGTGCTGCTGTTCGGGCCGCCGGGCCTGGGCAAGACCACGCTCGCGCACATCATCGCGCGCGAGATGGGCGTGAACCTGCGCCAGACTTCCGGGCCGGTGCTCGAGCGCCCGGGCGATCTCGCCGCCCTGCTGACGAACCTGGAACCCAGGGATGTGCTGTTCATCGACGAGATCCACCGCCTTTCGCCGGTGGTCGAGGAGATCCTCTACCCCGCGCTGGAGGACTTCCAGATCGACATCATGATCGGCGAGGGGCCGGCGGCGCGCTCCATCAAGCTCGACCTGCCGCCGTTCACGCTCACCGGCGCGACGACGCGCGCCGGCATGCTCACCAATCCGCTGCGCGACCGCTTCGGCATCGTCGCCCGCCTGGAGTTCTACGCGCAGGAGGATCTCGCCACCATCGTGCGCCGCTCCGCCCGGCTGCTCGAGGTGAAGCTGGAAGACGAGGGGGCGCTGGAGATCGCCCGGCGCTCGCGCGGCACGCCGCGCATCGCCAACCGCCTGCTGCGGCGGGTGCGCGACTTCGCGCAGGTCAAGGCCGACGGCAGGGTGTCGAAGGCGGTGGCCGAAGCCGCGCTCAGGATGCTCGACGTCGACGCGCTGGGCCTGGACATCATGGACCGCAAGCTGCTGCTGGCGGTGATCGAGAAGTTCTCCGGGGGCCCGGTGGGCCTGGACAACCTCGCGCACGCCATCGGCGAGGAAAGCGACACCATCGAGGACGTGCTCGAGCCCTACCTCATCCAGCAGGGATACCTGCAGCGCACGCCGCGCGGCCGGGTGGCGACGCTGTCGGCGTACCGGCACTTCGGCATCGTCGCGCCCGCGGCGCCGAAGGACCTGCTGTCCGACAGTTGAGAATCCCGGTCCGCGTTTACTACCAGGATACCGACGCGGGCGGGGTGGTGTTCCATGCGCAGTATTTCGCCTTCATGGAGCGTGCCCGCACCGAGATGCTGAACGCACTGGGCATCGACCTCGCGCATGTCGCCGATAAGCAACGCACGCTGTTCCTGGTCCACGAGATCGCTGCGAAGTACCACCTGCCCGCGCGCCTCAACGACATGCTGAGCGTAAGCGCCGAAGTGGTTAGAATGGGCCGCGCGAGCCTCGTGTTCCGCCACCGGGTGGAGCGCGGGCAGGAGCTGCTGGTCGAAGCCGACGTGACGGTCGCCCTGGTGGACCGGGACCGCATGAAGCCCACCCGCATGCCGCAAGAACTCGAACGGGCCTTCAAATGAGCGTAACCCAAGACCTCGACATCTGGACGCTGGTGGTCAACGCCAGCCTCGTCGTCAAGGTGGTGATGATCCTGCTGCTGGCAGTGTCCTTCATGTCCTGGATGTTCATCTTCCAGAAGTGGTTCTCCATCCGCCGCGCGGGAAGGCAGACCGACAAGTTCGAGCGCGAGTTCTGGAGCGGCAACGACCTCAACGCGCTCTACCAGGGCGCGGTGAACAACCGCCACTCGATCGGCAGCCTGGAGCGGGTGTTCGAGGCGGGTTTCCGCGAGTTCGCCAAGGTGCGCGGCCAGCGCGGCACCGACCCGAGCGACATGGTCGACGGCGCCCGCCGCGCCATGCGCGCCACCTTCCAGCGCGAGATGGACTTCCTCGAGCGCCACCTGTCGTTTCTCGCCTCGACCGGCTCGGTCAGCCCGTACGTGGGCCTGTTCGGCACGGTGTGGGGCATCATGCACGCCTTCCGCAGCTTGGCGAACGTGCAGCAGGCGACGCTCGCCCAGGTGGCCCCGGGCATCGCCGAGGCGCTGGTCGCCACGGCGATCGGCCTGTTCGCGGCGATTCCCGCGGTGGTCGCCTACAACAACTACTCGCACGACATCGAGCGGCTCGCCAACCGCTTCGAGAGCTTCATGGAGGAATTCTCCAACATCCTCCACCGGCAGGCCGTGCGCTAGCCGATGCCCTCGCTGCACCGCAAGCGCGGCACGATGCACGAGATCAACGTCGTGCCCTACGTCGACGTCATGCTGGTGCTGCTGGTGATCTTCATGGTCACCGCGCCGCTCATCACGCCGCAGGTGATCGACCTGCCCACCGTCGGCAAGGCGAGCCAGCCGCGGGTGGTGCCGCTCGAAGTGTTCGTCAAGGCCGACCAGGGGCTGGTGGTGCGCACGCGCGATGCGGGCGGCCGCATCCTCAGCGAGCGCAACGTCTCGCGCGCGCAGCTGCCCGGCGTGATCAAGAGCGCCCGCGGGAATTCGGCCGACCTCTCGGTGCTGGTGGGCGGCGACAAGAACGCGCGCTACGAGTCGGTGCTCCAGGTGATGGACGAATTGCGCAAGCAGGGCATCCAAAAGGTGGGCTTGCAGGTCAAAGTCGCGCAGTGAGCGCGTCCGCTTCCCGGCGGAAGAACGGCGGCGAGCGCCGGGAGCCGGCGTTGGGGCGCTCGATGGCCCTCGCGTTCCTCGTCCACGCGGTGCTCATCGGGGTGATGTTCTTCGGCGTGCGCTGGCAGAGCCGTCCGGTCGACAGCGTCACGGTGGAACTGTGGGACCCGCAACCCCCGCCGCCGCGCGTCGAGCCGAAGCCCGAGCCGAAGCCTGAGCCGAAGCCCGAGCCCAAGCCGGAACCGAAGCCGGAGCCCAAGCCGGAACCCAAACCGGAACCCAAGCCCGAGCCGCCCAAGCCCGAGCCCAAGCTCGAGAAGCCCGATATCGTCGAGAAGAAGGAGCCGCCCAAGCCGAAGCCCAAGCCGAAGCCCGAACCCAAGCCGGAGCCCAAGCCCGAACCCAAGCCCAAGCCCAAGCCCGAGCCCAAGCCCAAGCCCGCGCCGCCGAAGGACGACCTCTTCCAGAAGAAAATGGCCGAGGAGCAGCTCGCCCAGGAGCAGCGCCAGTTCGAGGAAACCCAGCGTCGGGCCGAGGAAGCGCAGCGCCGCGCCGAGGAGGCGCGCCGCAAGGCCGACGCCGAGCGCCTGGCGCGCGAGCTGGCCGCGACGGCGCGCCAGAAGGCGCTCGCCGAGTACATCAACCGCATCCGGCAGAAGGTGCGCTCGAACTGGATCCTGCCGCCGGACCTGCAGGGCAACCCCGAGGCCGTGTTCGAGGTGATCCAGTTGCCTACGGGGGAGGTTCTTTCAGTCAGGCTTAAGAAATCCAGTGGCAATGTTGCGTATGACAGCGCGGTCGAGCGGGCCATCCTCAAGTCCTCGCCGTTGCCGCTGCCGACCAATCGCAACGATTTCAGCCGGACGTTAGAACTTACCTTCCGGCCGCGTGACTAAACCCTATAATTCGATTCAATAACCTGAGGAGGATCAACCGCTTGCGATTCCGCTGGGTTTGGCTGCTCGGGCTGGCGTGCCTTCTGGCTGCGCCGCTCGCCCGGGCGCAGCTTTCGATCGAGATCACCGGCGGCGGCGAGCAGCGCACGCCGATCGCCATCGTGCCGTTCGCCGGGGAGACGGCGCTCGCGCCTTCCATCACTTCCATCGTGCGCGCGGATCTGGAACGCAGCGGCCTGTTCCGCGGCCTGGAGCTGCCGCCGATCGTTCCGGCGCCGACCGAGGCGTCGAGCATCAACTACGCGGAGTGGCGCTCGCGCCTCGCCGACGCGCTGGTCGTGGGCTCCGTCGCCACGCGCGCCGACGGCCGCTACGAGGTGCGCTTCCGTCTGTTCGACGTGGTGAAGCAGACCCCGCTGGGCGGGATCGCCTACACGCTGTCGAAGGACCAGGTGCGCGCCACCGCCCACCGCATCGCCGACTACGTCTACGAGAAGCTGACCGGCGACCGCGGCGTGTTCTCGACCCGCATCGCGTACGTGGTGAAGCGCGGCAACCGCTACGAGCTGCAGATCGCCGACGCCGACGGCGCAGGCGCCGAGACCGCGCTCGCGTCCTTCGAGCCGATCATCTCGCCCGCCTGGTCGCCCGACGGGCGGCGCATCGCCTACGTGTCCTTCGAGAGCAAGCGCCCGGTGGTCTACGTGCACTCGCTGATCGACGGCAAGCGGCACGTGGCGGCCAACTTCAGGGGCTCGAACTCGGCGCCGGCCTGGTCGCCCGACGGACGCACGCTGGCGGTGACGCTGTCGCGCGAGGGCGGCTCGCAGATCTTCCTCATGAGCCCGGACGGCACCGGGGTGCGGCGCCTGACCAGCTCGCCCGCCATCGACACCGAGCCGCGCTACTCGCCCGACGGCCGCTGGCTGTTCTTCACTTCCGACCGCGGCGGCAGCCCCCAGATCTACCGCATGCCCGCGTCGGGGGGCGAGCCGCAGCGCGTCACATTCGAGGGGAGCTATAATGTGTCTCCGCGAATTTCGCCGGACGGCAACAAGCTCGCGTACATCACGCGCAACAGCGGAAGATTCCAGGTGGCCCTGCTCGATTTCACCAACCAACAAACGCAGGTCATCACCGACAGCGAGCGCGACGAATCGCCCAGCTTCGCACCCAACGGCCGCATGATCCTGCTCGCCACCGTGCTGGGCGGGCGCGGTGTGCTCTCGGCGGTCTCCGCCGACGGACGCTTCAAGCAGCGC
>DASUUN010000188.1:0-19656 GCA_036374055.1 Burkholderiales bacterium
CGGGCCTTTGTCGAGGCCGGGGACGATGACGGTGCCGAACTCGAGGCCCTTGGCCTTGTGGATGGTCATGATCTGCAGGTCGTCGTCGGTGGCCTCGAGGTCCGGCAGGGCGTAGAGCTGGTGCAGGCTCTCGTCGAGCACCGAGAGATCTTCGACGTCGCCGGCGCGCTCGAGGCTTTCGAGCTCATCGAGGTAGATCTCGGCGTCTTCCAGGTCGGTGGCGTTCTCGACGCAGGCGGGGCCGCCGAGGGCGAGCCAGACGCCTTCGACGCGGTCACGCAGGGTGCCGCGGGCGCGGCTGGCGAGCGCGGGGGTGAGGATGTCCTTGAAACGTTGCAGTTTTTTGTTGTCCTGAATCAATTCCCAGATGGTGGCGTAGCGGTCCTGGCCTGCGATCTCGTGAAGCTCATTCAAGGACAAGCCAACCCAGGGCGCCCGCAGGATGGAGAGCCAGGCGATGCGGTCGGCGAGGTGCGACAGGGCGCGCGTGAGGGCGTAGAGGTCCTGCACGACCTGCTTCTCGCCGAGGTGCTCGATCTCGATGGCGCGGAAGCGGATGCCGGCGGCCTTGAGCGCGGGAACGATGTCGGCGAGAGCGTCGCGCTTGCGCACGAGGATCGCGGGGCGGTCCTTCGCCTCGCGCACCAGCTCGACCACGCGGCGCGCCTCGGCTTCGCGGTCGGGGAGCGCGTGCCAGGTGGCGGCCTCGCCGGGGAGCGGCTTGTTCTTCGGGTGCGGCACGGCGGGCGAATAGGGAACCGCGCCGGAAGCGGCATCCGCCTCGCCTGGAAATATCCGGGAGAAAGACTGGTTGAAAAAAGCGATGAGGTTCTGCTGCGAGCGGAAGTTGGTGGAGAGCGTGAGCCGCTCGAGCTTCACGCTGCCGAGGCCCTGCGCGCGCGCCTGGAGGAAGAGCGCCACCTCGGCCTGGCGGAAGCGGTAGATCGACTGCATCGGGTCGCCAACGAGAAAAAGCGTCCGGCCGTCCCCCGGAGTCCACTCACTTGTCAGTAAAGACAAGAGCTCCCACTGCGAGATGGAGGTGTCCTGGAACTCGTCGACCAGGATGTGCTTCACGCGGTAGTCGAAGGCGAGCAGCAGATCGGTCGGCGCCTCGGGAGTGCCGAGCGCGCGCACCGCGCCCTGCGCCACCTCGGTGAAATCGGCCTCGCCGCGCTCGGCGAACACCACCTTGAGGTGCCCGGCGGCGTACGGCAGCAGCTTGAGGATGGCGTCGAGCACTTCCCACTGGTAGTCGCTGTAGCGCTCGGGCGGCATGTCCTGCAGGCTGATCAGCGCCTCGCGCAGGCCGGGGATGGCGACGAGCTCGGGCGGCGCGGCCGGGCGCTTTGTCCAGGTCCGCTCGGTCTTGGTCAGCCACCGGCTGGCCATCTCCACGGACGCATCGGGATGCAGCTTGCGGGCGGCGGCGAGCAGGCGCGCGCGCTCGGCGGCGAAGGCGGACTCGAGCTGCTCGCGGGTGGGCGCGAGGCCGGTCTTGCGCAGCCACTGGTCGCGCTTGGCGAGCATCGAGGCGAGGAGGCCGGTGGCGATGGCGACGTTGTTGTCGAGGTGGGCAAGAAGGCGCTCAGCGGTCGCAGGCAGTTCATTCAAGACACGAGTAGCCGCGAGGCGGTAGTGCTCGCGCGCATCCTCGACCAGCTCCGGCTGGGCGCCGAAGCGCGACAGCACCGGCATCTGGCGCGTGAGCGAGGCGCACAGCGCGTCGATGGTCTGGATGCGCAGGCGGTGGCCGAGGTCGCGGGCGCCGGGCAGGTTGTCGAACACCCGCTTGCGCATCTCTGCGGCGGCCTTGCGCGTAAAGGTGATGGCGAGGATCTCTTCCGGGCGCTGGACGGTCTTCAGCAGGCGGACGTAGCGCTGCACCAGCAGCTCGGTCTTGCCCGAGCCGGCGGGCGCCTGGACGATGAACGAGCGCGACGGGTCGAGCGCGCGCTCGCGCTCGGCCGCATCGGCGATCGGCGCAGTAGACTTAGCCATGGCCATTACGCTCTACGACCTCGCCGGCGCCGAGGACGACCGCCGGTTTTCTCCCTACTGCTGGCGCGTGAAGATGGCGCTCAAGCACAAGGGCCTGGCGTTCGAGACCATTGCGTGGCGCTTCACGGAGAAGGACGCCATCGCCTCCAGCGGCTCGAAGACGGTGCCGGTGCTGGTGGACGGCGGCCAGGCGGTGTACGACTCCTGGGCGATCGCGACGTACCTGGAGGAGGCCTATCCGAGCCGGCCGGCCCTCTTCGAAGGCGGCGAGGCGCAGGCGCTGTCGCTCTTCTTCAGCCACTGGACGATCCGCGCGGTGCACGCGCCGCTGCTGCGCGCGATCGTCCTGGACCTCTACAACAGCCTCCACGAAAAGGACAAGGCGTACTTCCGCGAGTCGCGCGAGAAGCGCCTGGGCGCGCCGCTCGAGCAGGTGGCGGGCGAGCAGAAGAAATGGCTGGCGGAAGCGCGCGGTGCGCTGGAGCCGGTGCGGCCGGTGCTGGTGCAGAACAAGTTCGTCTCCGGCAAGGGCCCGGGCTTCGCCGACTACATCCTGTTCGGCGCGTTCCAGTGGGCGCGCGCGGTGTCGCCGCTGCGGCTGCTCGAGCCCGACGACCCGGTGTACGCCTGGCGCGAGCGCATGCTCGATCTGTGGGACGGCTACGCGCGGCAGGCGAAAGGCTACCCGGTATGGGCGTGATCTCACTCGGCGCCCTCCTCGTCCTCGACCTCTTCCAGCACGTTGAACTTCTCGTAGACGCGGCATAGCGTCTGCAGGTCGCAGCGCAGGCAGGTCTTCAGGTCGCGCTTCGGATCGACCGGCGCTTCGCCGGCGGCAAAGGCGGCGCCTAGCGAATCGGCTTCCTTCCTCCACTGGGCGATGAGCCCCGGCCAGTCGCGGTACATCCGGACGTTGGGAAGCAGCTTGTCCGCGCGGGAGAAGCCGAAGAACTTCATCGCGCCCGGGCGCACCCTGGCGAAGGCCACGGCAGACAAGTCTTCCGGCGCGGCGGCGGCGTAGAGGGGGAGCTGCGGGTCGTCGGGGCGCGGCGCCTCCCAATCCTTGGGCGTGACGCGGCTGCCGGTCTTGTAGTCGATGAGCGCATGGGTGCCGTCAGCGAGGCGGTCCATGCGGTCGATGCGCGAGGAGAACTCCAGCCCCGCCACCGCCAGGGTGCGGGGATGCTCGACGAAGGCCACTTCGAAATCCTGGCGCCTCTTCTCCAGCTCCAGCCATTCGCCGGCGAGCTTCGCGAGACGCGCGCGCTCGAGCTCGGCGAAGCGACCTTCGAGTTCCGTCTCCTTGACGGCGGCGTCGGCTGCGCGCGCGATGACCGGCTGGAGATCCTGCTGAAGATTCCGGCTGCTCTTCAGCTCGGTCCACAGGTGCTTCATGAGTGAATGCAGCAGCGAGCCGCGCGCGCGCGCATCGGGGCCGGGCGCGGGCGCTTCGAGCGCTTCCGCGGCGAGGCGCCAGCGCGCGAAGGCGCGGAACGGGCAGGCAGCCTGGTCGGCGAGCACGCGCGTGCCGCCGCGCACCTTGCCGGGGGGGACGGCGGGACCGCGGCCGTCTTCTAGGGTCGTGACCTGTTTTCTGGAAAACAGTACATCGCGAAAGCGCGCAAAGGCGGGGATGGCCGGCGCGCCTTCGGCGATGCCGGCGATCAGCGGGCTCGGCGCGAGATCGCGGTCGTCCTGCTTCGCCGGCCAGGAGAAGACCACTTCCCCGGCGGCGGCCTGCCACTCTTCGGTAATGCGCCGGCCGAGCGCGAGCGAGGCCTCCGCGCTCGCCTGCGGGATGCCGGCCTGCTTCTGCAGCGCCACCGGAATGAACGGATTGGGCCGCGCCTCGAGCGGCCAGGCCTCGTCGGTGAGGCCGCTCACCCACAGGCAATCGAAGCGCAGCCCCGCCGACTCGAGCACGCCGAGCACCTGGATCGGCGCGTCGGGCGACTCGGGCTGGAACAGGGTGTCGGCGCACAGGTGGCGCAGGCTCGCGAGTGCATCCTCCCCGGTCATCTCCCTTGAAATTCGCTCCAGCTTCGCCAGCTCGCCCAGGGTTTCGTGCCACTTGGCGAGCGTCTGGAACTCGTCGGAGTCGAGCGCGCGCTCGCCGGGGAAGCCGGCAGCTTCGAGCAGCGCCGAAAAGTGCCGGGCCCAGGAACCGGCGGCCTGTTTTGAAGAAATCTCCTTTGCTGCCTTGAATACGTTTTCAAGAGCGTGCCGAAGAAGCGGCGCATGCTCGATTGAGCTGATCAGCTTGGGCAGCGACACCCTGGCGCCGAGCGTGTCGCGCAGCTTGGCGTCCAGGCGCGCGCGGCGCGCCATCTCCGAGTGGGCGCCGCCGAGGAAGGGCGAGCGGATGAGGCGGCTCGCCTGGGCGAAATCGACTTCGCGGAAGGACAGCTCGATGAGCGCCAAAGAAAAATCCACCAGCGGGTAATCGGCGAGCGGCTCGCCCAGCGAGACGTTGAACGGCAGCGGCGTCTTGGCCGCGCCCGGCAGGTTGAAGCCGGGCTGCATCACGCGCGAGAACACGCGGACCACCTGCTTGCGCCGCAGCGCGAGGTCGGGGACCACCACGCCGATGCGCTTGCGGCCTTGTTCCAGGCGCGCACGCGCCCAGGCGGCAGCCTGCTCGATCTCGTCGCGCGACGAAGGCAACGGCAGCTTGGCGACCGCGCCCTCGGCGGCTGCGGGCTTGCATTCCTCGAGCGCAAAGTTGGCGAGGAACTCGAGCGTCTGCGGCGGCAGGATGTCGAAGGCGTAGGCGACGACCAGGTTCGGCTCTTTCGTATGCTTCAGAAAATCCAGGTCGGGCAGGCGCGCGGCGTCGATTTCGCCCTGCGTGCGCTTTTCGTACGCGCGCGCCCACCCGCGGAAAGCGGCGGCGTCTTCGCCGCCGTGGCCCGGCGGGATGCGCCAGGCGTGCATCAGGCGCCAGGCGTCGCGGCACTGGCGCGCGGTCTGCGCTGTCGACAGGAGATCCGCCTTCTGCAGAACCTCTTCCCAGATCGCCTGCTCCTGCGCCGGCGTGAGCAGCAGTGGGAGCGATCCCCCGGCCTCGGCGTAGAGCGCGTCTTCCCACAGGCGCTGCACCCAGGCGTCGAAGGGCAGGATGTCAGCGGCCTCCCAGACCGGGAGCTTCCTGCCGATCTGATAGGCGTCGAAGTCCGCGGTCAGCGTGAGCGCGAGGCGCCGGTTGGGCGTGACGACCGTTATGCGGGCGGCGTGACCTTCGGCGAGACGTGCGAACAGAGCTTCTTTGGCGAGCATTCCGTCCTGCAGTTTAGCTAGACTAGGCGCCCCAGGAGGAAACCATGCGCTTATTTGCGTTGATGCTGTGCTTCGCCGCGTCGGCGGCCACGGCGCAGGACTATCCCGCGCGCGACATCCGCTCGATCTGCAACTTCGCGCCCGGCTCGGGCGCCGACATCATCGTGCGCTACTACAGCGACAAGCTGTCCAGGCTCGCCGGCAAGCCGGTGATCGTCGAGAACAAGCCCGGCGCCGCCGGCGCGATCGCCACCGCGGACCTCGCGCGCTCCCGGCCCGACGGCTACAGCATCATGATCACGCCGGCGAGCTCCACCATCGCCGCCGCGCCGTACATGTTCAGGCGCCTGCCGTTCGACGCCGGCAAGGACTTCACCGCGGTCACCACCATCGCCTCGCTGTCGTTCGTGCTGATGGTGGATGCCTCCAAGCCCATCAAGACCGTGGACGAGCTGGTGGCCCACCTGAAGACGCGGCCCAACCAGGGCTTCTACGGCACGAGCAACAACACCGGCGTGATCGCCGCCGAGCTGTTCAAGCAGGCGGCCGGGCTCAAGACCACCTATGCGCCGTACAAGCAGAACACCCAGGCGCTCACCGACCTGCTGCAGGGCACGCTCGACTTCCTTTCCTATGACGCCACCTGGGCGGCGGGGCAGGCGAAGAGCGGCCGGGTGCGCGTGCTCGCCGCCACCGCGGCGAAGCGCTCGGTCGCCTTCCCAGACGTGCCGACGCTCGCCGAGCTCGGCTATGGCAAGAACGACGTCACGCCCTGGTGGGGTGTGGTGGTGCCCGCCGGCACGCCCAAGCCGATCGTCGACAAGCTCGCCGGCTGGTTCAACCAGATCACCGCGGAGAAGGACACCCAGACCTTCCTCGCGCGCGCGGCCTTCGATCCCTTCCCCGGCTCCCCGGAGCAGATGGCGGCGCTCCTCAAGACCGACGCGGCGCGCTGGAAGAGCTACGTCGAGCTCGCCAAGATCGAGCCGCAATGAAAAATAGGGACGTACCCCATTTTATGAACCTCAAAATGGGGTACGTCCCTATTTTCTTCAGCGCTCGAGGATCGCGGTCACGCCCATCCCGCCCGCGGCGCAGATGGAGATCAGGCCGCGGCCGGAGCCGCGCTCGGCGAGCTGCTTGGCGAGCGTGGCGAGGATGCGGGCGCCGGTGGCGGCGAACGGGTGGCCGATGGCGACGCTCGAGCCCTTGGGGTTCATCTTCGAGCGGTCGATGGCGCCGAGCGCGGCATCGCGGCCCAGCCTTCTCCTGCAGTAATCGTCGGATTCCCAGGCCTTCAGGGTGCACAGCACCTGCGCGGCGAAGGCCTCGTGGATCTCGTAGATGTCGAAGTCCTGCAGCCCGAGGCCGGCGCGGTCGAGCATGCGCGGCACGGCGTAAGCCGGCGCCATCAGCATGCCTTCCTTCGGCCCCTCCATGCCCACGAAGTCGACTGCCGCGGATTCGGAATGCGTGAGGTACGCGAGGGGCTGCAGGTTTCTCTTATGGCACCACGCCTCCGAGGCGAGCAGGACGCCGGCGGCACCGTCGGTAAGCGGCGAGCTGTTGCCGGCGGTCAGCGTGCCGGCGGGGCTCCTGTCGAACGCGGTCCTCAGGCCGGCGAGCTTCTCGAGCGAGGTGTCGGCGCGCACGTTGTTGTCCTTTGAAAGACCCTGGAAGGGGAACACCAGGTCCTCGAAGAATCCCGCGCTCCACGCCACGGCGGCGTTGCGGTGGCTGGCGAGCGCGAGCTCGTCCTGCTCCCGCCGGCCGATCTTCCATTCCTTCGCCATCTCCTCGCAGTGCTCGCCCATCGACAGGCCGGTGCGCGGTTCGGCGATGCCGGGCGCGGAAGGCCTCAGATGCGCCGGGCGCAGCTTTGCCCAGGGCCGGGTTTTGTCGAGGAACGAGCGGCCAGAGGCGCTCGTCAGCATGATCTTCCGCAGCTCGGGCCCGTAGGCGAGCGGGATGTCGCTCGCCGAGTCGACCCCGCCGGCGATGCCGCAGTCGATCTCGCCGGCGGCGATGCGGTGCGCGACCTGCACCGCCGCGGTGAGGCTGGTGCCGCAGGCGCGCTGCACGTCGTAGGCTGGCGTGTCCGGGTGCAGCCCGCTGCCCAGCGTCGACTCGCGCGCCAGGTTCCAGTCGCGCGAATGCTTGATCACGGCGCCGGCCGCCACCTCGCCCACCCGCTCGCCTTCCAGGGAAAAGCGCTGCACCAGGGATTTGAGCACGGCGGTCAGCATCTCCTGGTTGCCCAGCTCGCCGTAGTGGGTGTGGGCGCGCGCGAACGGGATGCGCGCGCCGGCGACGATCGCGACTCGCTTCATGGGGTTCCTTTCATGCCTGCCAGACGCCGTAGCCCTTCTCGCGCAGCGCGATCGCGAGCTCGACCTCCATGTCGCGTGCGCCGTCGTAGGGCATCGGGTTGTACATCTCGTAGAGGCGGGGCAGCAGGTGCAGCCCGTACTTCGTCACGTAGCGGTTGGCCTGGATGCCCGCCATGTGCTTGTCGAAGCGCACGTCGGGCGCGAGGCCCGTCATGCCCACATAGACGCACGGGAAGCCGAGCCGGTAGCGCGGGTTGGCGCGGGCGAAGCGCGGCTCATTCAGCACGTCCTTCGCCAGCTCGATGACATACACGGAGTAATGGTGCTTTCTCAGGGCAGGCGCAGACGTCCCTTGATCACCTTGCGCGTCGGCGTCATAGGCATCTCCGGCACGACGACGAGCTTCTCGGGGAGCTTGTTCTTGGCGATGTTCTTCCCGTGAAGGTACTCGACGACATCCTCCAGGGAAAGAGAAGCCGCCTTATCCTTCAGGACCACGAAGGCGCAGGCCTTCTCGCCCAGCACCGGGTCGGGCATCGGCACGATCGCCGACTGCAGGATCTTCGGGTGCGAGTCGAGCAGCATCTCCACGTCGGCCGGGTTGAACTTCACGCCGCCGCGGTTGATGAGGTCCTTGCTGCGGCCGGTGATGGCGAAGTACTCGCCGCGCCGCTCGGCGAGGTCGCCCGAGCGGAACCAGCCGTCCGGCGTGAACGGGTTGTCGGGGTTATTCAGATAGCCGGAGAACAGCAGCGGCCCCCGTACCTGCAGCTCGCCCTCCTCCGAAACCCTGACCTGGGTTCCGGGACTCGGCCGCCCGGCCGTCGTCGCCGACATCTCGGGCGGATCGCCCGGGCGCGTGTAGAGCCCGGCCTGCAGCTCGGTCATGCCCCAGAGCTGCGTCACCGCGCAGCCGGGCAGCTTCGCCGCCAGCTCGCGAATGAGCTCAGGCGGCGCCATCGAGCCCGACACGATGGCGAGCTTGAGCGAAGACCAGTCGTGCCTGTCGAACAGACCCGCTGCCCGGCACGCAGCGACATGGGCGGGCGCGGTCCACAGGGCCGTCGGCTTTTGCTTCTCGACCGTCTCGGCCAGCCCGGGGGGACTGAACTGCGGAAGCAGAACCGTGCAGGCACCCACCGCCCAGGCGCAATGCAGCGAGTACAGCCCGTAGAGATGCGACAGCGGCGCCGCGCACAGGATGCGGTCGTTCGCGGTAAGGCCGTGCTCGGGCGCGCCGAGGCGCGCGTTGCCCAGCATGGTGCGATAGGGGTGCACCACGCCCTTGGGCGCGGCGGTGGTGCCGGAGGTGTAGAGCAGGAGAAACGGGTCGGCGGCCCGCGCCTTTTGCTCGGTAACGAGCTTTTCCGAGACATCGATTTCCGGGAAGGCGATGCCGCGGCCCTCGAACATCTCCCTGGCCTGGGGCGTGCAGATCGCAAGCCTCGCGCCGCTGTGGGCCATGAGCGTGGCGATCTCGGTGCCGCGGTAGGGCATGTGCAGCGTGCACATGACGGCGCCCAGGCGGGCGATGGCGAGGTAGCTGAAGATGAATTCGAGCGTGTTCGGGAGCTGCACCGCCACCACGTCGCCGCGACCTACGCCGCGGGCCTGCAGGCCCTTCGCGAGCCTATTGACCTGATCTTCCAGGGACTTCCACGCAAGGGCGGTGTCATTGGACGAAACGGCAAGCGCATCCGGCCGCTCGGCGGCGTGGCGTGCGAGCCAGCCGCTCAGGGTGTCTTCGGCCCACCAGCCGCGCGCGACATATTCCGATTCCATTACCGAAGTATATTAATCGCATGGACGAAGCGCTGATCCTCGCCCGCATCCAGTTCGGGCTGAACATCGGCTTCCACATCCTGTTTCCCGCCATCACCATCGGCCTCGCCTGGGTGCTGGTGTACCTGCGCGTGCGCTACGAGCGCACCCGGGATCCGGCGTGGCTGTCGACCTACAAGCTGTGGGTGAAGGTGTTCGCGCTGTCCTTCGCCATGGGCGTGGTGACGGGCGTCACCATGAGCTTCCAGTTCGGCACCAACTGGCCGGGCTTCATGAACTCGGTGGGCAACGTCGCGGGCCCGCTGCTCGCCTACGAGGTGCTCACCGCCTTCTTCCTCGAGGCCACGTTCCTCGGCGTGATGTTGTTCGGCATGAACAAGGTGCCCGGCTGGGTGCACGTGCTCTCGACGGTGATGGTGGCGATCGGCACCACGCTGTCGGCGTTCTGGATCCTGGCGCTGAACTCGTGGATGCAGACGCCGGTGGGCCACGTCGAGGTGAACGGCGAGATCATCGCCGGCGACTGGCTGGAGGTGATTTTCAACCCGTCCTTCCCCTACCGCCTCACGCACATGCTGCTCGCTTCCGGCATCACCGCGGCATTCCTGGTGGCAGGGCTGTCGGCGTGGCGTATGCTGAAGGCACCCCAGGACGCTGCCGCGCGCAACACGCTGCGCCTCGGGGCGCACCTCGCCGCGGTGCTGGTGCCGATCCAGATCGTGGTCGGCGACCTGCACGGCCTGAATACGCTCGAGCACCAGCCGGCCAAGGTCGCGGCGATGGAGGCGCTGTGGCAGACCGAGCGCGGCGCGCCGCTCACGCTGATCGGCTTTCCCAACGAGGACAGCGAGCGCAACGACTACGCGATCACCATCCCGAAGGCGCTGTCGCTCATCCTCACGCACTCGCTCGACGGCGAGGTGAAGGGGCTGGCGGAGTTCGGTGCCGACGTGCCGCCGGTGGCGCCGGTGTTCTGGTCGTTCCGCATCATGGTGGGCATGGGGATGCTCATGCTGGTCCTCGCCTGGTACGGAACCTGGGTTCTTCGAAAACCCGGCGCACCTCGCTACCTGTTATGGGCTTTCGCCGGCTTCACCTTCTCGGGCTGGGTCGCGACGCTCGCCGGCTGGCTGGTGACCGAGATCGGGCGCCAGCCGTGGCTGGTCACCGGCGTGCTCTACACCCACGACGCGGTCGGCGACGCGAGCGGCGGCCAGGTGGGCATGAGCCTCGCGGCGTACGTGTTCACCTACACGGTGCTGCTCATCTCCTACGTCGTGGTGCTGACGCACCTCGCCGGGAAAGGATCGCAATGACCTCGGCCGAGTACCTGCCGCTGATCTTCACCGTGCTGATGGGCGTGGCGATCCTCGCCTACGTGGTGCTCGACGGCTACGACCTGGGCGTGGGCATGCTCATGCCGGCAGCCGAGCGCGAGGAGCAGAACCGCATGGTGGCCTCGATCGGGCCGTTCTGGGACGCGAACGAGACCTGGCTGGTGCTCGGCATCGGCCTGCTGCTGGTCGCCTTCCCGATCGCCCACGGCGAGATCCTCGGCGCGCTTTACCTGCCGGTGGCGGCGATGCTGGTCGGCCTGATCGTGCGCGGCGTGGCCTTCGAATTCCGCATCAAGGCCGAGGGCTGGCACCGCGAGCTGTGGAACTGGCTGTTCTGGGCGGGCTCTACGCTCGCCTCGTTCGCCCAGGGCTTCATGCTCGGGCGCTACATCACCGGCTTCGACGCCGGCGCGGGCTACTGGCTGTTCGCCATGCTGGTAGGCGCGAGCCTGTGCGGCGGCTACGTGCTGCTCGGCGCCACCTGGCTCATCCTGCGCACCGACGGCGAGCTGCAGAGGAAGAGCGTCGCCTGGGCGCGCTGGGGCCTGCTTTGGGTGGCGCTGGGCGTGGCGCTGGTGAGCCTGGGCACGCCGCTGGTGAGCGAGACGGTGCGCGAGAAGTGGTTCTCCTTCCCGCGCATCGTGTTCCTGTCGGCGCTGCCGCTCGCCGCGGTCGCCTCGTGGCTGTGGGTCTGGGTTTCGCTGCGCAAATCCGAGGTGCAGCCCTTCGCCGGGTCAATGGCGATCTTCGTGGTGGCTTTCCTGGGGCTCGCCTACAGCCTGTTTCCGTACGTGGTGATCGACCGCCTGACCATCTGGGAGGCGGCCGCGCACCCGAGCGCGCTGGTGTTCATCCTGGTGGGCACCGTGATCGTGCTGCCCTTCATCCTCGGCTATACCTTCTGGAGCTACCGCATCTTCCGCGGCAAGGCGACCGGCGGCGACCCGTACGGCTGAGCCGCGGCCGGATTTGCCTCAGTGCTCGACCAGCATGGCGGCCGGGATCTCCGTCAGCTTGGTGACCACCATCGCGGTGTAGTAGATGGGCTCGCCCGCGGTCGAGAGGCGATGGCGGTAGCGCCACGACGCCTCCACCCGCGCCACGTTCCCGTGCACCATCCTTCGCATCAGCTCCGAGAACCCGTGCGTGTAGCGCGGATCGAGGAAATCGGCCTTGATGTTGAAGGCGAGCAGTCCGCCCGGCGCGACATAGCCGGCGGCGCGGTGCCAGGCGCGCGGCGGGATGTCGCCGAAGCCGAGCGCCGCCACGCAGGCCAGCACATTGGGGCGCAAAATGCTCAGGCACTTTTCGGTCGCCGCAGAGGGCGAGCTCATGTCATCGACCAGGTAGTCGTCGTAGACGCCGGGCAGGTCGCGCTGCGCGGCCGCCCTCGCTTCCTCAAGGATGTCCACGCCCACGATGCGCCGCGCGCCGATGCGCCGCAGCTCGCGGCCCACCATGCCGTTGCCCGCGCCGAAGTCCACCACGCGCATCGGCTCGGCCGCCCCCAGCTCCGCGCGCACGTCGCCCAGCAGGTTCACGACGCGGCGCGGCGAGTCGCATCGCAGGACGTCGTAGAACAGGTGCTCGTACAGACCGGGGCGCTCGTACAGGTCGGCGTAATCGTGGAAGCGCAGGCGCCTCCATTTGCCCTGCTCGCGGATCTCGCAGTACTCCGCGTCCTGGGACACCGTGCTGCCGTGCCGAGGAAAGCGCAAACGTCCTTCCCAGCCCTCGTCGGCATGGTGATTGGCAGAAAATCGCGATGGCAATGCGGCGGATGCGTCGTTCATCGTTGGTTTGTCTCCACTTGGAATGAACGCGACCGCGAGGCGCGGCCGCACACGTGCGCTAGCCGGCCAAGAATAGACTGCCCGGGCGCCCTATGGCAAACGCCGGGGGAAACGAGGGGTCAGAGCAGAGGGGTCAGAAAGATTCGGTCTGACCCCTTCTTATAGGGGGTTACAGCGAGCGGGGGATGGGAATGAAGAAGGATTCGCGCACCACGTCCTTGCCTTCGATGAGCTCCTCGGCGCCGCGGCGCTCCTCGTCGAACACCACCGCGGCGAGCTTCTGCAGCGTGTCGCGCGCCTCGTCGATGGTGCGGCCGTGGGAATTCACGCCGGGCAATTCTTCGATGAAGCCGATGTAGCCGCTGTTCGACTTCAGATACACGGCGGTGAACGCGAGCCTTCCTGTTTCCATCTTGGACCTCCTGCCTGGGACAAGAAAGCAGGTTACGCGATCAAGCTTTCAAAAGTATGACTACGCACTGCGGAAATCAAACTTCAAAACGTGTGTGGTCATTGCGACGACAAAATTTTTTGCAACGCGCAAGATTGCTGCGCCGCTCTGCGTTTTTATTTTTCGAGCAGCGGCTTCTTGTCCTTGACCTTTGCCCATTCGTCCGCATCGCCCGGCGCGGGCTTGCGCTCGATGATCGTCGGCCACTGCTTGGCGAGCTCCGCGTTCATGCCGATGAACTCCTTCAGCGCGTCCGGCACATCGTCCTCGGCGAAGATCGCCTCGACCGGGCACTCCGGCACGCACAGGGTGCAGTCGATGCATTCGTCGGGGTCGATCACCAGCATGTTCGGCCCCTCCCGGAAGCAATCCACCGGGCACACGTCGACGCAGTCGGTGTATTTGCACTTGATGCACGACTCTGTGACCACGTATGTCATAAGGTCTTTTGAATCAACATGTTAGCATATCCCTTGGGAACCTGCGGCCCCGACCCCATAATAAGGGCCTTCCCGAAACAATCCCCGAGGAGCCATGAGCAGTCCAGCGATTCAGCGCGTGACAGACGACACATTCGAGCCCGAGGTGCTGAAGGCCGACACCCCGGTACTGGTCGACTACTGGGCAGAGTGGTGCGGCCCGTGCAAATCCATCGCCCCGATCCTCGACGAAGTTGCCCGGGAGTACGAAGGCCGCCTGAAGATCGCAAAGATCAACGTGGACGAGAACCAGCAGGTGCCGGCGAAATTCGGCATCCGCGGCATCCCGACGCTGATGCTGTTCAAGAACGGCAACGTCGAGGCGACCCGCGTGGGCGCGCTGTCCAAGTCCCAGCTCACGGCTTTCCTTGACAGCAACATCTGAAGCTTTTAGTCTTTGACCGCCTCCCCCGATCCGGGGGAGGCAGTACCCCAAGAACTTTCTGGCGCCTGACCTTCAGGCGCACTTCCCGAGAATGAGCAGGTCACAAGCGGCACAGCCGGAAGTCCGTTCATCCCAAGGCCCTGACTCGGCGCAACCGCCGGGCCAGCCGCCCCCGGGCGCGCCAGCCATCCCGATGCACCTGTCGGAGCTGAAGGCCCACCACGTCACGCAGCTGGTCGAGATGGCCGTCGGCAACGGCATCGAGAACGCCAGCCGCATGCGCAAGCAGGATCTCATCTTCGCGCTGCTGAAAAGCCAGGCGAAGAAGGGCGTCTCGATCTTCGGCGACGGCACCCTGGAGGTGCTGCCCGACGGCTTCGGCTTCCTGCGCTCGCCCGAGACTTCCTACCTCGCGAGCACCGACGATATCTACGTCTCGCCCTCGCAGATCCGCCGCTTCAACCTGCACACCGGCGACTCGATCGAAGGGGAGATCCGCACCCCCAAGGACGGCGAGCGCTACTTCGCCCTGGTCAAGGTCGACAAGGTCAACGGCGAGGCCCCCGAGGCCGCCAAGAACAAGATCCTGTTCGAGAACCTCACGCCGCTCCACCCGGACGAGATGTTCAAGCTGGAGCGCGAGATCAAGGCCGAGGAGAACATCACCGGCCGGGTGATCGACATCGTCGCGCCCATAGGCAAAGGCCAAAGAGGGCTGATCGTCAGCCCGCCCAAGGCCGGCAAGACGGTGATGCTGCAGCACATCGCCCACGCCATCACCGCCAACCACCCGGAGGTGGTGCTGATCGTGCTGCTGATCGACGAGCGCCCGGAGGAGGTGACCGAGATGTCGCGCTCGGTGCGCGGCGAAGTGGTCGCCTCCACCTTCGACGAGCCCGCCTCGCGCCACGTGCAGGTCGCCGAGATGGTCATCGAGAAGGCCAAGCGCCTGGTCGAGCACAAGAAGGACGTGGTAATTCTCTTGGATTCAATTACCAGGTTAGCCCGTGCATATAACACGGTAGTACCTGCGTCCGGCAAAGTGCTGACCGGCGGCGTGGACGCCAACGCCCTGCAGAAGCCCAAGCGCTTCTTCGGCGCCGCGCGCAACGTCGAGGAAGGCGGCTCGCTCACCATCATCGCCACCGCCCTGATCGACACCGGCAGCCGCATGGACGACGTGATCTACGAGGAGTTCAAGGGCACCGGCAACATGGAGATCCACCTCGACCGGCGCATGCACGAGAAGCGCATCTACCCGGCGATCAACGTCAACCGCTCCGGCACCCGGCGCGAGGAGCTGCTCATCGACGCGCCGGTGCTGCAGAAGATCTGGGTGCTGAGGAAGCTGCTGTTCCCCATGGACGAGCTGGAAGCGGCAGAATTCCTCATCGACAAGCTGCGCGCCACCAAGCAGAACGCCGAGTTCTTCGACTCCATGCGTCGAGGGTAAGAAAAAACTAGAATCGGGTTTCCCTGGGGAGGGAACCCGATGCTCGACACCACCCGTCGAGTCGCAACGCCCGAAGGCATCGAGCTTACGCTGCATCTGGCCGGACCCGTGCCGCGGGCCATGGCGTGGGCGATCGACCTCGCCATCCGCCTCGCCATTCTCATGGGTGTCGCCACCGTCGTGCTGCAGTTCGGCGAGGCGGGCGTCGGCGTGCTGCTGCTCACCGCGTTCTTCGTCGAATGGCTGCTGCCCGCCTGGTTCGAGGCGATGTGGCGCGGCCAGACGCCCGGCAAGCGCGCCATGGGGCTCGCGGTGCTGAACGACGACGGCACGCCGGTGCGCTGGCCCGGCGCGCTCACCCGCAACCTGCTGCGCGCGGTCGACTTCCTGCCTTTCCTCTACGGCATCGGCCTGCTCGCCATGCTGCTCAACCGCGACTTCAAGCGCCTGGGCGACCTCGCCGCCGGCACCGTGGTGGTCTACCAGTCGGACAAGGCGGTGCACGGCGACATCCCGAAAGCCGCGCCCGTCGCCCCGCCCGTGCCGCTCGACCTGGAAGAGCAGCGCGCGGTGCTCGACCTCGCCGAGCGCGCCGCCACGCTCACGCAGGAGCGGCTCGAGGAGCTTGCCGAGCTGCCCACGCCGCTGGTCGGCACGCTGGAAGGCGAGCGCGCCGCCGCGCGCCTGCTCGGCATGGCCAACTACCTGGCGGGCCGCCCGTGAGGCAGGCGCCCTTCGAAGCGGCGCACGCGCGCGAGTGGGACGAGTTCGAGGGTTTCCTCGACAAGAAGGCCGGCTTCGACCCCGCGGACATGCCGCAGCGCTATCGGCGCATCTGCCAGCACCTGGCGCTCGCCGCGGACCGGCAGTACAGCCCGGCGCTGGTCGACCGGCTGAACCGCCTCGCGCTGCGCGGCCACCACGCGCTCTACGAGAACCGCCGGCGCGAGTCGCAGCGCCTGCTCGAGTTCCTGGCCGCCGACTTTCCCGCGCTGGTGCGGCGCGAGTGGCGCCTGGTGCTCGCGGCCTCGCTGCTTTTCTTCGGGCCCCTGTTCGGCCTGATGGCGCTGCTGCAGGTCTACCCGGAGTTCGTGCACTACCTGCTGAGCCCGGAGCAGATCGCCGGGGTGCACGAGATGTACGATCCCGCCGCGCGGCGCCTGGGAATGCGCGAAGCCGACACCAGCCTGATGATGTTCGGCTTCTACATCTGGAACAACACCGGCATCGGCTTCCAGACCTTCGCCGGCGGCATGCTGGCCGGCATCGGCTCGATCTGGTTCCTCGGCTCGAACGGCGTGATCCTGGGCGCGGTGGCCGGCTACCTGACCGAGATCGGCTACACCGAGACCTTCTGGTCGTTCGTCGCCGGCCACTCGTCCTGGGAGCTGATCGCCATCGCGCTGTCCGGAGCCGCCGGGCTGCGGCTGGGCCTCGCGGTCATCGCGCCCGGGGAGCTCAGCCGCCGCGCCGCGCTGGTCGCCGCGGCGCGGCCCGCGGTGCACATCATGTACGGCGCGGCGCTCATGTTCTTCATCGCCGCGTTCGTCGAGGCCTTCTGGTCGCCGATGACCGAAGTGCCCTTCAACGTGAAGATCGGCGTGGGCATCGCCGGCTGGGCGCTGCTGGGGGCCTACTTCGCTTTCGCCGGACGCGCGCGTGCAGCCCGCTGACATCGCGGTCACGCTGAGGCGCCGGTCGCCCTGGGAGGCGACCGACCTGGGGCTCGCCATGCTGCAGCGCTGGTGGCGGCCGGTCTACGCCGTGCACGCGCTGGTGCTTTCGCTGGTTTGCTCGATAGCGCTTCTCCTGGGCTGGGCGTTCGACGCCGTCGGGCTCGCGATCCTTGCCATCTGGTGGCTGCAGCCGGTGTACGACCGCGCGGTGCTGCACGTGCTGTCGCGCGCGGTGTTCGGCGCCGTTCCCGGGCCCCGGCAGACGCTGCGCAGCGCGCGCGAATGGCTGAACACGGGCCTGATCCGGGCGCTTACCCTGGGGCGCCTGGACCTCGCGCGCTCCTTCAACCTGCCGGTGCGCCAGCTCGAAGGCCAGCGCGGGCGCGAGGCGCGCGCCCGGCGCAGCCTGCTCGGCAAGCGCGCACGCGGCAACGCCGTCTGGCTCACCGTGGTCTGGGTGCATTTCGAGGCCGTGCTGCTGTGGTCCGCGGGCGCGCTCAGCCAGCTCCTGCTGCCGGCGCAGCTCGAGCGCCAGCGCGGCGACGAGGTGCCGTTCTTCGGCGGGTTCTTCGAGTGGGTCACCACCGCGACGATCGGCGACGGGCTGGTGTTCGCGGCGGTCTGGCTGCTGCTCGAGCCGTTCTACGTCGCCGCCGGCTTCGCGCTGTACCTCAACCGCCGCACCCTGCTCGAAGGCTGGGACATCGAGGTGGCGCTGCGCCGCATTGCCGAGCGCCACGCTACCGCCGTGGCCGTGCTCTTGCTTTCCATGAGTTGTCTTTTCGTTTGCCAGACCGGGTATGCCCAGGAGAAAAAACCGAAGACCGAAATCGCGGAGGTCCTGAAGGAACGCGAGTTCGGCTACTTCCGCGAGACGATGCAGTGGAAGGTGCGCGCCTCGGACACCCAGGACGGCGGCAGCGGCTCCTTCTGGGAGACGTTCTTCAAGTGGCTGTTCGGGGACGGCAAGCGCAAGCAGGAGGACACCGGCTCCGGCATCGGCTACGCGCTGGCGAAGGCGCTGCAGGTGCTGTTCTGGGGGCTGGTCGTGGCGGCGGCCGCCTACCTGCTGTGGCAGGCGTTGAAGCTGCTGCCGCGCGCGGTCGCGCCGCCGAGCGAGGCGTATCGCCCGCCGAGCGCCCTCTTCGGCATGGAGCTTGCGCCCGACACGCTGCCGCCGGACGTCGCCGCGGCGGCGAGCGCCCTCTCCCGCGAGGGCCGGCTGCGCGAGGCACTGAGCCTGCTTTACCGCGGCGCGCTCTCCGAGCTGGTCCATAAGCGCGGCGTGCAGCTGCTCGCGAGCCACACCGAGGGCGAGGCGGTGCGCCTCGCGGGCATGCCGTATTTCGCCGCGCTGGTGGATGTCTGGCGTGCCTGCGCGTATGCGAAGCGCGAGCTCTCCGCCTCGCGGGTGGAAGAGCTTGCCGCCGGCTACAAGGAGGCATTCGCGTGAGGCGCTGGATCGTTCCGGTGGGGGCGGTGGCGCTGGTCGCGCTCGGCGCAGCGTGGTTCTTCACCACTTTCGAGCGCGTGCCGGGCAAGGAATGGGTCGGGCCGACGGCCGAGGCGCGCCGCGACCCGTTCCTCGCAGCGCAGCGCTTCGCCGAGCGCATGGGCATGCGCCCGCAGCAGGTACGCGCGCTGCCGGACCTGGACAAGCTGGCCCCGGACGGCGTGCTGCTGCTGCCGGCCCGCCGGCAGGCGATCGATCCGCGGCGCCTGCGCCATATCGTCGAGTGGGCCGAGGGCGGCGGCCACCTCATCGCCGAGGCCGAGCTGCCCGGCGTGTCCGATCCGCTGCTCGATCAGCTCGGGGTCGAGCGCGTTTCAGGCGGCCGCGACTTCAAGGCGCCGGCGGTGCAGACCGCGCAGGGCCGCAAGCTCAAGGTGTCGCTGTCCGGGCGCACCGTGCTGCAGCTGCCGAGGAACGCGGAGGTGGTGTTCGCCGCCGGGGACCGCGCTGCAACGGTGATCGCCTCGATGGAGCTCGGCCGCGGCACGGCCACCGTCGCCGGCAGTCTGGCCTTCGCGCGCAACAACCTCATCGGCAGCGACGACAACGCCGAGTTCCTCTGGTACCTGCTGGACCTCACCCCGGCGAAGGTGCTGCACGTGTTCCTGCGCCAGGAGCGCCTTTCGCTGTGGGGCTTCCTGCGCGAGCACGCGAGCCCGGTGCTCGCCGCCGCCGCCGGCCTGCTCCTCCTGTGGCTGTGGCGCATCGGGCCGCGCTTCGGGCCGGTGATGCCCGACGCGCCGCCCGCGCGGCGCCGGCTCCTCGACCACCTGCGCGCGAGCGGGCGCTATTACTGGGCGCGAGGCCTGCGCGCGCGCCTGGTGCTCGCCGCGCGCGACGCCGCGCTGCGCCACGTGGCGCACGCGCATCCGGATTTCGCCGAGGCGTCGGTGGAAGAGCGCGCCGCACGCCTTGCATCCCTTACGTCGCTGCCCCGAGATGACATGGAGCGATTCATCCGTAACGCCGACGCCGCGAACGGCGCCGACTTCATCCACCTCATGCATACCGCGCAGAGGATCCACAGCGCACTGGAAAAAGGGAACCGATGAAAGAAGAAAACTTCGCCCAGGCGGCCAAGGTGGCCGCCGCGATCCGCGACGAGATCGGCAAGGCGCTGGTCGGCCAGCGGGAGGTCATCGACGCCGTGCTGTGCGCGCTGCTCGCGGGAGGCCACGTG
>DASUUN010000189.1:0-6647 GCA_036374055.1 Burkholderiales bacterium
GTCACCGAGCTGCGCAGCGACGGCAGCCTCGAGCTCAAGCACGACCACCCGAGCGACGGGCGCGGCCTGGACCTCGCCCGCGCCCGCCGGGTGCTGGAGTACGTGCGGCGCGTCTGGCGGCGGCCGGTGCGGCTGCAGACGGTCAACGACCGCGGCGAGCCGGCAGAGCTCTCGGCTTAGAGCGCGATGATGATCAGCAGGACGATGATGATGATCAGCAGCAGGCTCTGCGCGCTCTGGCCACCGGCCACCACGGCGTCGATGCGGCCCGCGAGGCTCTGAACTTCGGCCGGCGTCATCGCATCCACCCGCGCGGCCGCCTCTTGCGGCAGGATGCCGTGCTTCTGCAGCTCCAGCTGCACTTCCTCGCGCTGCAGCAGGCCCTTCAGCCGTGTGCGTTCCGCGTCGTCCGGGCGGATCATGCCGGCGTGGGCAGGCAGGGCGAGCAGCAGCGCAACGGCGAGAATCAGGAATCGGCGGATCATGGCTCTCCTTTCGGTTTTGCGAAGACTACCCAACTTCACATGCGGATGGCTACCTTGCCCATGTGCGCATCGGACTCCATGTAGGCTTGCGCCTCGGGCAGGCGGTCGAACGGGTACACCCTGTCGATGAGCGGCTGGAGGCGCCCGTCGGCGAAGTAGGGCAGGAAATCGGCGATGAACCCGCGCACCGTCTCGGCGCGCTGCTCGGCGCTGCGGTGCTTGTTCGACACGCCGAACAGGCGCAGGCGCTTCGCGTGCAGGGCATCGAGGTCGAGCTCGGCCTTCATCACCCGGTCGAGGTAGCCCACGGTCGCCAGGCGGCCCTGGTAGGCGAGCGAGCGGATGCACTCGGCGAACAGCGTGCCGCCGACGTTGTTGACCACCAGGTCGGCGCCGCGGCCGCCGGTGGCGTCCATGACCTGCCGGTGAAAATCCGGCTTGCGTGTATGAATCGCGACGTCCAAGCCCATCGCCGACAGGCGGCCGAGCTTTTCCCTCGAGCCCGAAGTGCCCATGACCTTCGCGCCGAGCGCCTTGGCGGCCTGCAGCGCGGCCACGCCGACGCCCGAGGAGATCCCCGTCACGAGCAGCCACTCGCCGGCCTTGAGGCCGCCTTGCGCGACGAGCATGTCGTGCACCACCATGAAGGTGAGCGGAATGGCGCCGGCCTGCTCCCATGACAGGCCAAGCGGCACGGGGATGGCGTCGCTTTGCTCCATCAGCCCGTATTCTGCGAAGCCGCCGGGGCAACGGCCCATGACTTTTTCCCCGGTTCCGGCAACTTCGCCGGCCGCCTCCTGGCCCGCCGGCTTCGCCGCTCCCAGGCCGCCGAGAAATTCGCCGCGGTTCAGGCTCGAGGCGCGAATCCTGACCAGGAGCTGGCCCGGGCCTGGCTGCGGCGTGGGCGCCTCGCGCAGCTCGAGCGTCATGCCGCCTGCGGCGGCGTGGAGGAAATAGGCCTTCATTCGACCTTGATCTTCGCTTCCTTGACGACCCGTCCCCAGGTGACGTATTCGCTCTTCATGAAGCGCGCGAGCTCCTCGGGGGTGCCTGGCGCCGGCTCGAGGCCCTGCTTGTTCAGGAGCGCCTTGACCTCGGGCGCGTTGAGCGCCTTGACGATCTCGCGGTTCAGCCGCGCGATGATGTCCTTCGGCGTCCTCGCCGGCGCCACGTAGGCGTACCAGTTGGTGGCCTGGTAGCCGGGATAGCCGACCTCGGCCACCGTCGGCACCTCGGGCATGAACGGATCGCGCTTCGGCCCGGTGGTGGCGAGCGCCTTCGCCTTGCCCGCCTTCACGTGCACGCCGGCCGCGACCGGGGTGGCGAAGTAGGAGTCGATCTGGCCACCCAGCATCGCCTGCATCGCCGGGCCGCCGCCCTTGAACGGCACGTGCACCAGGTCGATCTTGGCCATCATCTTGAGCAGCTCGCCGGCAAGATGCCCGGCGCCGCCAATGCCCGAGGAGCCGTAGGTGATGGTGCCCGGCTTGTCGTGCGCCAGCTTGATGAACTCCTGCAGCGTGTTGGCCTGCACGCGCGGATGGATGACGATGAGGTTGGGGAACACCACCGCCATCGTGATGGGAGCGAGGTCGCGCAGCGGGTCGTAAGGCAGCGAGGATTGCAGGTGCGGCGCCACGGTGAGCGAGCCGACGTTGCCCAGAAGAATGGTGTAGCCGTCGGGCGCCGCCTTGGCGACGAGGTCGGTGGCGATGTTGCCGCCGGCGCCTGCCTTGTTCTCGGTCAGCACCTGCTGGCCGAGCTGCTCGCCGAGCGTCTTGCCGATGATGCGCGACACCGTGTCGGTGCCCCCGCCCGGCGCGAAGCCCACCACCGAGGTGACGGCGCGGGAGGGATAGGTCTGCGCAAGCCCCGAACCCGAAAGCAGCAGCACCAGGACTGCCAGCGCGTATCTCATCTCATTTCCCCCTGAAGACCGGTTTGCGTTTCTCCAAGAAGGCCTTGCGGCCCTCGACGTAATCGGCGCTGTCGAAGCATTCCTTCACCCAGGCCCTCGCCTGCGCGGCGTCGAATTCCCCCGGCGAGCGCAGCAGCTCGCGGATCATGCGCTTCGCGGTGCGCATGGTAATCGGCGCATTGGCCGCCAGGGTTTCGCAGTATTCCCGGGTCGCTTTTTCCAGGGAAGGCGTCTCGACCACCTTGTGAACCAGCCCCGTCTCCTTCGCCTCGGCGGCGCTCAACTGCCGGCCGGTCATAAGCATCTCGCGTGCGTTCGCCGCCCCCACCACCTCGACCAGGTTCTTCGTGGCGGACGCGCGGTAGCCCAGGCCCACCTTCGCCGCCGGGATGCCGAGGCGCGCATCCTCGGCGGCGATGCGCAGGTCGCAGGCGGTGGCGAGGTTGACCCCGGCGCCCAGGCAGTAGCCACGGATCATGGCAAGGGTCGGCTTGTCGAAGTCCTGCAGGCGCTGCTGCGCGCCCTCGGCGATCTCCTCGTAGCGCTGCACCGCCTCGGGGTCCGAGCGCTGCGCTTCGAACTGGGAGATGTCGGCGCCGGACACGAACGCCTTGTCGCCGGCCCCGGCGAGCACCACCACGCGCACCGCCGGATCGGCGCCGAAATCCTCCAGCACCTCCGGGATCGCCTGCCACATCCGGATCGACACCGCGTTGCGGCGCGCCGGGTTGTCGAACACCAGCCAGCCGATCGCCCCGTCGCGGCGCGCCTCGATCCTGTCGGTCAAACGATGCCTCGCTCGCGCATCGCGCGGATGTCGCTGTCGGAGTATTTCAGCTCCCGCAGGATCTCGTCGGTGTGCTGGCCCACTTCCGGGGTGGGCGCGACCACCTTGGCGGCGGTGCGCGAGAGCTTCACCGCCTGGCTCAGCACGCGAAAGCGCCCGAGGCGCGGATGCTCCACCTCGGCCGCCGCCCCGAGGTGCTGCACCTGCGGATCGGCGAATACCTGGTCCACGCTGTAGATCGGCCCGCAGGGCACGCCCGCCTTGTTGAGCAGGTCCACCCATTGCGCGCTGGTTTTCCCCTTCAAGCTTTCGTTCAAGGCGGCATTCAGCGCGACGCGGTTCTTGGCGCGGTTCTCGCCGCCCTTGAATTGCGGCGCCTCGAGCAGATCCTTGCGGCCGATCGCCTCGCACAGCCGCACCCACATGCCTTCTCCCGAGGCGGCGACGTTCATGTAACCGTCGGCGGTGGTGTACGCCGAGGTCGGCATGCTGGTCGGGTGGTCGTTGCCCACCTGCGGCGGCACCTCGCCCTTCATGAGATAGCGCGCCGCCTGGAAATCCATCAGCGCGATGCCCGACTGCAGCAGCGAGCTTTGCACCCATTGCCCGCGGCCGGACGCCTCGCGCTCGAGCAGCGCGGTCATGATGCCGAGGGCGGCGAACAGGCCCGCCGCCAGGTCCGCGATCGCGGCGCCGGTGCGCATCGGCCCCTGGCCGGGCGCGCCGGTGACCGACATCAGGCCGCTCATGCCCTGCGCGATCTGGTCGAAGCCCGGGCGCTGCTGGTAGGGCCCGTCCTGGCCAAACCCCGAGATGCTCGCCAGGATGATCCTCGGGTTGAGCTTCTCCAGAGATTCGTAATCGATGCCGAGCCGGTGCTTCACGTCCGGCCGGTAGTTCTCCACCACCACGTCCGCGGTCTTCACCAGGCGGGCGAGCACCTCCCGCGCCTCGGGCAGCTTGAGGTTGAGTGTCATCGCCCGCTTGTTGCGGTGCAGATTCTGCATGTCCGGCCCGTCGCGCGGCCCGCCCATGCCCTCGTTGGGGTCCATCCCGGGCGGGGACTCGATCTTGATCACGTCGGCGCCGAAATCGGCGAACTGCTTGACGCAGGTGGGACCCGCGCGCACCCGCGACAGGTCTAGAATCCGCAGGCGGGACAGGGCGGGGGAAGCGGTGATCTTCGGCATGCAGGAATATTCTAGCGGCCGGCGTTGTTTTGCAGACGAAATCCAAACCAAGGAGGACAGAACGATGACAAGAACCATGACCTGGCTGTTCGCGGCTGCCGCGGCGCTGATGCTCGCCGGGTGCGAAACGGTACGCGACAAGATGCCCGACTGGATGCCCGGCAGCGGCGCGGTCAGCGTCAACCTGACCGGCGCGGAGGAAGTGCCCCCGGTAAGCACCTCGGGCTCGGGCAGCGGCAGCTTCCGCGTGGCCGAGGACGGCACCATCACCGGCAGCGTCACCACCAAGGGCGTGCCCGGGACCATGGCCCACATCCACCAGGGCGCGAAGGGCCGGAACGGCCCGGTGATCGTGCCGCTGACCAAGAACGGCGACACCTACAGCGTGCCGGCCGGGCGCAAGCTCACCGCGGCGCAGCTGCAGGCGTTCAAGGCGGGCAACACCTACGTCAACGTGCACACCGCCAGGCACAAGGGCGGCGAAGTGCGCGGCCAGCTGCAGCCGTAGCCGTGAAACCGGGCCTGCGCGGCGCTCGCGCTGCTGGTGGCGGCCGGGGGCGCCGCCGCGCAGTATCCGGAGCGGCCGATCCGCCGCCGCGATTCGGCGAAGTGGGCTGACGTCGTGCGCCGATCCGGCGCGAGGATCGACTGGGAGTTCTCATGAGGACCTTGCTTGCGCTGGTATTGCTGCTGACCGTATCGATCGCCTTCGGGCAGACGCGCGTGCGCGGCACGATCACGGCGCTGGAGGGCGACGTGCTCTCGGTGAAGTCACGCGACGGCAAGGACCTCAAGTTGAAGCTCCCGCCGGACCTCGGCGTATCGACCGCCAAGGCGGCGACCCTGGCGGAGCTCAAGGGCGCCTACGTCGGCGCCACCGCAATGCAGAAGGACGGCCGCATGGTGGCGGTCGAGGTGCACGCCCTTCCGCCCCAGGCGAAGCCCGGCCATACGCCCTGGGACTTGCAGCCCGGCTCGACCATGACCAACGCCCACCTGGAAGGCATCGCGCAGGCGAGCGGCGGCAACGAGATCACTATGAGCTACCCCGGCGGGTCGCAGAAGATCCTGGTTCCGCCCGGTACGCCGGTGGTGCGTTTCGTCCCAGGATCGCGCGCCGACCTCAAGCGCGGCGAGCAGATCTTCGCCATCGCCGCTCAGGGCGCCGACGGGACGCTCACGGCACCGCGCATCAGCGTCAGCAAGGACGGCGTCAAGCCGCCGCACTAGCTTTCTTGCCTGCATTCTCTCCGGCAATGCGCCCGAAGACGGCGCCGTTGGTCAGGCCGGAGCCGCCGGGATAGTTGAACCAGAAGATGCCGCCGACGAGCTCGCCGGCGGCATAAAGCCCCGGGATGGGCTCGCCGTCGGAGCTCATCACCTGGGCGTGGTTGTTGATCTTCAGCCCGCCGAAGGTGAACGTGATGCCGCAGGTGACCGCGTAGGCCTCGAACGGCGGCGTGTCGAGGGTATTGGCCCAGTTCGATTTGTTGATCGCCAGGCCCTCGGTGCGGCGGCCGTCCTTGACGTTCGGGTTGAACGGCAGGTCCTGCCGCACCGCCGCGTTGTAGCGCTTCAGCTCCTCGAGGGCCGCTTTGGGGTCGACGTCGTCCAGCTTTTCGACCAGCTCCTCCAGCGTCGACGCGACGCGTTTCGTGACCTGCCGGATCCGGTACTCGTCGCGCAGCTGGCCCTTCACCTTGGCGTCGAAGATCTGCCAGGCGAACTGCCCGGGCTGCGACAAAATCACCCGCCCGTACTTGGCGTAGGTGTAGTTGCGGAAATCCGCCCCCTCGTCGACGAACCGCCGGCCCTCGGCGTTGAGGTACACGCCCCACGGATACGAATGCTTCTGGAACTGGTCGCCGACCGCGAGGTCGCCGAATTCCGGCGCGTTGCGCTCCCAGGCAACCGCGTGGCAGCCCGACCAGTTGCCGCTGGCCGCGGCGCCCGCGTCGAGCGCCATGCGGATCGCATCGCCGGTGTTGAAACGCGTGCCGCGCACCTTGGCGAGCTCCCAGCCCGGGCCGAGGTAGCGCGTGCGCCACTCCGGATTCGACTGGAAACCGCCGGCGGCGAGCACCACCGCCTTGCATTTCACCTGCGTGGTCTTGCCCTCCTTGCGTACCACCACGCCGTGCACGCCCTCGTCGTCGCTCAGCAGGGACAGCGCGCGGGCGCGGTACCAGATCTCGACGCCGTTCTTTCGCGCGATCTGCGTGAGCGAGTCGACCAGGCCGGGGCCGCCGCCGACCGTCTCGAGCGTC
>DASUUN010000190.1:0-2205 GCA_036374055.1 Burkholderiales bacterium
GACCTCGACCGGGCGATGGGCGAGGCGTATCCGGAGCTCAGAGAGTCGAAGGAGCGGGTGGCCGAAGTGCTCAAGCAGGAAGAGGAGCGCTTCGCGGAGACGCTCGAGAACGGCATGGGCGTGCTCGAGTCGGCGCTCGCCTCCGGCGAGAAGCTGCTGGACGGCGACACGGTGTTCAAGCTCTACGACACCTACGGCTTCCCGGTGGACCTGACGGCCGACATCTGCCGCGAGCGCGGCGTGATGCTGGACATGGCGGGCTTCGAGGCGGCGATGGGGCAGCAGCGCGAGCGCGCGCGCGCTGCGTCGCGCTTTTCGGCGGCGGCGGGCCTCGCCTACACCGGCAACCGCACCGAGTTCCACGGCTACGACAGCCTGTCGCTGCGCGGCAAGGTGATCGCCCTCTACAGGGAGGGCACGCAGGTGGGCGAGCTGCAGTCGGGCGAGGTGGGCGTGGTGGTGCTGGATCGCACGCCGTTCTACGCCGAGTCGGGCGGCCAGGTGGGCGACCGCGGCGAGCTCGCGGGCCCGGCCGGCACCTTCGCGGTCGAGGACACGCAGAAAATCCAGGCCGAGGTATTCGGCCATCACGGACGCCAGAAGACCGGCGTGCTGCGCGTGGGCGAGGAGCTGACCGCGCAGGTGGACACCGTGTCGCGCCATCGCTCGATGTGGAACCACTCGGCCACGCACCTGCTGCACGCCGCGCTGCGCCGGGTGCTCGGCAAGCACGTCGAGCAGAAGGGCTCGCTGGTCGACGCGCAGCGCACGCGCTTCGACTTCTCGCATCCCAAGCCGGTGAGCGACGAGGAAATCCGCAAGATCGAGACGCTGGTGAACGCGGCGATCCAGAAGAACTACGACGTCGCCGCGCGCATCATGAAGTACGACGAGGCCATCCGCGCCGGCGCGCTCGCCTTCTTCGGCGACAAGTACGGCGACGAAGTGCGCGTGCTGACCATGGGCGACTTCTCCACCGAGCTGTGCGGCGGCACGCACGTGAAGCGCACCGGCGACATCGGCTTCTTCAAGATCGTGTCGGAGTCCGGCGTGGCGGCCGGCATCCGGCGCATCGAGGCGGTGACCGGCGAGGGCGCGCTCGCCTGGGTGCAGCAGCAGGAGGCGAAGCTCGTCGAAGCCGCCGCGGTGCTCAAGGCCCCGGTCGGCGAGGTGACCGCCAGGCTGTCCCAGGTCCTGGACAACGTGCGCACGCTGGAGCGCGAGCTCGGGCGGCTCAAGTCGCGCCTCGCGTCGAGCCAGGGCGACGACCTCGCCTTGCAGGCGGTCGAAGTGAAGGGCGCCAAGGTCCTCGCCGCCACGCTGGAGGGCGCCGACGCGAAGACCCTGCGCGAGGCCATGGACAAGCTGAAGGACCGCCTGAAGTCGGCGGCGATCGTGCTCGGCGCAGTGAACGACGGCAAGGTATCGCTGATCGCCGGGGTCACTGCCGACCTCACGGCGAGAGTGAAGGCCGGCGAGCTGGTGAATTTCGTCGCCCAGCAGGTGGGCGGCAAGGGCGGCGGACGCCCGGACATGGCGCAGGCCGGCGGCACCGAGCCGGCGAAGCTGCCGGGCGCTCTTCAATCGGTGAGGAACTGGGTGGAGCAACGCGTATGAAGCGAATCCTTGCAGTGGCGGGTCTGGCCTTTCCCTTGTCGGTGTTCAGCCATCACGGCTGGAGCGAGTACGACTCCTCCAAGGCCCTCAGGCTGACCGGCAAGGTCGTGCAGTCCGGGTACGAGCATCCGCACGGCCACGTGCGCCTCGAGGCGCCCGGCAAGACCTGGAGCGTGGTGCTCGCGCCGCCTTCGCGCATGGAGCGCCGCGGCCTGGAAAAGGGCGCGCTCAAGCCCGGCGCGGTGGTGACCGTCGAGGGCTACGCGAACCGCGGAAAGCCCGAGGAGCTGCGCGCCGAGCGCATCAGCATCGACGGCAAGACCATCGAGCTGAGATGACCCCGGCCGGCGGGCCGCTGGGCGCCCTGGAGGGCTCCGGGCTCGGCCGGGCGATGCGGGAGTGGCTGTGGCTGTATCCCAGCGTCGAGGTGGTGCACCTTGTCGGCATCGGCCTGCTGTTCGGCTCGATCGCGGTGCTCGACCTGCGGTTGCTGGGCTTGTCGAGGAGCATCCCGGTACGCAGGCTCGCCGCCCATGTGCTGCCGTGGACCGCGGCGAGCTTCCTGCTGATCGTGCCGAGCGGCCTGCT
>DASUUN010000191.1:0-17534 GCA_036374055.1 Burkholderiales bacterium
CATGTCGGCGAATGCGCAGCAGGCGGCCGGGCAGGTGATCTGGACCTCGGGCGAGGTCGCCGGCATCAGCCCCGACAAGATTGCCAGGCCGCTCGTCAAGGGCGACATGGTCCACCCGGGAGAGGTGATCAGCACCGGACCCGGCTCCCACGCGCAGATCCTGATGACCGATCAGGGCATGATCGCCCTGCGCCCCGAGTCCAGCCTGCGCCTCACGACGTACACGTACCAAGGGCGCAACGACGGCAGCGAGCGTGCAGTGATGGATCTCATCAAGGGCGGTATCCGCTCCATCACCGGCGCGATCGGCGGCAGCAACAAGAAGAACCAGCTCCTCCGCACGAACAATGCCCTGGTCGGCATCCGCGGCACCGACCACGAGACTTTCCTGCAGCCCGGCGCCGGCACCTACAACCGCGTGACGATGGGCGGCACCTACCTGCAAGGCGCGCGCGGCCGCGTCGACCTGGAGCCGGGCCAGACCGGATGGGTCTCCCTGGCGGCGGCGCCCGCGCTGATACGGCACACCCCGGAGTTCATGCATCTCACCAGGGTCGCGGTGCCCGCCGGCGCGCCGTTCAACGAAGGCGTGATCGCGCACGGCAAGCGCACGCTGCCCGAGCAGGCGGCGCTGCCGGTGCTGCCGGCCCAGGCCTGGGGCGAGAACGCGCACGCGAACGGCTGGGGCAAAGGCGGCCGCTGCAGCGGCCCGTGCAACACCGACGTGCTTCAGAAAGGGATCGGCAAGGGCAAGGGCCAGGGCAGAGTGCCCTAGCAGGGCCGCAAGCTCATCCTGCATTTTCGGCGGTCAACAATTGCGAGGGAAGAGCGTCGCCAGCGCACGGGTGACATAATCCCGTAGCGAATAAATATAAACGGGGGAACCGGGTGCGCTGGATATCGGCGGCATTGCTGACCGTCGCGCTCGCCGGTGCCAGCGCTGCCGTCGGCGCGCAGCCGCCCGAGCTCGAGCGAGCGCAAGCCCTTATCCGCGAAGGCCAGGCCGAGGAAGCCTGGCAGCTGCTTTCCCCCCTCGAGAAGCAGTACGCCGGACAGCCCGACTTCGACCTCGCGCTCGCCATGGCGGCCACCGACTCCGGGCGCCCCAATCTCGCGACCTTCGCGCTCGAGCGCGTAGTGGTGATGCAGCCCGGCAATGTCGCCGCACGACTCGAGCTGGTGCGCGCGTTCTATGCCTTGCGCGACTACGAGCGCGCCGAGCGCGAGCTGCAGTTCATCCTCGAGGCCGACCCGCCGCCGGAATTCCGCGCGCTGGCCGCGCAGTACCGGCAGAAGATGCTCGAGCGGCCCGCCGCAGCGGTCCTGGTGGCGGGCTGGTCCGGATACGCCGAGGCGGGCATCGGCCACGACGGCAATGCCAACGTGGCCACGGCGCAGGGCAGCATCTTCGTGCCCAGCCTGGGCAGCGAGCTGCTGGTCGACCCGGCGTTCGTGCGCGAGCCGGACCGCTTCGCGGCGCTGGGCGCCGGGCTGGAGTACGCGCATCCGCTTTCCGGCAGCCTCGCGGCGTCGCTCGGCGCCGAGCTGCAGCTGCGCTCCTATGCCGAGCTCGACCGCTCCGACTCGCGCGCCGCCGACCTGCGCGCGGGCCTGCACCAGCGGCTCAACCCTCGGGATACCGTGCAGTACACCCTGCGCCTCAACGACTACGAGCTCGACCATGAGGCCTACCGGCGCATGCAATCGGCGGCAGTGGAGTGGCGGCGCCTGTTCGGCGATCGCGCGCGTCTGGGCATCGGCGCGCAGGGCTACCGCATCCGCTATCGGCAGGCGGACGCGGCGGCGAGCAGCTCCGATTTCGGCGCGCTCGCCGTCACCGCAGCGTACGTTTTCGATCCGGCCTCCCGCACAGTCGGCCTGGCCGGCCTCTTCGCGGGCCTGGACAACGCGGTGGCGGGCCGCGCCGACGGCGATCGCGGTATCTACGGCGCGACCGCCGGCCTGCGGCGCGAGCTGGCGCCGGGCGTCGAAGGCTACGTCAACGCCGCGTTCCTCGACTCGCGCTACCGGGACCCGAACCCGGATTTCGGCATCCGGCGGCGCGACCGCCAGGTCGACCTGTCGCTCGGCGCCTCCTGGCAGCTTGCCGACGGCTGGTTCCTGCGCCCGCAGATCTCACGCACGCGCAACGCTTCCAACATCGCGGTGCACGACTACGCGCGCACGGAGGCGTCGTTGACGCTGCGCCGCGAGTGGGACTAGCCCCTAGAGCGGAATGGCGAGCAGCGTGTCGAACCGCCGGCTGTCGCAGATCACGACGCGCTCCTCGTAGCGCGGCTCGGGCGCGAGCGCGATGCGGTCGACATAGCGGCCGCTGGCGAACAGCAGCGCCTCGCCGTTCTCCATGATGCGCACGACGAGGAAGCTGGACAAGGATTTCGCCGTCGTTTCACTGAGCCGCTCCACCACAACGGCGCAAACCATGTGGCGGTAGCGCTGCGGCTCGTAGATGTTGGCGTGGCGCAGCGAGGCGACGCGGTCGCGCAGCATCGGCCGGCCCTCGGCGTAGAGCACCGGCAGCGGCAGGCCGCGCGCCTCGTTCTCGGCGGTGCTGATGCGGTAGGTGCCGTGCTCGGTGAAGAACAGCGGCCAGTCTTCCAGCCGGTCGGCGTCGAGGGCGTGGGCGTATTGCGCATGCAGGCGTTCCACCGCCAGTTGCAGGGTGATTTCCAACTTCAGATGCCCATGTGCCGCCGCCACGCCTGCCACAGGCCGCGCACCGCGCTCTCGGTGATGCGCGAGTCGCCCCCGGCGACGCCCGAGCCGCCCATCTCGATCACCGCGGCCCGGTCGGGGGCGCCCGCCACGCCGCGCTGCACGAAGCCGGTGGCCGCGCCGTCCTCCATGGAGATGTAGCCCGCGGGGCCGACCAGGTTGGCCTGCAGCAGGCGTCGGCGGGTCAGCGCATCGTCGTCGTCGGCGAAGCCGAACAGCGTCCAGTGCAGCTCGGTGCGGTCCACGCCCTTGGGCACCACCTGGCGCGCCGCGAGCGAGTTGCGGATCTGGTGCAGCACGAAGCCCGGGAACACCGACAGGATCTGGATCGCCACGCGGTCGCCGAACTCGTCCACCTGATCCAGAATTTCGCGATTCTCGAGGGCGAAGCTGCCCTGGGGTCCTGCCGAGCGCATGCCATCCTTCTCGTAGGCGTCCCCCGCGTCCTCGACCATCTCGGTGAAGGTGCAGTGGTGCGCGCCGTCGGGAGAGACGAAGAAGCCGCCCTTCTGCGTCAGGCGGTTGATGCGAAAGCGCGTGAAGAAAAGGTGCAGCAGGCTGGCGTGGTACATGTCCTTCACGTTGTCCATGTACAGCTTCCAGTTGTTCGGCAGCACCTGCGTATAGCTGCCGAGCACCCTGAGCGGCTTCTTCATGACGCGCTGCATCCGCCGCAGCACGTCCGCGCCCAGGTAATCCTCGAGCGGCGGGGTGCTCGGCGACAGGGTGCCGAACACCAGCCCGCCCAGGGAAGTGACGCGCAGCTTGTTCGGCGCCTGCGACTCGGGCCTGGCATCGGCCGGCAGGCCGCCCTTGCCGGCGATGCCCTTGCGGAAGGCGACGCTCGCGAGGTTGCCGGCGTGGTCGTAGGTCCAGTTGTGGTAGACGCAGGCGAAGCGCTCGGCCTTGCCGCGCGCCTGCAGGCAGATGAGCGCGCCGCGGTGCGCGCAGCGGTTCTCCCAGGCGTGCAGCGCCCCGCCCGCGTCGCGGGTGACCACCACCGGCATGTCGCCCACGAAGGTGGTGACGAAGCTCTGCGGCTCGGGCAGCTCGGCCTCGAGGCACAGGTAGCTCCAGGTGGCGCCGCGCCAGATCTTCTGCTGCTCTTCCCGGTAGAGGTCCGCGTCCTGGTACACCCAGTAGGGAACGCGGGTCGCGCCCTCGGCGGGCCAGGCTCGGGCAAGCATCGCCTGATTATAATGAGCGCAAGGAGGAGCACCCGTGAAACGCATTCTGCTTTTCGCTCTCGCGCTCTGCGCCGCGTCGGTCCAGGCGCAGGAGTGGCCGGCCAAGGCCGTGCGCATCATCGTGCCGTTCCCGGCCGGCGGCAGCGCCGACCTCATGCCGCGCGCGGTGGCCGAGCGGCTTTCGGCGCGCTGGGGCCAGCCGGTCATCGTGGAGAACCGGCCCGGCGCGGCCGGCAACATCGGCGCCGACCTCGTGTTCCGCGCCGAGCCCGACGGCTATACGCTGCTCTCGGCGCCGCCGCCGCCGCTGGTCATCAACAAGCTGCTCTACAAGAAGCTGTCCTACGACGCCGAGAAGTTCGTGCCGGTTTCGGTGATCGGCGCCATCCCGAACGTGCTGCTGGTGCACCCGAAGACCAACGTGAGCACGGTGCAGGAGTTCATCGCGCTGGCGAAGTCGAATCCCGGCAAGCTGAACTACGCCTCGCAGGGCAACGGCACCACCTCGCACCTCACCGCGGAGCTGTTCAAGTCGATGGCCGGCGGCGCCGAGGGACCGCTGCGGATCGCCCACATTCCCTACAAGGGGACCGCGCCCGCGCTCGCCGACCTGCTCGGCGGGCAGGTGGAGATGATGTGCGACAACCTCGGCGTGTCGCTGCCGCACGTGCGCTCCGGCAAGCTCAAGGCGCTCGCCGTGGCGAGCGCGAAGCGCTTTGCGGGGCTGCCCGGGGTGCCGGCGCTCGCCGAAACCCTGCCCGGGTTCGAGGCGGTGGCCTGGTTCGGCATCGTGGCGCCGCCCGGAACGCCGACGGCTGTCGCGCAGAAGGTATCCGCGGGCGTCGCCGAGGCCCTGCAGCAACCCGATGTCCTGAAGCGACTGAGCGACCTCTCCGCCGAGCCCATGGGCCTCACCCCGGCGCAGACGGCCGACTACATGAAGCGCGAGACCGAGCGCTGGGCCTCGGTGATCCGCACCGCCGGAGTGAGACTGGATTGACATGCACGCCTTTGCCTTGAGCTTGTTGCTTGTTGCAGGTAATGCGTTTGCGGCCGATTTCGAGCCCTATTCAGGGCAGCCGGGCAAGGACGTCATCTGGGTGCCGACGCCGCCCGAGCTGGTGGAGAAGATGCTGGACATGGCGCGCGTCACGCCGAAGGACTACGTGATCGACCTGGGCTCGGGCGACGGCCGCAACGTCATCGCCGCCGCCAGGCGCGGCGCGCAGGCGCTGGGCGTCGAGTACAACCCGGACATGGTGGCGCTGTCGCGGCGCATCGCGGCGCGCGAGGGGGTGGCCGACAAGGCGAAGTTCGAGCAGGGCGACATGTTCGAGGCCGACATCTCGCGCGCCACGGTGCTGGCCCTGTTCCTGCTGCCCGACAACCTGCGCAAGCTCAAGCCCAAGTTCCTGGGCCTGCGTCCCGGCGCGCGCATCGTCACCAACGGCTACGAAATCGACGGCTGGGAGGCGGAGGAGGTCGGCAAGGCGGAAGGCAACTGCGCGAACTGGTGCACCGCCTACCTCTACATCGTCCCGCCCAACGTGGCGGGCACCTGGCGCCTGCCGGAGGGCAGCCTGCGCCTGGAGCAGGACTTCCGCCGGCTGTCCGGCACGCTCACCGCCAACGGCCGGACGGTAGAGATTGCCCAAGCCCGGCTGTCGGGCAAGCGCATTACCTTTACCGCGGGCATGAACCGCTACGAGGGCCTGGTGCGCGGCAAGGAGATGAGCGGCACGGTCAGGGGACGCAGCGCGGGCCACTGGAGGGCGGTGCGCGCCTCATGATCATCGACATCCACGGGCATTACACGACCGAGCCGCCGGCGTTGCAGCAGTTCCGCGACAAGCAGCTCGCCGGCCTGGCCGACGCGGCGCGCCGTCCTGCATCCACGGACCTCGGCATCAGCGACGAGACGCTGGTGAAGAGCGTGGAGACGCAGCTCAGGCTGCAGAAGGAGCGCGGCGGCGACCTGACGGTGTTCTCGCCGCGCGCCTCGGGCATGGCGCACCACGTGGGCAGCGAGGCGGTCAGCCTGGAGTGGACGCGCATCTGCAACGACCTCATCCACCGCATCTGCCGCCTGCTGCCGGATAACTTCGTGGGCGTCGGCCAGCTGCCGCAGTTCCCCGGCGTGACGCCGAAGAACAGCGTTCCCGAGCTCGAGCGCATGGTGAAGGAGCTGGGCTTCGTCGGCGTCAACCTGAATCCGGATCCCTCGGGCGGCTACTGGACCGATCCGCCGCTCACCGACCGCTGGTGGTACCCGCTGTACGAGAAGCTGTGCGAGCTCGAGGTGCCGGCGATGATCCACGTGTCCTCGTCGTGCAACCCGAACTTCCACGCCACCGGCGCGCACTACATCAACGCCGACACCACCGCGTTCATGCAGCTCATCCAGGGCGACCTGTTCAAGGATTTCCCGACGCTGAAGTTCGTCATCCCGCACGGCGGCGGCGCAGTGCCGTTCCACTGGGGCCGGTACCGCGGCCTGGCGCAGGAGATGAAGCGCCCGCTGCTCGGCGAGCACCTGCTGAAGAACGTGTTCTTCGACACCTGCGTGTACCACCTGCCGGGCATCGAGCTCATGACCAAGGTGATCCCGGTCGACAACATCCTGTTCGCCTCCGAGATGGTCGGCGCGGTGAAGGGCATCGATCCCGAAACCGGCCACTACTACGACGACACCAAGCGCTACGTCGACCAGGTGAAGGATCTGTCGGAAAACGATCGTTCTCGCATCTTCGAAGGCAACGCGCGCCGCGTGTATCCAAGACTGGACAGGATCTTGAAAAACAGAAAGGAAAGAAGATGAGCGCGTCGATGCGCATCCTTGAAATCCGGAAGCGGCCCGACCCGCGCCTGGTCGCCGAGTTCGCCAAGATGGTCACGCCGCACCTGTCCGACAGCATGGAGCGCCTCTACGCGGGCGGCCCGCAGCTGCGCCCGATGTACCAGGGCGGCACGCTGGCCGGTCCGGCCTTCACCGTGAAGACCGCGCCGGGCGACAACCTGCTGGTGCACAAGGCGCTCGACGTGGCGCAGGCGGGCGACGTCATCGTGGTGGATGCCGGCGGCTTTGCCGACCACGCCATCATCGGCGAGCTGATGGCGGCGCGCGCGAAGCAGCGCGGCATCGCCGGCCTGGTGATCTGGGGCGCGATCCGCGACTCGGCCGAGCTCGGCGCCGCGAGCTACCCGGTGTTCGCCTGCGCGGTCACGCACCGCGGGCCGTACAAGAACGGCCCGGGCGAGATCAACGTGCCGATCGTCATGGGCGGCATGCCGGTCAATCCGGGCGACATCATCGTCGGCGACGCCGACGGGCTGGTCGCCGTGCCGCAGGACCAGGCCGAGCGCGTGCTCGCCTCGGCCAAGGCGATCCTCGAGAAGGAAACCGCCGCGATGAAGCAGATGCAGGCGGGCACGGTCGACCGCAGCTGGGTCGACAACACGCTGAAGGAGAAGGGCTACAAGCTCTGAGTCAGAGATTGCGCACGATCGCCAGCAGCTTCTGCGGGTCGTAGGGCTTGAGGATGTGCAGGTCGAAGCCGGCGGCGAGCGCCCTCCTGCGGTAGTCCTCGCTGCCGTAGGCGGTGACCGCGATGAAGCGCAGGGCCTCCATGCCGGGCTCGCGCTTCAGGCGGGCGCAGACATCGAACCCGTCGAGCCCCGGCAATCCGAGATCGAGCAGCACCACTTCCGGGCGGAAGCGCCTCGCGACTTCCATGGCGGCATAGCCGTTGATGGCGAAATCCACCTGGTGGCCGTCCTGCCGCAGCAGCATGACCAGGGTGTGAACGGCATCCAGGTTGTCTTCCACCACGAGCACGCGGCGCGGCGCAGCCTTTTTCCCCGGCGCGCCGCCGCCTGACGCGTCTCGGGTTCCTTTTCCCGGGAACCCGGCGCGCGGCGAAAGGCGCAGCGGCCCCGGCTCTGCGTGATGCATCTTTTTTCTCTCCCTTGGGCAGCCCGCATATTGCGAGCGCTGGTCCTGACAGGCAAGTCGCCGCGAAGCTACGCGGTGTAGTGGAAACCGTGACTACCAGGCGATGGCAGACCCGTCGTGCGCCAGGAATTTTCCCGAGTCCCCGCGACGCAGGCTCTCGATCACCCGGCGCAGCCCGCGCACCGACGCCTCGGCCGTGAGCGGCGCGGACTCGCCGCCCATGTCGGTCTTTACCCAACCGGGGCTAAGCGCCACCACGGTGATGCCGCGAGGCGCGAGCGTGGCTGCCAGGCCCTTGGCGAGCAGGTTGAGCGCCGCCTTGCTGGTGGCGTAGGGCAGCGTCTCGCCGCTGGTTTGCGTGATCGAGCCCAGGCGGCTCGACATCACGCAGACGGTCTTGCGCTCACTCGCGGCGACGTTGTCGACGAGCGCCTCGATCACCGAGGCCGCGCCCAGCAGGTTCACCCGCAGGATCTCTTCCCAGTCGGCGTAGTCGAAGCTGCCGAAGCGGTTGCCGCGCTTGCCGATGATGCCGGCGTTGCAGTAGAGGACGTCGATCGCCACGCCCCTGAGCTGGGAAGACAGCCGCTTCGCCTCGGCGGTTTTCGCGACATCCAGGGTGAGGCTCTCGGGCAGATCGGCCACGGGCTTGCGCACCGTGCCGATGACGCGCCAGCCGTCTTCGGCATACTGGCGTGCGAGCTCCCGGCCGAGTCCGCGGCCGGCTCCGGTAATGAGGATGGTCGGCAAGCCGGGCTAGCGTACCTTGCGCGGCTTCGACCGCGGCGCCTGTTTCACCCCGGCGCTGCTGCGGCGGACCTTCTTCGGCATCGTTACGCCCAGCTCGTCGGAGACCGCCCGCAGACGCGAGGCCACGCGCTTGGATCGCTTTTTCATCCCGTGGCAGGTGCAAGCCGCATGCCGGACTCCTATGAGAGACTTCCGCCATGAAGCCGCGGCTGGCCATCGCGATCGGCGACCCGGGGGGCATCGGCCCGGAAATCTCGATCAAGGCGGCGCTCGACGAGCGCGTGAAGGCGATCTGCGAGCCGGTCGTGATCGGGGATCGCGGCGTGCTCGAGGCGCATGCCCGCGCGTGTCGCTTGTCCCTCCAAGGAATAACACTGGTGGACCGAAGGCAGCTCGCCCCCGGCGAGCTGAAGATCGGCGGCATCGGTGCCGCGCACGGGCGCGCCGCGCTCGACTCGGCGCGCGCCGCGATCGACGGCGCGCTCGCAGGCGAGTACGACGCGGTGGTCGCGGCGCCGCACACCGAGACCGCGATCCACGCGGCGGGATTCGAGTTCGACGGCTATCCGTCGTTCGTGGCGCGCACTGCCGGCCTCGCGCCGGAGGACGGCATCCTCATGCTGTGCTTCCAATGGCAGGGCCGCGAGGTGCGCATCGCGCACGTCACGCTGCACGCGAGCGTGATGCGCTCGGTGAGCATGATCACGCCGGAGCGGGTACTGCGCACGATCCGCGCGGCGCATGCAGCGCTGCAGAGGATGGGGAGCGAGGAGGTGAGGCTCGCGGTCTCCGGCCTCAACCCGCACGCCGGGGAGGGCGGCCTGTTCGGGGATGAAGAGGCGCGCAGCATCACGCCGGCGGTGGAGGCGGCGCGCCGCGAAGGCATCGTGGCGGACGGGCCGATCGGCGCGGACACGCTGATCCAGCGCGCCGGCTACGACGCCTATGTGGTGATGCTCCACGACCAGGGCCATGTCGCGGCGAAGCTGCTCGCGCCGAATCGCGTGGCCGGCCTGACGATCGGCACACCGGTGCTGTTCTCCTCGGTGGCGCACGGCGCGGCGCTGGATATCGCGGGTCAGGGGAAGGCGGAGCATGGCGCGATGGTAGAAGCAATTACACGGTTAGTCGGTCGTCGACGTCGCGTCCCCGCGACGTGAATATCCGCCAAGAATCAGCCACTTGAATGTAATAACGGGGTTGCCGGTCCGGCCGCGGCGACGCCAATTGCGCCCTGCGCGGCGCCAAGCCCTTGTTTCCGCGAGGGCGGGCCGCCTGGTACAGGCCTTGCTGTCATCTACTGAACATAAGTGCTAACGCTTCCTATGCGGGCCTCCCTACGAATCGCCTATGCCCTGTGCTTCACCGCTGCGTGCCTCGCGCTGATGGCGGCTTATCCCCTGGCGGCCATCGCATGGTGACGTATTCGCTCGTGAAGACGGCGGCCGACGAGCCGGGCGACCGCCAGCTTGCGCGCGAGGCCCTGTGGCTGCGGGAGCTCTCCGGCATACGCGAGCTCGACGGCCAGGTGCCGCGCCTGCTCGACGAAGGCCTCAACGCGCAGGGACGGCGCTTCCTCGTCATGACAGTGGCGCAAGGGTTGGGCGAAACGCGCGCGTTCACGCGCGGGCACGAGCGCTTCCTCGCGAGCCTCGGGAAGGCGCGCTTTCGCTCGACGGATTTCGAGGTCTCGGGCTGCGGCGAGCAACTGCACGGCGCGCTGCGCCGGCTCGAGGGCCACGTGCCGCCCAAGGCGCTTGCCACGCTGGAGTCGGCCTACCGTGACTGCGAGACCGCGCTGCTGTACTGGACCGGGCCGTACGTGCTGTCGCAGGGCGACTTTGCGCCGTGGAACATCCGCACCCTCGGCCCGCAGCTGTTCGTCTACGACTGGGGCAACGCGCGCAGCGAGGCGAGCCCGCTCGACGACGTGCTGCATTACGTGATGATCCAGCGGGCGCTGCACGGGCGCGCGGTGACGCCCGCGTTCCTGCAGGCGGCGATGCAGCGCGCGCACGACTTCGCGCGGCTTGCCTACCCGGAGTGGACCTGGCGCCCGCGCGTGATCGGCGCGCTCACCCTGGTGTACCTGCTCGGCGCGCTGCTGCACCACGCGCTCGCCGGCGGGCTGCGCCTGGACCGCGCAGACCCGCTGGTGCGCTGCTACATGAGCCTGATCCAGAAACGCTCGGCGTGGATGCCGGGCAACACCTAGGAGAGAGAGAAAGCATGAGCGCTGCTGCAACCGCCGCCGGCTACCTGTATGCCTCGGGCCGCCTGCGCGGCCGCAACGCCCGCGAAGGCGAGCAGGGGCAGGCCCAGGAGCCCGAGCACAAGCCCAAGCCCGCGCGGCGCCGGGAAGTGAAAGTGGCCGTCTACGAGCCGGAGCCGGCGCCGGCGCCGGCGGAACGGCCCAAGGCCGCGCCGAAGATCCAATATCGCACGCGGCGCTGGAAGCCCGAATGAGGGCGCGCGGCGGGGGCCTGTTCGTCGGCGCGCCGACCGCTGAGAGCGGCATAGGCATCCTGCTGGAGGCGTTGCAGATCTTCCCCGGAGCGCGCGTAGAGATCCTCCGGCGGCAGGACGATGTGCACGGGCGCATGCGCAGCGCGGCTTACCTCGTGCTTCCCAGCCTGAGCTATGACGGCGAGCCGCCGCGCGCCCTGGTCGAAGCCTTCGCTTGCGGCTTGCCGGTTATCGCGAGCCGCCTCGCGGGACTCGCCGAGCTGATCGAGCCGGGCCGCAACGGTCTGCTGTTCGACCCCGGCTCGGCGCGCGAGCTGGCTCGGCGCCTCGCCTGGGCCGAGGCCTTTCCCGAGAAGATGCGCCAGATGGGGCAGTGCGCCCAGGCGGACTATCACGCGCGCTTTGTCGCAGACTGGGGCTGGCAGCGGCTGTACGGGGAGCGCCGAAAAAACGGGGGCAGACCCCTTTCTTGAGCACTACTGTTTTGGAGGAGGTAGGGGGTCGTGATCGAACTGGGCGTCACTCCGACGTTGATCCAGCCGGTGGTTCTGTGCGGCGGATCCGGGACGCGGCTGTGGCCGCTTTCGCGTGAGCACCATCCCAAACCCCTGCACGCGCTGAACGGCGGCGAGCGCACGCTGCTGCAGGAAACCGGCGCGCGCTGCCGCGGGCTCGCCGCGACCGTCGAGCCGCTCGTCATCTGCAACGAATCGCACCGCTTCATGGTGGCCGACCAGCTGAAGCAGGTCGGCGCCCGGCCCAAGGCGATCCTGCTCGAGCCGCAGGGCCGCGGCACCGCCCCGGCGCTGACGCTGGCGGCGGTGCATGCGGTCACCGCCGACGATCCGGTGCTGCTGGTCATGCCCTCGGACCACATCATCGCGCGCACCGACGCGTTCCAGCGGGCCGTGGAGCGCGGCGCCGCGCTCGCGCGCCAGGGGCACCTCGTGATCTTCGGCGTGCCGCCTTCCTCGGCCGAGACCGGCTACGGCTACGTGCGCGCCGGCCGCCCCGTGGGCAGGGATGCCGACGCCTGCTTCGTCGATGGCTTCGTGGAGAAGCCCGACCGCGCATCGGCCGAGGCTTACGCCCGGGAGAAGAACTATTTCTGGAACGCCGGCATCGTGGCGGTGAGGGCGTCGGTGTGGATCGACGCCATCGGCGATTTCCGCAAGGACATCCTGGCCGCCTGCGAGCGCGCCTACCGCCAGGGCAGGCGCGACGGCGAATTCCTGCGCGTCGATCCGCAGACCTTCGCCGCCTGTCCCGCCGATTCCATCGACTACGCCGTGCTGGAGCGGCTGTCGCACGGGCCCTCGTCGCTCGAGGCGGTGGTCGTGCGCATGGATGCCGGCTGGTCCGACGTCGGCGCATGGGACGCCCTCTGGCAGATGGAGGAAAAGGACGCCGGCGGCAACGTGGCGCGCGGCGACGTGCACCTGGCCGACACGACGAATGCGCTGGTGCTGGCGCAGCATCGCATGGTGGCCTGCGTCGGGCTGGACGACGTGGTGGTGATCGAGACGCCCGACGCGGTCATGGTGGCGCGCAAGGACAAGGCGCAGGCCGTGGGGCGGCTCGCGGCGCAGCTGAAGTCACAGGGGCGGCGCGAATGCCTCGCGCACCGCAAGGTCCACCGGCCATGGGGCACCTACGACAGCATCGAGCGCGGCGAGCGCTTCCAGGTGAAGCGCATCGTGGTCGAGCCGGGCGCGGCGCTCTCGCTGCAGCTCCACTACCACCGCGCCGAGCACTGGATCGTGGTGCGCGGCACCGCGCGCGTGGTGCGCGGCGAAGAGAGCTTCCTGCTGACCGAGAACGAGTCGACCTACATCCCGCCGGGCACCCGCCACCGCCTGGAGAACCCCGGGCGCCTGCCCCTCGAGCTCATCGAGGTGCAGTCGGGCAGCTACCTCGGCGAGGACGACATCGTGCGCTTCGAGGACGCGTACGGTCGCTAGTCGCTAGTAGCGCCAGGCGACATTCGCCGTTACTGCGGTGAAGTCGTAGCCGCGACCGCCGACGTTCGAGGTGCGCTCCCCGGACGCGATACCCACGCCCACCTGCCAACGTCGCTGCGGCTCCCAACCCACGCCGAGGCGCCAGGCATCAATGGTCTCGTCGCGCAGCGTGGTCCCCGCCACGAGAAGCGCCGGGTCGCCCTCAAACTCGCGCTCCTCGCGCAGCAGGCGCGCGGAGAAGACGAGCTTGGCGGTCGCCGCCCAGCTGGGCCCGAAGCTCACGCCCCGCACGACGACGTGGCTCGCGGCAATATCGATGATCGAGCGCGGCTCCTTGTAGAACGAGACCGCGAGCGTGGTCTTGTTCGCCGGCACCCATTCGGCACCCACCCGCCAGGTGGTGCCCTCGAAATCGCGGCCTGGGATCTCGTCGTAGCGGCGCGTCGTGCGGCCCAGACGCGCGTCGGCGGTCAGGCGCGCGCCGGGCGCGTAGCCGGCCACCAACGATACCTCGCGCTCGGTATAGTCGTTGCTCACCAGGGTGCCGAAGACGTCTTCGTCCTGCGGCGCCTCGCCTTCCGTAGCGCGCGCTTCTAGGCCGAGGCGCGTGCGCAGCGGTGTAAGGTAGTCGGCGCCGACGACGAAGCTGGTCGCACGCGTCTCCGGGTCCAGCCGGTCGTCGCGCTCGGCGGCCGACCACCCGGCGCCGGCGCGCACGCGCAGGTTCGGTGTGACGGTGTAGCCGCCGTCAGCCGAAGCGCGCGTGAGTGTCACCAACGTGCGATCGCTCGACTGCGTCTCGGCGAGGTCCGCCAGGCGCCGCTCGCGCCCGAAACGCACTGAGCCGGAGAGCTGGTTGCCAACCTCCCAGCGCCAGTCCGCCAAGCCGGCGTACGCAAGGTGGCTTAGCGAGTCGAACTCCTGGAAGTCGTAATAGTCCGCGCGGGCCTCGAGAATCAGGTTCTGGCGGCCGATGACGCGTTGCTCGTGGCGCACGCCGGCACCCAGGCGCATCACGGTTTCGCTCTGCGGGCTGGTCGTTCGACGCAGGATGTTGTCGTCGTGCATGGCGCCTGCCTGGATCCATGCGTTGGTGGGGCGGACGGGCTCGGCGGCGTACGCCGGGAAGCGCCCGGCCGAGGGCCAGGGCAGCGTATCGACCGGCTCGAAGGCCGCTGCCACGGCAGGTGCGATGAGGGAAGCGGCCAAGACTACGCGGGCTTTTGTCATGGCCGAAATTCTAGTCATGTCGCGCCACGGCGACGTTACATGGATGGGGGTTCGCATGATCCGATTGAATCATCAGTACTATGCCACTTGGCACGCCTTGCAGGACAATGCGGCCCTATGCCCATAAGAAAAGTCCCGAAGTGACCATGGACGAGCGCGGCTACGTAGCCCAGGCGCTGTTCGACCGCCTGCGCGACGACGGCGTGGCGTTCCGCGTGCTGAACGAGGACGTGGAGATCGCGGTGCCGCGCGACATCTTAGCCGACATGCCGCGGCGCGTCGCGCGCTTCGCCCAGGACTTCGACCTTGCGCTGGTGCAGCTTGGGCGCGCCGAGCCGCAAAGCTGGCAGCTGCTGCTGGCGTGGAGCGATGACATCGGCCGGCCGAGCTTCCTGCCGATCAGGGTCGTCGCGGACTATTGCCGCGGCGGGCGGCGGCTGCTGCGCGCCGAGGAGCTGCTGCCGGGGGCGCCGGACGCGCTGTTCATCTATGGCTTGCTCGAGGCGGTCGAGCAGGGCGCCATCGACGAGGCGCGCGCGGCGTGGCTGAGCGGGCAATGGGCCGCCGACGCGCGCGGCGCCATCGAGCGCGTCGGCCGCTACTGGCGCGCCCGGCGCGACATCCGCCTGATCGCGCAGGCGGCGAAGCACGGCGGCTGGGACGCGGTGCGCGCCGAGCTGCCGCGCCTGCGGCGCGCACTGCGCCGCGCGGTCTGGCCCGAAGCTTTCCCGCTCGCCTCCACGCTGGGGGTGTTTCTCGAGAACCTGATGCATCCGGCCGCGGCGCGCGTAGCCTTCGTCGGACCGGAGAGCACGCAGCTGCGCGAGCGCGTCGAGCGCGACCTGGCGCCGGCCGCCATCTCCACGGTCGCTCCCGAGAAGGCACGGGGCGCCGAGATCGGGGTCGCGGTCGATCCGCCCGACGGCCTGCGCCATCGCTTCCAGGAGCTGATCACGGTGGAGAGGGCGCAGGCGCTGCCTGCGGCCGCGGCGCAGGTCGAGCGCGCCGTGCTGCGCTGGCTCGAATGCCGCGTCGAGCGGCGCCACCCGGACGCGGTAGTGGGCGGCAACCCGCTCGCGGCCCGCCTGCTGCAGTTCGCCCGCCGGCACCGCGTGCCGGGGCTGTCGGACTTCATGGAAACGCTGCTCAACTGCAGCATCGCCTGCCAGGTGCGCTCGCCGATCCTAATGCCGCATCCCTACGGCATCGTGATCCACCGCAACGCGGTGCTCGGCAGCCGCGTGACGCTGATGCACCAGGTCACCATCGGCGCGAAGCACCCGGCCGATCCGGCTGCGCCGGTGATCGAGGACAACGTGTTCGTCGGCGCCGGGGCGACGATCCTGGGGGCGGTGCGGGTCGGGCGGGGCGCGACGGTGGGCGCCAACGCGGTGGTCACGCTCGACGTGCCCTCGCATTGCACGGTGGTGGGCGTCAACCGCATCCTCGGCGGCGCCGCCGTCGTGCGGCAGCGACAGGCGGATCATGCGGCTGTCGTGAACACGTGACATTGGATGTTGTCCAACCCCGTGCAACTATTTCCCCTACGTGATTTTTTACCCGCGCTCCTTCCTCGGACTGTTGCTCGCCGGCTTCACCCTGGTGGCGTTGCCGCTGATCGGCGCGCTCGCCTATTCCGCGTGGAACACCGAGCGGCTCGCCGGGCAGAGCCGTAGCGCGGTCTTCAACGCCTCCGAGGCGGCGCGCGCCAGCCGCTCGCTGGTCGACCGCATCGGCACCATCGAGCGCCTTGCGCAGCAGGTGGCGGTGCTGCACGACGCCGAGATCCTCGAAGGCTATGCGCGGGTGCACCGCAGCTTCCGCCAGCTGGGCGACGAGATCTCGCAGCTGCCGCTGGACCACGCGCAGCTCTGGGCGCTGAACCGCACGCTCGCCGAGGAGCAGGGGTTGTACGATCTGCTCACCGCCTTCCCGCGCGCGGCGGTGGACCCGGCGCAGGTCACCGAGCGCGTCGACCGCCTCATCGACAGCGCGCGCGAGGTGGTCGACATCAACAACCGCGTGGTGGACCGCGAGGTGGAGCGGCTGCGCGCGAGCGCCGACGAGGCGCAGCGCGGCGTGATGCTGCTGCTCATCTTCAGCACCGCCGTGGCGCTCACCATCGCGCTCGCGCTCACGCGCTACATCGCGCGGCCGATCGCCTCGATCGACAACGCGATCCGCCAGCTCGGCGGCGCCGACTTCTCCAGGCCGATCGCGGTGCGCGGCCCCGAGGATCTGCGCTACCTCGGCCGGCGCCTGGACTGGCTGCGCAGGCGGCTGGACGAGTTCGAGACGCAGAAAAGCCGCTTCCTGCGCCACGTGTCGCACGAGCTGAAGACGCCGCTCACCGCGCTGCGCGAAGGCGCGGAGCTGCTCAACGACGAGGTCGCCGGGCCGCTCGCGCCGCCGCAGCGCCAGGTGGTGTCCATCATGCGCGACAACAGCGTCAAGCTGCAGCGGCTGATCGAGGAGCTGCTGGACTACCAGCGCGCGCTGCACGCGGCGGCCTCGCTCCAGGTGAAGCCGGTGGTGCTCGACGCGCTGGTCGCCGAGGCCGTGCGGGCGCACGAGCTGGCGGCCCAGTCCAAGGGGCTGCGCCTCGCCATCGAGGCGCAGCCGGCCACGCTGGAAGCCGACCCGGAGAAGCTGCGCTCGATCGTCGATAACCTGATCAGCAACGCGGTGAAGTTCACCCCCGCCGGCGGTACCATCACGGTGCGCGCCCGGGTCGAGTCGGGCGAGGCGATGATCGACGTGATCGACTCCGGGCCCGGGGTGCCGGCCGAGGAGCGCGAATCGATTTTCAACCTGTTCGTGCGCGGCCGGGGCAAGGGCGACGGCGGCCGGGTGAAGGGCAGCGGCCTGGGCCTCGCCATCGCGCGCGAGCTGGTCGAGGCCCATGGCGGGCATATCGACGTGGTGCCCGAGGGTACCGGCGGGGGTCACTTCCGGGTCACGCTGCCCCGCCGTTCGGCGCGGGCGCTCGCCGACGCCGCGTAACGACAGGTCTGAAGAATTGCAGGGAATCTTGGGAAGGCATTGAAAATGAGCAACGAGAACGCGAAGGTATTGCTGGTCGACGACGACAAGGATCTGCTGCAGCTGATTGCGATGCGGCTGACGGCGGCGGGCTATGCGGTGACGGCGGTGGAGTCCGGGGAGGCGGCGCTGGCGGCGCTGGCGGTGTCGCGCCCGCAGGTGGTGGTGACGGACCTGAGGATGCAGGGCATGGACGGCATGGCGCTGTTC
>DASUUN010000192.1:0-17214 GCA_036374055.1 Burkholderiales bacterium
GCAGGATCGAGGTCAGCACGGAGTCGAGGTTCACGCTCCAGAAGCCGCCGTCGCCGACCGGCTTGGTCAGGAAGGTGAGATGATGCTGGATGTACTGTGAGGGAGTGAGCTCTGTTCCTGCGGCCATCGTAGCTTGCGTCAATACTCGCGCACAAAAAACGCCAAAGAAAATATGAGCATCGTCACGACGAACGCACCGAGAAGCACGCCCACGGCCGCTTCCCCGTAGTTCGCCAGCACGAGCCACAGCAGGAGCAACGCGGCGCCGAGCTTGACCACCTCTGCGCGCAGCGCGCCGACCAGAATTCCCCCTGCGGACTTCGCCTTGCTCAACGAAGCCACCAGCGCGGACGCCAAGCCGGCGATGATGCTGATGGCGCCGCCGGCGGCCGCCGATAGCGCGCCATGCTCACCCACCAGCAAGGCGGCCGCCAAGGTCATGGCGGCGGCGGCGGCAAGCTGCCAGATGAGAACCGTGCGTATCGGTTTGCCTAGGGCGCGGCGCATGGCGTTAGCGCCTGGTGCAACTCGGTCCGCACCCGGCAAAGCCGAAAAATTATAGCGCATCAACGCAGTCTTTTCAGCAGCTGGTCTAGGTGATCGAGGCTCGAGTAGTGCAGCAGTACCTTGCCGCGGCCCTTCTTCGACGGCCGGATCTCGACCGTGGTGCCCAGCCTGCCGGACAGCTCCTCCTCCATGCGCGCGAGATCGCGATCGGCCTTGCGCGCGCGCCGCGCGCCGGCCGCGCCGCGCGCCGCTCTGGCCGCCAGCGCCTCCGCTTCGCGCACGGACAGCCCTTTGGCGGCGATGCGGTGGGCGGCTTCGATCTGCCGGGCGGGATCGAGGGAAAGCAGGGCGCGCGCGTGCCCCATTTCGAGCGCCCCGTCCATGACCATCTCCTGAACCGGCTTGGCCAGCTTCAACAAACGCAGCAGATTGGTGGTCGCGCTTCGCGAGCGCCCTACCGCGTCGGCCGCCTGCTCGTGGGTCATCCCGAACTCGTCCACCAGACGCTGCACGCCGGCGGCCTCTTCCATGGCGTTCAGGTCCTCGCGCTGGATGTTCTCGATGAGCGATAGCGCGAGGGCCGCTTCGTCCGGCACCTCGCGCACCAGCGCCGGCACCTCGGCCAGCCCCGCCATCTGCGCCGCGCGCCAGCGCCGCTCGCCGGCAATCAACTCATAGCTCTCGCGGTCGAGCGGCCGCACCAGCAGCGGCTGCATCAGCCCCTGCACGCGGATCGAGGCGGCCAGCTCGGCAAGCGCCTGCTGATCCATGCGCGTGCGCGGCTGGTACTTCCCCGGCCGGATGCGGCCCACCGGGAGCGTGAGCAGGGCTTCGCGCGGCGGCGCCGCGCTGTCGGCGCCGAGCAGCGCCTCCAGGCCGCGTCCCAGCCCCTTTGGCTTGATCATGCGGGTCGTCCTTGAGCGAGGATTTCATCGGCGAGCGCGATGTACGCCTGGGCGCCTTTGGAGGCGGCATCCCACAGCACTGCGGGCACGCCGTAGCTCGGCGCCTCCGCCAGGCGCACGTTGCGCGGCACCAGGGTGCGATACACCTTTTCCTTGAAATGGTCCTCGAGCTGCTGTGATACCTGCTGCGACAGCGTATTCCTCGGGTCGTACATCGTACGCAGCAGCCCGGCGATTTCCAGCTCTGGATTCAGGTTGGCGCGCACTCGTTTGATCGTGCCGACCAGGTCGGACAGGCCTTCGAGCGCGTAGTACTCGCACTGCATCGGGATCAGCACGCGCTGCGCTGCGGTCAGCGCATTCACCGTGAGCAGGCTGAGCGACGGGGGACAGTCGATGAGGATGAAGTCGTACTCGTGCGCCACGCGCTCGAGCGCGTTCTTGAGCCGCGTCTCCCGGCCCGTCAGCTCCACCAGTTCTATCTCAGCCCCCGCGAGCTCGCGGTTCGCAGGGAGGAGGTCGAAGCCGCCCCGCTCCACGCGCACGCGCACCCCGGGGAGCTCGCCCAGGCCGAGCAGCACGTGATACACGGTTCGGCCGACGGTGCGCTTGTCGATTCCGCTACCCATCGTGGCGTTGCCTTGCGGGTCCAGATCAACCAGCAGCACCCGGCGTCCCGCCTGCGCCAGAGCAGCGGCCAGGTTGACGCTGGTGGTGGTCTTGCCCACGCCGCCCTTTTGGTTCACCACCGCGAGCACGCGCGCCACGTCAGCTCTCCACGCGGCACAGGACGAGGTGGCGCGCCGCGTCGAGCAGCGGCACGCGCAGTGCAATCAGTTCGCCCGCGGAGGCGTTCTCGGGCGCCACGCCGATCATGGCCGCGAGCACGCCGCCCGGCTGGACCAGGTGGCGGCAGGACGCGATGAAGCGCCGAAGCTCGGCGAAAGCGCGCGAAATCACCACCGCGAAGCGTGCGGCGGGCTGCCACGCCTCGACGCGCCCCTCGTGGACCGCGACGTTCCCGAGCCCCAGCTCGATGACCGCCTGGCGCAGGAAGGCGCTTTTCTTCTGGCTCGCATCGTTGAGCGTCACCTTCCACTGCGGGCGCGCGATGGCGAGGGGTATGCCGGGCAGGCCGGCTCCCGAACCGACGTCGGCAAGCGTCTCATCCCGCATGGGCAGGTGCGGAACCACGGCGAGCGAGTCGAGCAGGTGATGGCTCACCATCTCCAGCGGGTCGCGGATTGCCGTAAGGTTGTAGGTCCGGTTCCATTTGGCGAGCAGATCGAGGTAGCGCACGAGTTGCGCGTGCGCCCCTGCCGGCAGCTCCATGCGCAGCTCCCGCAGCCCGTAATCCAGCGCCGCCGCGGGCGTCATGCCGATTTCTTGTCGAGCGGCTCGAAACCCCGCCTCAAATGCACCAGCAACAGGGAGATGGCGGCAGGCGTCACGCCGGAGATGCGCGACGCCTGCCCGATCGTGTCCGGCCGGTGCGCGTTTAGCTTCTGCTGCACTTCGGCGGAGAGCCCGCGGACCTGCCGATAGTCCAGGGTGGGCGGCAGGCGCTTGTCTTCCATCGCGGCCCGCCGGGCCACCTCCTCGCGCTGCCGCTCGATATAGCCCTCATACTTGGCTTGGATCTCGATCTGTGCAGCTACCGCCGGGTCCACTTCGCTGCCTTCGACCAGGCTCATATAAGTGTGCTCGGGCCGACGAAGAAGCTCGTAAAAAGAACGTTTTTCTGGAAAGCCAGCGCTCACATACAAACCGCGCAGCCGCCGCTCTTCCGCCTGGATGGCGTCGCGCTTGCGGTTGAAGGCCTCCCAGCGCATGTCGTCGACCACCCCGAGGTTGCGACCCGCCTCGGTGAGGCGCAAGTCGGCGTTGTCCTCCCGAAGCATCAGTCGGTACTCCGCACGGCTGGTGAACATCCGATACGGCTCCGAAACGCCGCGCGTCACGAGGTCGTCCACAAGGACGCCCAGATAAGCTTCGTCCCGCCGCGGCGACCAAGGAGCGCGACCTTTGGCCTTGAGCGCAGCATTGATGCCGGCAAGGAGGCCTTGCGCGGCGGCTTCCTCGTAACCGGTCGTACCATTGATCTGCCCCGCGAAGAACAACCCCTGGAGACTCTTCGTCTCCAGGGAGGCATGCAGGTTGCGCGGATCAAAGTAGTCGTATTCGACAGCGTAGCCGGGACGCACGATGTGCGCGCCCTCCAGTCCGCGAATGGATCGGACCAGATCGAGCTGCACGTCGAACGGCAGGCTGGTGGAGATACCGTTGGGGTAGACCTCGAGCGTGCTCAGGCTCTCGGGCTCCAAGAAGATCTGATGGCTTGCCTTGCCGGCGAAGCGATGGATCTTGTCCTCGATCGACGGGCAGTAGCGGGGACCGACGCCTTGGATGACTCCGGTAAACATGGGCGAGCGATCCAGGCCGGCGCGGATGATGTCGTGGGTCCGGGTGTTCGTGTGCGTGATCCAGCAGGAAACCTGGCGCGGATGCATGTCCCTGCAGCCGATGAATGAAAACACGGGTTCAGGAAGATCGCCGGGCTGCTCCTCCATGACCGAGAAGTCGATGCTGCGTGCATCGAGGCGCGGCGGTGTACCCGTCTTCAGACGCCCCGCCGGCAGCTTGAGCTCTCTCAGCCTGGCCGCCAATGTCGTCGATGCCGGGTCGCCAGCGCGGCCGGCGGCGTAGTGGCTGAGTCCGACGTGGATCAACCCCGAGAGGAAGGTGCCCGTGGTGAGCACGACCATCGGCGCGCGAAACCGCAGGTCTAGCTGCGTCGCCACACCGGTAACCCGGTCGCCTTCCAGCAGGATGTCATCTACGGCTTGCTGGAAGATGTGCAGGTTCGGCTGGCTCTCAAGCCGCCGCCGAACCGCTTGCTTATACAGAACCCGGTCCGCCTGCGCCCGAGTCGCGCGAACCGCCGGGCCCTTGGAGGAATTCAGGGTGCGGAACTGGATGCCTGCCTCGTCCGCGGCAAGCGCCATGACGCCGCCCAGAGCATCGATCTCCTTGACCAGATGCCCCTTCCCAATGCCGCCGATGGATGGGTTGCAGGACATCTGCCCAAGGGTGTCTACACTGTGGGTGAGCAGCAAAGTTGCGCATCCCATCCGGGCCGCGGCAAGGGCGGCCTCGGTGCCGGCATGCCCGCCGCCAACCACGATGACGTCGTAGGACCCAGGGAAATCCATTGAAGGCGCGATTCTACGCGGGGGTTCCACGTGGAACCAGTCTTTGGAGAGAAGTGCGCGGGGTTCCACGTGGAACATCATGTTTGTTGCAATGCAACAAACATGATGTCCGTGCGACAATCGCGCCCCCTCCCGGGCGACGTCCATGATTTCCCTCGCACGCTATGTCGCGCTGCTCGAGCCACGCGACCTGCGGCAGACCATTGCCGCGTCGATGATTGGCCGTCTGCCGATCGGGATTACCGGGCTGGCGATTCTTCTCCTGGTGCAGACCGCGACCGGCTCCTTTGCCTTGGGGGGCGCCGCAACCGCTGCATATGTGATTGGGCTGGCCGTGGTGGCGCCCATCCTCGGACGGCTGATCGACCGGCGTGGCCCGCGGCTGATCTTGCTGACCTGCGCGCTCGCTTTTCCGGCTGCGCTGATCCTGCTGCTCGCCTCGGTCCAGCGCGCCGATGCGCCCTGGATTATCCTGCTGTGGGCGGCATCGGCAGGCGCTGCATTTCCGCCGATTACTGTCTGCATGCGCACCTACCTCCGCCAGCGGCTGCGCAACGAGGATCTCCTCACTGCCGCCTATTCCCTCGAATCGGTGCTGATCGAGCTGATTTTCATCGTCGGCCCGCTGCTCGTGGCACTGTTCGTCGGGCTGGCGTCGGCAGCAGCCGCGGTGCTGTTTGCGGCCGCGTGCGGATGCGTGGGTACCCTGCTGTTCTTGCGCGCGCCGCCGCTCCTCGCCTGGCGCACCGAGGCTCGCAGCAAGCCCAGCCTCCTGGGTCCCCTCGGGGAGACAGGCTTCCTGCCCCTCATCGCCGTAATCCTCTGCTACTCCATGGCGTTCGGCCTGCTCGAAGTCGGGTTTACCGCGTACGCGACCGAAGCAGGCAACGTCGCCCTGGCCGGCGTGCTGCTGGGTCTGATGAGCGCAGGCAGCGCCCTGGGCGGCCTCGCCTACGGCAGCCGCAGCTGGTACCTGCCGCTGGCGCGGCAGTTCGCGCTCATGCTCGGGCTGATGGGCGCGGGCCTGGCGATCCTTGCGTTGCCATGGTCGCCCTTGCCGTTCGCTCTATGGTCGCTGTTCGCGGGCGTGGTGATGGCGCCGGCGCTCATCATCCAATCCATGCTCGTTGCGAAGACCGCGCGGCCCGAGCACATGACCGAGGCGTTCACTTGGTCGACCAGCGCGCTGCTCTCTGGCGTGGGGGCGGGAGTTGCAATTGGCGGCGGTTTGCTCGAGCGCTTCCCCTCTCCCGCGGCGCTCGGCGCCGGGGCGGCAGTCGCGCTGCTGGCGGCCGGCGGTGCCTTCCTGCTGAGAAAGATCTAGGCGGCGAGCTTTTCGTGCATCCTGCCGCGGCGCGTTTCGAGTGCCCCCGGCAGCCGCTCGCCGAACTTGCCGAAGAGCTCGTCGTGCGAGGCGAGCTCCTCTTTCCACGCGGCAGTATCGACCCGCTCCAACTCGGCAAATTGGGCAGGCGAAATCTTGTGCTCGAGCCCGGTCCAAGTGAGGTCTTCAAAGCGGGGCATCACTCCCAGCGGCGTCTCGACCCCTGAGGCGCGGCCCTGGCAGCGCAGCGCGATCCACTGCAGGACGCGCATGTTCTCGCCGAAGCCCGGCCAAAGGAACTTGCCATTGGCGTCGCGGCGGAACCAGTTAACCCTGAAGATCCTGGGAGGATGCTGAATTTTCCCTCCCATTTCCAGCCAATGGCCGAAGTAGTCAGCCATGTTGTACCCGCAGAATGCGAGCATGGCCATCGGATCGCGCCGAACTACCCCCACTTTGCCGGTAATCGCGGCCGTGGTCTCAGATCCGAGCGTGGCGGCCATGTAGACGCCGTCTTCCCAGGTCGGCGCTTCGACCACAAGCGGCACCGTGGAAGAACGGCGCCCGCCAAAGATAAACGCGGAGACAGGCACGCCGGCTGGATCCTCCCACTGCGGATCCATCGAAGGACACTGGGCGGCAGCGACGGTAAAGCGGGCGTTGGCGTGCGCCGCGAGACGCCCCTTCTTGCCATCCTCCGGCGTCCACTCCTTCCCCTGCCAGTCAATGAGCCGGGGCGGCGGCTGGTCGGTCATCCCTTCCCACCACACGTCACCGTCGGGGGTCATGGCCACGTTCGTGAAGATCACGTCGCTCGCCAGCGACTTCATGGCGTTGGGGTTGGTTTGCTCGGATGTACCGGGCGCAACGCCAAACAGACCGTATTCCGGATTGATGGCGTGCAGGCGCCCATCCTGGCCGGGCTTGATCCAGGCGATGTCCTCGCCGATGGTGGTGACCTTCCAGCCGGCGAATGCCGCGGGCGGAATGAGCATCGCCAGATTGGTCTTGCCGCAGGCCGACGGGAACGCCGCAGCCACGTAGGTCTTTTCGCCGCTCGGCGCCTGCATGCCGAGGATCAGCATGTGCTCGGCGAGCCAGCCCTCGTCGCGGCCCATGACCGACGCGATGCGCAGCGCCAGGCACTTCTTGCCGAGCAGCGCGTTGCCCCCGTAGCCCGAGCCGAACGACCAGATCTCGCGTGTCTCGGGAAAATGCACGATCCATTTTTCCTTCTCGTTGCACGGCCAGGGGACGTCCTTCTCCCCGGGCGCGAGGGGCGCGCCGACCGAGTGCACGCAGGGCACGAACGGCTTGTCCTCGCCGAGCCATTCGGCTACCGCGCGACCCATGCGCGTCATGATGCGCATGCTCACCGCCACGTAGGCGGAATCCGAGATTTCCACACCGATTTGCGCGATCGGGGAGCCAATCGGCCCCATGGAAAACGGCATTACGTACATGGTGCGCCCGCGCATGCTGCCGTCGAACAGACGATTGAGCGTCTGGCGCATCTCGCGGGGCTCGAGCCAGTTGTTGGTCGGCCCCGCATCCTCCTTGCGCTCGCTGCAGATGAAGGTGCGGTCCTCCATGCGAGCCACGTCGGTCGGATGCGAGCGGGCAAGGTACGAATTGGGACGCCGCTTCTCGCTCAGGCGCGTAAACGTTCCCGCCTGCACCAGCTCGGCGCACATGCGGTCGTATTCGGCCTGGGAACCGTCGCACCACACGATGCGCTCGGGCTTCGTGAGCCGAGCGATCTCCGAAACCCATCGCCGAAGGCCGCGGTGGCGCACCCACGCGGGGGCATTCGACTGGTCAGGGGCGGTAGCGGGTGCGTTCATTCGTTCGCTCCAGAAAGGCAAACGGCCCAGCGCGCAGCTGGGCCGGGAAAAGCGGCAGTTGGTCAAACAATTCTAGCACCCGACGGCTCCCGGGGAATGCGTGGCCAAGTGCCTCCTGTGGACTAAATCGCTGCTCGCACAACCACTTAGACGCTGCGAACCCATGCCCGCAGGGCGCGCGCAGTGCGATACGCAGGGGCCGTGCCCGCGATTAGCACGAGCACGCGCGCCACATGGGCCGCGGTGACCAACGGCACGCCGAGCTGCAGCACCTTCGCCGTGATGCACATCTCTGCGATGCCACCCGGTGCCATTGCAAGAATCAGGCTCGGCGCGGGAAGTCCTGCGGCCATCGCGGCGGCCGCGGCAATCAGGGCAGCTACGGCGATGCAAGCAAGCACACTGACCAGCACGCCCGCCACGTAACGCGGCGCGCTTTCGAGCGACCGGCGCTCGAATCGCGCGCCAAGCGCGCAGCCGAGCAGCAACTGGGCGGCATTGGTCATCATCGTCGGCAGTGACGACAGCTGGACCTCGCCCAGCGTCATCGCGATTGCCGCGCCCAGCGGACCGAACATGAAGGCGTTGGGCATGCGCGCGCGGTCGAGCATCAGCGCGGCGGCGGCGCCGATGGCAAGCAGCTGCACTAGGCCCTGCCAGCGCAGCGGGACCGCGGCAGGCCGAAACATGTCGCTGCCGTGCGCGCCCGAGTAGGTCAGGGCGAAAGGGACGACGATCACCACGACCAGGATGCGCAGCGACTGCGCCAGCGCCACGCGATCGGCGCGCGCGCGAAAGCGCTCGCCCAGCAACGTCATCTCGGTCGCGCCGCCCGGCACGCTGGCGAAGAACGCGGTGGTCGCATCGATGCCGCCGATGCGGCTGAGCATCCAGCCGCCCAGCACGCCGAGAAAAACGGCGACCGCTGCGGCAAGCAGCAGCAGTGGCCAGTGAGCGACGACCTCGCGCCCCACTGCTGGAGTGAAGTACAGGCCCAGGGCCGTGCCGATCACGATCTGGCCGAGCGCGCGGCCGCCGCGCGGCGCGCGCAGTCCGACGCCGGCGAAGTTGCACGCCGCCATGGCCAGCAGCGGCCCGATCATCCACGGCAGCGGCAGGCGCAGCGAGGCGAAGGTCGCCCCGGCAGCGGCGCAAAGGGCCACCGCCAGCAGCGGGTTCAGCCCGCTATCGCGCGCCGGCCTCATTTGCCGATGCAGAAGCGGCTGAAGATCTCTCCGAGGAGATCGTCGGCGGAGAGCTCTCCGGTGATGCCGGCCAGCGCAACCTGGGCAAGGCGCAGCTCCTCCGCGAAAAGCTCCCAGCGGTCCAGCTGGCCCCCTGCTCGTTCCAGGTGCACGCGCGCTTGCTCCAGCGCGCGCAGATGGCGCTCGCGCGCCAGGAACACCGATTCGCCGGTCGAGGACCAGCCGGCGGCTGCAAGGATCGCCCGACGCAGGGCTTCCAGGCCTTCTCCGGTCTTGGCCGAAACTGCCAGAGCGCCCTCGGGCGCGCGGAAACCGGGCGCGAGATCGCTCTTGTTGTACACGTCGATGCGTTGCACCCCTCCAGGCAGGTGGGGCGGCGGCAGATCGGCGTGACCCGCCTCGCGCACTACAAGCACGAGGTCGGCGCGCTCCAGCTCCTGCTGCGTGCGCTCGATGCCCAGGCGCTCGACCATGTCGGAGGAAACCCGCAAGCCTGCCGTATCGACCAGCACGAGCGGCACGCCGTCTATCTGGATCGACTCGCGCAACGCGTCGCGGGTGGTTCCCGCCACGGGCGCGACGATCGCCCGCTCCTCGCCCGCCAGCCGGTTGAGCAGGCTCGACTTGCCGACGTTCGGCCGGCCCGCGAGCACCACGTGGATGCCGCTGCGCAGAAGGCTGCCCTGGCGGCTCTTCGCCAGCACTTCGGCGAGCTGCGCTTGCAGAGTACTCAGCCGCAGCGCGGCGTCGTCGCGCAGCACGGAATCCACTTCCTCCTCGGGGAAGTCCAGCATTGCCTCGGTCAGCGCCCGCAGGTCGACCAGGCCGGAAGCGAGCGCGCCGACCGCTGCCGAAAACTCCCCGCCCAGCGAGCGCAGCGCCGAGCGGGCGGCCTCACTGCTGGACGCATCGATGAGATCGGCCACGGCCTCGGCCTGCGCGAGATCGAGCTTGCCGTCGAGGAAAGCGCGCCGCGTGAACTCCCCAGGCTCGGCCAGCCTGGCGCCGGCGTCCAGGCAGGCGCGCAGCACCGACTGCAGGACGATCGGGCCGCCATGGCCCTGAAGCTCGAGCACGTGCTCGCCGGTGTAGGACTGCGGCGCGGGGAAGTACAGCGCGATGCCCTCGTCCTGCGGTCCGCCGTGCACGGCGCGAAACGCAGCCAAGGTAGCGCGCCGCGGCTCGGGCAGCCGGCCCAGGATTTGGCGGGCGATCTCGGGAACCGCGGGGCCGGACAGCCGCACCACCCCTATGCCGCCGCGGCCCGGCGGCGTGGCGATCGCGGCGATGGTATCGCGCGCTACCTCATCGCTTGGCATGGGCAGGCTTGTCGCGCTCGAACATCCGCTGAATCTGCCACTGTTGGGCTATCGAGAGGATGTTGTTGACGAGCCAATAGAGCACCAGGCCGGCGGGAAAGAAGAAGAAGAAGATGCTGAACACGTAGGGCATGTACTTCATCACCTGCGCCTGCACCGGATCGGGCGGCACAGGATTCATCCGCGTCTGCAGCACCATAGTGGCCGCCATGAGGACCGGGAGCACGAAGTACGGGTCGAGCGCCGACAGGTCGTCGATCCACAGGACGAACGGCGCGTGCCGCAGCTCGATCGCGGCGAGCAGCACCCAGTAGAGCGCTATGAACACCGGGATCTGAACCAGGATCGGGAAGCATCCGCCCAGCGGGTTGATCTTCTCCGTCTTGTACAGCTCCATCATCGCCTGGTTCATCTTCTGCCGGTCGTTCGCGTACATCTCGCGGATCTTGGTGAGCCGCGGCGTCACCAGCTTCATTTTCGCCATCGACCGGTAGCTCGCGGCGGACAGCGGAAAGAACACCAGCTTGATGGTCACCGTGAGCAGGATGATCGCCACGCCCCAATTACCGGAAAGCGCGTGGTACTTGCCGAGCAGCCAGAACAGAGGCCAGGCGATGATCGCGAGAAAGCCGTAATCCACGACCAGGTCGAGCCCGGGGGCCGCGGCTTGCAGGCGCTCCTGCTCCTGGGGCCCGGCATACAAGGGGGCGACGACGCGCGCCGCGGCTCCCGGGGCCACATTTACCGGGATCATCACGCGGGCGGCGTAGGTGCCGTCCGGCCGCTTCTCGGTCACGTAGTCGCGCGGCGTGCCCTTCTGCGGCAGCCAGGCGGAGACGAAATAGTGCTGCACGAAAGCGAGCCAGCCGTTATCCGCCCGCTGGACGTGGTCGTGCTCCCCCTGGTCGAGGTCCGAGGGATGGACCTTCTGGTATTTCTGCTCGTCGGTATAGATGCCGAAGCCGGTGAAGCTCTGGGCGCCGAAGGTCGAGGAGACCGTGTTGGCGGTGGTTTCCGGCTTGCCGTCGTGCGTCAGCTGGAAGTAGGCATACGCGGAGGCGGGCGCAGCGCCGCCGTTGCGGATCTCGAGGGTCACGTCGATCACGTAGCTGTTGCGGCGAAAGGTGTAGACCTTCTGTACCTCGAGGCCGTCCCTTCCCGCGGCGCTGAGCCGCACTTCCACCGTATCGCTTCCCGCGGCGAGCGCCCGCTCGCCCGGCTCGGCCCGCCAGGCAGTACGGTGGTTCGGTCCGCCCTCGCCCGCCAGGCCGCTTTGCGCTTCGTACTGATGCTCCCGGCCGAGCAGCACCAGGTTGGCGTCCGACGCCTTGGAGCTCTTGTGTCGCAGCAGCTCCAGCCGTTTCAGCGTGCCGCCCTGCGTATCGATCTCGGCCACCAGCAGGTCGGTGGTGACGCGCACGGTTTCGCCCTTGGCGGCGGCATCGGCCGCAGGAACCGCGGCCGCCGGCGGCTTGGCCTGGGCGTCGGCGGGCGGCTGGGCGGGTGCCGGCACGCCTTGCGCCTGCGGCGCCGGGGCCGGCGGCTGCGGGCGGCTCTGCTTTTCCCATTCCGTCCAAAGCATCAGCAGGGAAAAGCTGAAGATGAACAGCAGGATGAGGCGTTGCGTGTCCATGCTCACGGCACCGGATCGTAGCCGCCGTGGCTCCAAGGACCGCAGCGGCACACGCGCCGGGCGGCGAGCCAGCCGCCGCGCCACGCGCCGTGGCGCGCCAGCGCCTCGTCGGCGTACTCGGAGCAGCTCGGGAAGAAGCGGCACGAGGGCGGCAACACCGGGCGCACGAACCACTGGTAGGCGCGCACTGCGGCGCGAAGAACGGCGGCGCTCATGGCTTGCTCAGTTCCTGGAGAAGCTCGCGAAGTCGCGTAGTCATTTCGGGTGAAGCCTTGATTCCATAGGGCGGACGTACCAGCAGATCCACGGCGCCCAGCGTTTCCTGCTCCAGTCGGAAAGCCTCGCGGACGCAGCGCTTGAGGCGGTTGCGCTCGACTGCCCGCGCGGCGTGCCTTTTCGAGACCAGGATGCCGAGCCTGGGGGCCCCTGCGTCGCGTCGCTCCAGAAAGAAGCTGTATCCGGCCAGATGGCGTCGCGCCCCTTGGCGCAGCAAGCGTTCGAATTGCGCTTTTTGCCTGAGCCGGCGGGCGGGATCGAGCCCGAAGCGCTTGCCGCCCGCGGCTACAACCCGAGCCGCCGCCGGCCTTTGGCGCGCCGGTTGCGAAGCACGGCGCGACCGCCGCGCGTGCCGCTTCGCACTAGGAAGCCATGGCGCCGAGCACGCCGCGTCTTGGAAGGTTGGTAAGTCCGCTTCGTTGCCATCGCCAAGTCCGAAAAAGGGCGGTATTAGAGCGCGCACGCGCTCTTATTGTCAATGTGGCGCTGGCTTTAGCCGCGGCACCGACGACTCGCGCGCGGCTGTGGATAACCCATAGCGGAGAAGGTAAAATTCGGCCTCGTCTAGGCCAACTAAAAGATGCAAAACCTCTGGGAATCCTGCCTGCGTCGCCTCGAGCAGGAACTCCCCGCGCAGCAGTTCAACACGTGGATCCGGCCGCTGGCGCCGGAATCCGGTGCCGGCAACGACACGCTGGTCCTTGCCGCCCCCAACCGCTTCGTGCTGGAGCTGGTGCGGGAGCGGTTCGCCGCGCGCATCGAGCGCCTGGTAACGGAGGCATGCGGTCGCGAGACCGGCCTGCGCCTGGTGCTGGCGCGCAGCAGCGCCGAGCCGCTCGCGCGCACGCCTCAGCCCCAGCCGCGCCAGGCGCCCGAGGCGACCCCGGCGCCCGAGCGCGGCAGGCTCAACCGCGCCTTCACCTTCGACAGCTTCGTCACCGGCAAGGCCAATCAGCTGGCGCGCGCCGCCGCGATCCAGGTGGCCGAGAATCCCGGCATCTCCTACAACCCGCTGTTCATCTACGGCGGCGTCGGGCTGGGCAAGACGCACCTGCTGCAGGCGATCGGCAACCATCTTGCCGACGTGCGGCCGCAGGCGCGCATCCGCTACAGCCACGCCGAGCAGTACGTGACCGACGTGGTGCGGGCGTACCAGCAGAAGTCGTTCGACGAATTCAAGCGCTACTACCACTCGCTGGATCTCTTGCTTATCGACGACATCCAGTTCTTCTCCAACAAGGGCCGCACGCAAGAGGAGTTCTTCTACGCCTTCAACGCCCTGGTGGAGGCGCACAAGCAGATCGTCATCACCTGCGACACCTATCCGAAGGAGATCGCCGGCATGGAGGAGCGCCTGATCTCGCGCTTCGGCTGGGGGCTGACCGTGGCGATCGAGCCGCCGGAGCTCGAGATGCGCGTGGCGATCGTGCTGAAGAAAGCCGAGGCCGATGCCATCGAGCTGTCGGAGGACATCGCCTTCTTCATCGCCAAGCACATCCGGTCCAACGTGCGCGAGCTCGAGGGCGCGCTCAAGAAGGTGCTGGCGTTCTCGCGCTTCAACGCGCGCGAGCTGTCGCTCGATCTGGCCAAGGAGGCGCTGCGCGACATCCTCAACGTCGCCAGCCGACAGGTGAGCGTCGAAGGCATCCAGAAGACCGTCGCGGAGTACTTCAAGATCCGCGTTTCCGACATGCATTCCAAGAAGCGCAGCCGCAATGTCGCGCGCCCGCGCCAGGTCGCCATGGCGCTCGCCAAGGACCTCACGCAGATGAGCCTGCCCGAGATAGGGGAGGCGTTCGGCAATCGCGACCACACGACGGTGCTGCATGCCTGCCGCACCATCGCCAGCCTGCGCAAGCAGGACACCGGTCTGAACCGGGACTATCTGATCCTCGAACAGGTGCTGAAGGGATGAACAGTTTGTGGATATCTCCGGTTAATTGCGGCGGGCGGAAATCTGTCCACAACGTTCCACACGCGGCCCACAGCCTCTCCCGCGCGTCCGGGCATCGGCAACCCGGCGCACGCAAACGTCTTTCCGGGGTTATCCCGCAACCCGGCCTGCCTTATTAGCTATTACTACTTATCAATACAAGGGTAGATAACAAATGGTTCTGGTCAAAGCGAAGCGCGACGAGATCCTTGGCCCCCTGTCGGCGGTGAGCGGCATCATCGAGCGCCGGCACACGCTGCCGATCCTGTCGAACGTGCTGATCGAGCGCGCCGCGGCCACGCTGTCGTTCGTCGCGACCGACATCGAGATCCAGATCACGGCGAAAAGCGGGCTGGAAGCCGCCGATGAGGCGCGCTCGCTGACCGTCGGCGCGCGCAAGCTCCTGGATATCCTGCGCGCGCTGCCGGAGAGCGCCGAGGTGTCGCTGCAGCAGCAGGACAAGCGCCTGGTGGTCAAGGCAGGCAAGAGCCGCTTCACCTTGCAGACGCTGCCGGCGGAGGACTTTCCCCGCCTGGCGCGGCCGGCCGGCGAGGCGGCGCGCTTCGCGCTCGAGCAGAAGGCGCTGCGCCGGCTGCTCGGCCTGGTGCAATACGCCATGGCGCAGCAGGACATCCGCTACTACCTGAACGGCCTGCTCATGGTGGTGGAGGACCGGCAGCTGAAGCTGGTGGCCACCGACGGGCACCGGCTGGCGTATGCCTCGCTCAAGCTGGCCGCCGACCTGCCGCGTCAGGAAGTCATCGTCCCGCGCAAGACGGTGCTGGAGCTGGCCAAGCTGCTGGCCGACAGCGACGAGGAAGTGAGCATCGAGCTGTCCTCGACGCAGGCTGCTTTCAGCTTCGGCGAGGTCGAGCTGGTCTCGAAGCTTGTCGACGGCAAGTTCCCGGACTACACGCGGGTGATCCCGACCCAGCACAAGAACCGGCTGCAGATCGAGCGCGAGCCTCTGCGCCAGGCGCTGCTGCGCGCGGCGATCCTGTCGAACGAGAAATTCCGCGGCGTGCGCTGGGTGCTGGGCGAGGGCACGCTGAAAATAGTGTCCTCCAACGCCGAGCAGGAGGAGGCGCACGAGGAGCTCGAGGTGAAGTACGCCGGCGACGCGCTCGACATCGGCTTCAACGTCAACTATCTGCTCGACGTGCTGAACAACGTGCCCGGCAGCCAGGTCGATTGCGCCTTCGGCGACTCGTCTTCGAGCGCGCTTATCTCCTATGCCGCCGAGAAGGATTTCAAGTACGTCGTCATGCCCATGAGGATCTAGCGAATTGTCTGAACACGAGAAAGCGGACGCGAACGACTACGGCTCGGATGCCATCAAGGTCCTGAAGGGCCTGGAAGCGGTGCGCAAGCGCCCGGGCATGTACATCGGCGACACTTCCGACGGCACCGGGCTGCACCACATGGTGTTCGAGGTGGTGGACAACTCGGTGGACGAGGCGCTCGCCGGATTCAGCGACGAGATCACGGTCACCATCCACACCGACAATTCGATCTCGGTGATCGACAACGGGCGCGGCATCCCGACCGGCATCAAGGAGGACGACGAGCTCAAGCGCTCGGCGGCCGAGATCGTGATGACCGAGTTGCACGCCGGCGGAAAATTCGACTCCAACACCTACAAGGTGTCCGGCGGGCTGCACGGCGTGGGCGTGTCGGTGGTCAATGCGCTGTCCGAGTGGCTGCGGCTCACGGTATGGCGCGAGGGCAAGGTGCACCAGATGGAGTTCCGCAACGGCGTGGCGGTGGCGCCGCTGAAAGTGACCGGGAGCACCGAACGGCGCGGCACGGAGGTGCATTTCCTCGCCTCGAAAGAGATCTTCGGCAGCGTCGACTACCACTACGACATCCTGGCGCGCCGCCTGCGCGAGCTGTCGTTCCTCAACAACGGCGTCAAGATCATGCTGATCGACCAGCGCGCCGGCAAGGAGGAGAACTTCGCCTTCGCCGGCGGCGTGAAGGGGTTCGTGGAATACATGAACCGCGCCAAGAACGTGCTGCATCCGAACACCTTCCATGGCCAGGGCGAGAAGGACGGCATCACGGTCGAAGTGGCGATGCAGTGGAACGACTCCTACCAGGAGAGCGTGCTGTGCTTCACCAACAATATCCCGCAGAAGGACGGCGGCACGCACCTGACCGGACTGCGCGCAGCGATGACCCGGGTGCTCAACAAGTACATCGAGGAAATCGAGCTGGCGAAGAAGGCCAAGGTCGAGACCACCGGCGACGACATGCGCGAAGGCCTCGCCTGCGTGCTGTCGGTGAAGGTGCCCGAGCCGAAGTTCTCCTCCCAGACCAAGGAGAAGCTCGTCTCCTCGGAGGTGCGCCCCGTGGTCGAGGAGATCGTGGCAGAGCGGTTGCGCGACTACCTCGCCGAGCGCCCGGCCGACGCGCGCGTGATCACCTCGAAGATCGTGGAGGCGGCCCGCGCGCGCGAGGCCGCGCGCAAGGCGCGTGAAATGACCCGCAGGAAGGGTGTGCTCGACGGCATGGGACTGCCCGGCAAGCTCGCCGACTGCCAGGAGCGCGACCCGGCATTGTGCGAGCTGTACCTGGTAGAGGGCGACTCGGCCGGCGGCTCGGCCAAGCAGGGGCGCGACCGCAAGTTCCAGGCGATCCTGCCGCTCAAGGGCAAGATTCTCAACGTCGAGCGCGCGCGCTTCGACAAGCTCCTGTCGTCGACGGAGATCGCGACGCTCATCACCGCGCTCGGCTGCGGCATCGGCAAGGAGGAGTACAACGCCGACAGGCTGCGCTACCACCGCATCATCATCATGACCGACGCGGACGTCGACGGCTCGCACATCCGCACCCTGCTGCTCACGTTCTTCTACCGGCAGATGCCGGAGCTGGTCGAGCGCGGCCACATCTACATCGCGCAGCCCCCGCTGTATCGCGCCAAGCTGGGCAAGGAAGAGCGCTACCTGAAGGACGAGCACGAGCTGAACGAGTTCATGCTGAAGCAGGCGCTGATCGACGCGGCGCTCTACCCGGGCGCCGGCCGCGAGCCGATCGCGGGGGATGCGCTCGCCGAG
>DASUUN010000193.1:0-2974 GCA_036374055.1 Burkholderiales bacterium
CTGCGTCCCGCCCGCCTGGACCTGGTGCCGAAGCAGCTGGAAGCGGTGCGCGCCTTCACCGCGCTTCCCGAAGCCGAGAGCCTGGCCGCGGCCAACAAGCGCATCGGAAACATATTGAAGCAGGCTGCGGCGGTGCCTGCCAATTTCGACCTCGCCCTCATGGTGCTGCCGGAAGAGAAGGCGCTCGCCGCGGCGTTCGAGCGGCTGCGCGGCAGCGTTGAGCAGCAGTATGAAAGCCTTCGCTATGCCGGCGCGCTGAAGGAGCTCGCGGCGCTCAAGGCGCCGGTCGACGCGTTCTTCGACAAGGTCATGGTGATGGACAAGGATCCAAAGGTGCGCGACAACCGCATCGGCCTGCTCGGCACGCTGCACGGCACCATGAACCGCATCGCCGACCTGTCCAAGCTCGCCAAATGAAGCTCGTCATCCTGGACCGCGACGGCACCATCAACCAGGACAGCGACCAGTTCATCAAGTCGCCGGCGGAGTGGCGGCCGATCGAAGGCAGCCTGGAAGCCATTGCCCGCCTGACCCAGGCAGGATTCCGCATCGTGGTGGCGACCAACCAGTCGGGCATCGCGCGCGGTCTGCTCGACACCGCCACCCTCGTCTCGATCCACGATACCCTGCAGAAGGCCGCGGCCCAGGCGGGCGGGCGCATCGACGCCTTCTTCTTCTGCCCGCATGCGGCCGACTCGGCCTGCAGGTGCCGCAAGCCCGAGCCCGGCATGCTGCTCGAGGTGGCGCGGCGCTTCAACGTCTCCCTCGAAAACACGTACATGGTGGGCGACGCGCTGCGCGACGTGCAGGCCGCGGCGGCCGCCGGCGCGCGCCCGGTGCTGGTGCTGAGCGGGCGCGGCCGCAAGACGCTCGACGAAGGCGCCCTGCCGCCGGGCACCGCGGTATTCGAGAACCTCGCGGCCTTCGCCGAGCATCTCGCCCCATGACCACGCTGCGTTCCTGCGCGTTCGCGGCCGCGCTCGTCCTCATCACGCCGCCCTACGCCATCCTCGCCCTCGCCACCTTCCCGCTGCCGCGCCTCATGCGCTACCGCATCATCTCGGGGTGGTCGCGGCTCGTGCTTCTCCTGGCGGAAAGGATCCTCGGCATTTCATGCAGGATCGAGGGAAGGGAAAACCTGCCGTCGCGCCCCTCGGTCATCCTGTCGAAGCACCAGTCGGCCTGGGAGACGCTCGCCTTCCAGAAGATCTTTCCGCCGCAGGTGCACGTGCTCAAAAGGGAGCTCCTCTGGATCCCGTTCTTCGGCTGGGGACTGGCGCTGATGAGCCCGATCGCCATCGACCGCTCGCGCGGGACGGCGGCGCTGCGCAGCATCGCGCGGCGCGGCCGCGAGCGCCTGGAGCAGGGCTTCTGGGTGGTGGTGTTTCCGGAAGGCACGCGCGTGAGGCCCGGGGAGCGGCGCGCCTACCAGCTCGGCGGCGCGTGGCTGGCGGCGGCGAGCGGCGCGCCCGTGGTCCCGGTGGCGCACAACGCCGGCCTGGTGTGGCCGCGCAACGCCTTCCTCAAGCGGCCCGGCACCGTCACCGTGCGCATCGGGCCGCCGATCGAGACGCGCGACCGCGATCCCAAGGCAGTGAACCAAATGGCAGAAACATGGATAGAAGAACAGCAGAAGGCGCTCTGCTGATCCGCCTGTGCGGACGGTGGATCGAGTACCGCTTCGCCCGGCGCCGCCGCCGCACCCTCGGCATCAGCGTGGACGCGAGCGGCGTGTCGGTGTCCGCCCCGCTGCGCGCCCCGTGGCGCGACGTCGAGGCCTTTCTCAAGCAGAAGGAGCGCTGGATCGTCGCCAAAATGGACGAGTGGGCCCGGCTGCCGCCGCCCGCGCTGCTGCGCGGCGCGAGCGGCGAGTCGCTGCCCCTGTTCGGCAGCGCCCACACCCTCGAAGTGAGCACCGGCCGGCGCGCGGTGCGGCGCGAGCCCGGCCGGCTGGTGGTGAGCGCCCCGGCGCCGCACGCGGCGAAGGTGCTGGTGGGCTGGTTGAAGACGCAGGCGCTCGACACGCTCGCGCCGCGCGCCGCGCATTTCGCCGCCCACCTGGACGTCGCGCCCCCCGACGTGGCGCTGTCGAACGCGCGCACCCAGTGGGGCGTGTGCACGGAGGCCGGCGCGATCCGCCTCAACTGGCGGCTGGTGCACCTCGAGCCGGCGCTCGCCGACTACGTCGTGGCGCACGAGGTTGCCCATCTGGTCGAGCTGAACCACTCCAAGCGCTTCTGGAACCTGCTCGCGAAGCTGTATCCTGACTGGCGAGAGGCGCGCGAGCGGCTGGAGCTCGCCGGCGCCTCGCTACCCATCATCCAGGCGGCCCTATGAGAATCCTGCACACCATGCTGCGCGTCGGCGACCTGCAGCGCTCGATCAAGTTCTACACCGAGGTGCTCGGCATGAAGCTGCTGCGCACCACCGACCGGCCCGAGCAGAAGTACTCGCTCGCCTTCGTCGGCTACGACGCCGAGGACCGCAGCGCGGTGCTCGAGCTGACCTACAACTACGGCGTCGAGCGCTACGACCTCGGCAGCGCCTACGGCCACGTGGCCATCGAGGTCCGCGACGCCGCCCGGGCCTGCGAGGACGTCAGGCGCCACGGCGGCAAGGTCGCGCGCGAGGCCGGCCCCGTGAAAGGCGGCACCTCCGTGATCGCCTTCGTCGAGGATCCCGACGGCTACAAGATCGAGTTCATCGAGAGGCGCGCGTAGTCCTGCGGGGAAAGATTCTCCGGCCGTAAGCGGGCATCGATTCCGAGCGCGGCGAAGTCGATCCCCGGCAGCGCGTTGCGCAGCTGCTTGCGGCGCGCGGAGAATGCCTTGCGCAGCAACGCCTCATCGACTTGCAAAGGCTTCTCCAAGGGCGAAAGGCGCACCACGGCGGACTCGACCTTCGGCGGCGGGCGGAAGGCGCCCTTCGACACGTTGAACAGCTTCTGCATGCGAAAGCGCGCCTGCAGCGCCAC
>DASUUN010000194.1:0-5668 GCA_036374055.1 Burkholderiales bacterium
GCGTGGGAGGCCGGAAAGTCCTCCACGGTGAGCGCGCGCGGCTCGGCCTGCTGCATGCGCCGGCGCTCGAACGCGCGGCTCTGCTCGCGCAGGCGCTCGGCCTCGATCGCGCCCAGCCGCGCGCGGAACGCGGACAGCTCGTTGGAGATGCGCAGGCGCAGGAAATCCAGGCCGGACATGGAGCCGCTTTCGATGCCCAGGTGGCCCTCGGTGGAGAACAGCAGGCTGGCGTAGCTCCGGATGCCGCGCAGCGAGACGCGGCACTCCAGGTCGTCGACTTCGCGCAGCGCGAGATCGCACAGCTGCTCGATGCGCGTCAGCGCCTGCGGATTGTCCTTGCCGCCGGTGTGGGCAACGAACATTTCCAGCAGCGCCGCGTGCAGCGCGCGAGCCTCGTCGAGATCCTCAAAATCCATTGGCCCGCGCAGGATACGCCAAGTTTCGTTGCTTTAGATGCCTTGCAGCTCGATTGTTACAAGCAGCTCGGCAGGGTCGTGCAGCACGGCGCGGGCCGGCTGCAGGTCCTTCTCCGGCCAGCCGCCGCAGCGCAGGCCGATGAAGGGGACGCCGGCGCGCGCCGCGGCCCTGGCGTCGTACGGCGTGTCGCCGACCATGACGCAGCGCGCGGCGGGCAGCTTCAGCTTGCCGAGGGCGGCCTGCACGATGTCTGGGTCGGGCTTGGACCGGTCGGCTTCGGTCCCGGCCTCGACATAGTCCTGCGCGCCGGCGACCCTCAGCAGGGCGTCCAGCTCGTCCTCGGAAGCCGAGCTTGCGGCCACCATGCGCAATCCCCGGTCATGCAGCGTCCGCAGCAGCTCCTCGACCCGGGGAAAGGGGCGCAGCTGCGGAAGATAGCGCGCCTTGAACAGCGCCTTCTTGCGCTCGGCGAGCGCCTCGTCGTAGCGGCCGATCAGCTCGGGCATGAGCTTGTCGGCGCCCATGCCGATGAGCGGCCGCACCCGCTCGAAGGGAATGTTCAATACCTCGGCGAAAGCCTGCGCGTGCGCGTCGTTGCTGTCGACCAGCGTGCCGTCGACGTCCAGGATGACCGCATCGAAACCCCCCGCTCGCAAGCTCGCGACCCCCTTGTCAGGGGGTCATCAGCGGCGCTCGCGGGTCGAAGTCCTTCCAGCCGTTGCGCCAGTTGCCTTCGGCGCGGCCGACGTCGCGCGCGCCGAGCTCGCGCAGCACCTTGACGGCGCGCTGGTCGGCGCCCGGGCGATCGGCCTTCACCGCGATCATGCGCCCGGCCTTGGGCTGGAGCGGATGCTCGACGCTCGCCTCCGAGCGCCGGCCGCCGCGCAGCTTGCCCATCGTGCCGAGGAACGATCCGACGTAGGCGCCGAGTGCGGCGCCGAACAGCAGCGCGGCGGTGCGGTAGCTGTCGGCCACCAGCCAGGCGACCACGAAGCCGAGCGCGGCGCCGGCGATGGCGCCGATCACCGCGCCGACCCAGGCGAAGCGGGATCCGGCGCTCGCATGCACGTCGCCGCCCACCGGCGTCATGTCGTGCTGCCCGGGGGGCGAGACGTAGAAGCAGTCGAGCTCGTCGCGCTCGAAGCCTTCGAGCTTGAGCCGCTCGACCGCGGCGTCGGCGTCGATCGTGGCATCGAATCGCCCTGCGATGATCTTAGCCATGCTGGTTCATCTCCTCAGATCGGCGCGCCGGATATCGACGCTGGGCAGGCGCATCAGCGCCCGGTACTTGGTGATGGTGCGGCGCGCCACGCGCAGCCCCTGCTGCGCCAGCAGTCGCGCGAGCTCGGCGTCCGACAGCGGCGCGCGCGGATCCTCCGCCGCGATCATCTCCTTCATCACCGCGCGCACCGCGGTGGCCGAGGCGGCGCCGCCGCTCTCGGTGGCGAGGCGGCGCGAGAAGAAATGCTTGAACTCGAACAGGCCGCGCGGCGTCGCCATGTACTTGTTGTTGGTGACGCGGCACACGGTGGACTCGTGCAGGCCCAGCTCGCCGGCGATCAGCTTCAGGGTGAGCGGCTTCATCGCCACCTCGCCGTACTCGAAGAAGCCGCGCTGGCGCGCGACGATGGCGTCGGCGACGCGCTGGATCGTGGCGAAGCGCTGCTCGATGGAGCGCAGCAGCCAGCGCGCTTCCTGCAGCTGGCGCGACAGCGACTGGTTGGATCCGTTGCGGCTCTGGATCGCGTCGGCGTACGCGCGGTTGAGGCGCACGCGCGGCAGGGAGGCGGGGTTGATGGCCGCGGTCCAGCGCTCGCGCACCTTTCTCACCAGCACGTCGGGCACCACGTAGCGCGCCTCGGGCGCGCCGAAGCGGTGGCCCGGCTTCGGGTCGAGCGTGCGGATGAGCGCGCGCGCGGTATGCAGCGCCGCCTCGTCGCAGCCGATGGCGTGCTGCAGGCGCGCCCACTCGCGGTTGCCCAGGAGCTGCAGGTGCCGGCCGCGCACCATGGCGAGCGCCGCGGCGCGCCCGGGGGTGCCCTCGTCGAGCGCCGCGAGCTGCAGCTCGAGGCACTCCTCGAGCGAGCGCGCGGCCACGCCGGCGGGGTCCAGGCTCTGCACCAGGCGCAGCGCCGCCTCGAAGTCCTCGGCCCGCACGTCGTGCTCGGCGGGCACCATCGCGGCGAGCTCCTCGAAATCGGCCTTGAAGTAGCCGTCGTCGTCCAGGCTGTCGACGATCATGTGGGCGAGCGCGCGGTCGCGGCCGCCCATCTGCGAGATCATGAGCTGCTCGCGCAGGTGCTCCTGCAGCGTGGGCTGCGCGTCGGAGGTCCCGGACCACTCCTCCTGCTCGCGGTCGGAGATGCCCGGCGAGGCGGGCTCCTGCGGCACCACCACGTCGTCGACCGCGCTCGCCGCTTCGCGCGCCGGCGCCTCCGCGTTCTCCTCGAGAAACGGGTTGCTGGTCAGCGCCTGCTCCATCTCCTGCGCGAACTCCAGCGCCGACATCTGCAGCAGGCGCAGCGCCTGCTGGACCTGCGGAGTGAGGGTGAGGTGCTGGCGAAGCCGGAGGGCAATTGCCGGGCCCATGAATTCTCCTTTCAGGGGCCATGTCTGCAAGGCCTATGCCAGCGCGCGGGCGCCGATAGGCATACGAAAAGCGCTGTAATACTTGCCGTTCCTGTAGCAATTACCGGGCGGGCTTGCGGTTTGCTGGGCGGGGCAGCATGAGCGAGCGTCTCGACCGATACCGCGAGATGCGCGACTTCTCGCGCACGCCCGAGCCGCGCGGCCGCGCCGCGCGTCCCGGCAAAAGGCTGCGCTACTACATCCAGCGTCACGCGGCGACGCGCCTGCACTACGACTTTCGCCTGGAGCTGGAGGGCGTGCTGAAGAGCTGGGCGGTGCCGAAGGGACCCAGCTTCGATCCGGCCGACCGGCGCCTCGCGGTACAGACGGAGGATCACCCTCTGGACTACGGCGAGTTCGAGGGCGTGATCCCGGAGAAGCAGTACGGCGCGGGCGAGGTGCTCCTTTGGGACCGCGGCGTGTGGGCGCCGGAGGACCGCGATCCGCTCGAGGCGCTGCGCAAGGGCCGGCTGCACTTCCGCCTCGACGGCGAGAAGCTCGCCGGCAGCTGGATTCTCACCCGCACGCGCGGCACCGAGGACAAGCCGCAATGGCTGCTGATCAAGCGCAACGACGAGCACGCGCGCAGCGATTTCGACGTCGTGCGCGAGCGCCCGGAAAGCGTGAAGCGCGCGCCAAAGCGCGCCGCGCGCGCGCAGAAGGCCGAGTTGCCGCAGTTCATCGCGCCGCAGCTCGCCACGCTGGTCACCGAGCCGCCTAGGAGCGGCGAGTGGCTGTACGAGGTGAAGCATGACGGCTACCGCATGCTCGCCCGGTTCTCCGATGAAGTCCGGCTTTTCACGAGGAGCGGAAAAGACTGGACCGCCAAGCTGCCCCACCTCGCCGCCGCGCTGAAGAAGCTGAAGCTCAGGGACACCTGGCTCGACGGCGAGATCGTGGTGCCCGGCGCGGACGGGCGCTCGAGCTTCCAGGCGCTGCAGAACGCCTTCGAGCTCGGGCGCGACCGGGAGATCGTCTACTACGTGTTCGACGCGCCGTTTCTCGCGGGGCAGGACCTGACGCGCCTTGCGCTCAAAGAGCGCAAGGCGCGCCTGCAGAAGAAAGTGAAGTTCTCCGGCCCGGTCCGGCTGAGCGAGCACCTGACGGGCGAGGCGAAGGAGGTGCTCGAGCACGCGTGCAGGCTCGGCCTCGAGGGGCTGATCGGCAAGCAGGCCGACTCGGTATACATGTCGGGGCGCTCCAGGAGCTGGATCAAGCTGAAATGCCGCCAGCGCCAGGACTTCGTCATCGGCGGCTATACGGCGCCGGGCGGCGCGCGCACCGGCTTCGGCGCGCTGCTGGTCGGCTTCCACGACCGCGCCGGCAAGCTGCAGTACGCCGGCAAGGTCGGCACCGGTTTCGACGAGCGGCTGCTGCAGACTCTGACGCGGCGCCTCGCCGCGCTGAAGAAGCCGGACTCGCCGTTTGAAAATCCGCCGCGCGAGAAGGGCGTGACCTGGGTGCGCCCCGGCCTGGTGGCCGAGGTGGCCTATACCGAGCGCACCCACGAAGGCATCCTGCGCCAGGCGTCTTTCATGGGGCTGCGCGAAGACATTCCGGCGAAGTCGGTCGGAGACGAGAAGGCGCAGCCGCCGCCCGCCCCGGACACGGTGCTGGGCATCCGCATCTCCAACCCGGGCAGGCTCGTCTGGCCGAAGCTCGGCGTCTCGAAGCTCGAGCTCGCGCGCTATGTCGAGGCCGCAGGCGAGCGGCTGCTGGCGCACGTCAAGGACCGGCCGCTGTCGCTGGTGCGTTGTCCCGACGGCGCGGAAGGGCAGTGCTTCTACCAGCGCCACCTCACGATGGCGCGCAGCCCCGGCAGCCTGCAGACCGTCAGGCGCGAGCGCTCGAGCAAGGGCGCCTATATCTACGCGACCGATCTGAACGCGCTGGTAAGCGCGGTGCAGAACGGCGCGATCGAGTTCCACACCTGGGGCGCCACGGTGCCCGATATCCGGCACCCTGACCGCATCACCATGGACCTCGATCCGGACGAGAAGCTGCCCTGGAAGACGCTGGTGGAGGGGACGTCGCTGCTCAGGACTTTGTTGGATGGCATGGGTCTGAAAAACTTCCTGAAAACCACGGGCGGCAAGGGCTTGCATGTCGTCGCGCCGATCGAGCCGCAGCTCGGCTGGGACGAGGTGAAGGACTTCACGCGGCGCATCGCCGAAATGCTCGTGAAGGCGCGGCCGGACCTGTTCACCGCGAAGATCGCCAAGGACCGCCGGCCGAACAAGATCTTCGTCGACTACCTGCGCAACTCGGAAACCGCGAGCGCGGTGGCCGCCTTCTCGCCGCGCGCGCGCCCGAACGGCGGCGTGTCGATGCCGCTGCGCTGGGACGAGCTCGATGCGAAGTCCGACCTGCGCGCGCGCTTCGACGTGCGCAACGCCCTCGAGCGTCTGCAGGACGACCCCTGGTCGGACTACTGGACTACGCGCCAGTCCATCACCGCGAAGATGAGGAAGGCGCTTTCTTAAGGACGGTGACCTGGCCGTCGGGCTCGATGTAGGCCTTGGCGACTTCGCGCGGGTCGGTGACGCCGTGCTCGCGCAGCTTGGTGGCGAGCTCGGTTTCGGACATGAGCTCGATGCGCAGGTGCCGGCGCAGCACGCGGCCG
>DASUUN010000195.1:0-2673 GCA_036374055.1 Burkholderiales bacterium
GGCGCTCGTGCTCTACGACGAGGGGCGGGAGATCTTCCGCTTCGACGGCCACCTGTACCACTTTCACTTCAAGGAGGCGCTGCGCTACGTGAGCGGCGGCCACTACAAGCGCTTCCCCAGCATCTCGCAGTACAACGCCGCGCGCCGCGCCGAGCTCATCCGGCAGGGCATCGACATCGACTACGCCGAGTAGCGCTTCAGGCGAAGGCGAGCCATTCCGGCCGGAAGATGAGGAGCGCGCCGATCACGAGGAGCACCACGCCGCCGATCGCGTTCGACCAGCGCGCGTAGCGGGTGGTTAGGCCGGTCGCCTTGAGCGTCTTGAATGCGGCGACGAGCACCACCAAGTCGTCGTTGACGGCACGAACGGGATTTGATCTTGCGCAAGCCGCCCGCAGCAAGGGGGCAGATCATGATTCGAAGCGAGAGAGGTGTTCCATGAGGAAGGAAACCGGGCCGATCGACCCGCAAAGCGCGTTCTGCGAGGTGTGCCTCAAGCTCGTGCCGAAGTCCGAAGCGCTGATGGACGAAGGACGCGACGGCACCGTCTACTTCTGCAGTGCCGGCTGCTACGAGCGATGGCAGGGCCCGCGCGCAAGCGCTCCGGCGGCGGGCGAAGCGCAGGAAGGCGCAGGGCGCAGCAAGTCCCGCGACGAGCGGTTGAAGCGGCTCGTCAAGCAGCATCCCCAGCGCGACGAGCCGAAAGCCGACAGCGTCGAGCGCGACGACACGCCCTGACCCGGCTCGCTCTTGACCCAGGTCAAAGCCGCCGTGCCCCGCCGGGCTATCGTCATTTCATGCAGCTTCCACTCCAGGTATCCCTGCACGGCATCGCGTCCTCGGACGCGCTGCAGAACGCGATCCGCGAGAAGGCGGAGAAGCTCGAGCGCTACTACGATCACATCGTGAGCTGCCGCGTGGTGCTGTCGCTCGAAGACCGGCACAAGCGCCACGGCAGGCAGTTCACGGCGCGCGTCGACCTCAAGGTGCCCGGCAGCGAGATCGCCGTCACGCACGAGCACGACGAGGACCTGCAGGTTGCATTGCGCGACGCCTTCGACGCGGCGCGCCGCCAGCTCGAGGACTATGCGCGCGAGCAGCGGGGCGACGTGAAAAACCACGCACCTGAGCACACCGGGCGCGTCGCCCGCATCGATGGCGCGCAGGGCTTCGGTTTCATCTTGACCCCCGACGGGCGCGAGTTGTATTTCTCGCGCGAGAACGTCGTGCACCCGCCCTTCGACCATCTCGAGGTGGGGACAGCGGTGCATTTCATCGAGGAAGCGGCTGCCGAGGGCATGCAGGCCAAGCGCGTCAGCGCCCACGGCTGAGCCTTCATAGCGCCGCGCGGCGCGCCTTGCGCTCCCGGCCCGGGCCGGCTCCGATCATCGCCGCGAGGCCCGAGAGCTCCTCGGCGAAGAGATCGATCAGGTCGTCGGCGGCGAGCACGCCGACGAGCGCGCCCGAAGCGTCGACCACCGGCAGGCGTCGCACGCCTTGCGCGCGCATCAGGGCGATCGCCCTGCCGACGCCTTCGCTCTCGCGCAGCAGGGCCACGTCCGGGCGCATCACGGTCTCGACCAGCGTCTTCTCGGGGTCCAGGCCCAGGGCCATCACGCCGACCGCGAGGTCGCGGTCGGTGATCATGCCCACCGGGATGCGCGGCACCGCGTCCTGCGCGATCACCACCAGCGCGCCGACGTGATGTTCGCGCATTAGGCGCGCGGCATCGACGCAGCTTTCGTTTCGCGCAACGAACACCACGTCGCGGCTGCAGATCTCGGCGATCGCCATACCAGCCTCCTGTCGAATTTAGGTCACGCCCTGCTCGAGCATGGCGTCCGCCACTCGCACGAAGCCCGCGATGTTCGCTCCACGCACGTAGTCCACGACCCCGCCTGCCTCGCCATGACGCACGCAGGTCTCGTGGATGCCGCGCATGATGTCCTGCAGGCGCCGCTCGACCTCCCCGCGCGTCCAGGAGAGCCGCATCGCGTTCTGCGACATCTCGAGGCCGGAGACCGCGACGCCGCCGGCGTTGGCGGCCTTGCCCGGGGCGAACAGCACGCCCGCGTCCTGGAAGGCGCGGATCGCCTCCGGCGTCGAGGGCATGTTCGCGCCCTCGGCGACGCAGCGCACGCCATTCGCCACCAGCGCGCGCGCATCGGCGCCGTCGAGCTCGGTCTGCGTCGCGCAGGGAAGCGCGATGTCGGCCGGGTACCGCCATGGCCGCGCGAGCGGCTCGAAGCGCAGGCCGAAACGGCGCGCGAACTCCTCGACGCGCCCGCGGCGGTTCTTGATCTCGAGCAGGCCCGCGAGCTTCTCCTTGTTGAACCCTTCGGGGTCCCAGGCTGCGCCGCCGCTGTCGGAGACGCTCACGACGAGCGCGCCGATCTGCATCGCCTTCTCCACCGCATGCAGCGCGACGTTGCCCGACCCGGACACGGCGACGTGCATGCCCTCGAAGCCGAGGCTGCGGCGGGCGAGCATCTCCTGCGCGAAGTACACCAGGCCGTAGCCGGTCGCCTCCGGGCGCACCAGGCTGCCGCCATAGGCGAGGCCCTTGCCGGTGAAGGCGCAGGCGGCGCTGTTGGTGAGCTTCTTCATCATGCCGGAGAGAAAGCCGATCTCGCGCTCACCGACGCCGATGTCGCCTGCCGGGACGTCGGTGTC
>DASUUN010000196.1:0-2976 GCA_036374055.1 Burkholderiales bacterium
GAAGGCGACAAGGCGAAAGTGACGCTGCGCTTCCGCGGCCGCGAGATGGCGCACAAGGAGTTCGGCGAGCGGCTGCTGCAGCGGGTGCAGAAGGACCTGGACGCGGTCGGGCTGGTCGAGCAGTTCCCGCGGCTCGAGGGACGGCAGATGGTGATGGTGCTGGCGCCGAAGAAGAAGGCGCCGCCCGTGAAGGAAACCAAGCCCAAGAAGGCGCCGGCAGCGAAGCCCGCCGCCGCCTAGTTTTTACAAGTGACCGCCGCTGGCGTAAAGCGCTCACGCAGTGAGCCGCCCGGCGTCATATGAAAAGAGAGAGAAGCAAGCATGCCCAAGATGAAATCCAAGCGAGGCGCCGCGAAGCGCTTCACCGTGCGCTCCGGCGGCGGGATCAAGCGCTCGCAGGCGTTCATGCGCCACATCCTCACCAAGAAGAGCACCAAGCGGAAGCGCCACCTGCGCGGCACGACCGAGGTGCACCACAGCAACAAGCGGCAGGTGAAGTCCATGCTGCCGTACTCGTCGTAAGGAGCGCGCCATGCCAAGAGTCAAGCGTGGAACGGTGGCGCGCGCGCGCCACAAGAAGGTCCTGAAGCAGGCCAAGGGATTCCGCGGCCGCCGGAAGAACGTCTACCGGGTCGCCAAGCAGGCGGTGATGAAGGCAGGGCAGTACGCCTACCGCGACCGCCGCCAGAAGAAGCGCCAGTTCCGCGCGCTGTGGATCGCGCGCATCAACGCGGCGGTGCGCGAGCTCGGCATGACCTACAGCGGCTTCATGGCCGGGCTGAAGCGCGCCAACATCGACATCGACCGCAAGGTCCTGGCCGATCTCGCGGTGGCGGACAAGGCCGCGTTCGCCAAGATCGCGAGCCAGGTCAAGGCCAGCCTGACCCACTAGGTTGCAAGACCTCGACGGCATCGTCTCGCGCGCGCTCGCCGCGTTCCGCGCGGCGGGCGATGCCGCGTCGCTAGAGAACGCGAAGGCGCGCTTCCTCGGCAAAACAGGGGAGCTCACTGCCCTGCAGGCGACGTTGAAGTCCATTCCTCCGGAGTCGCGGAAGGAATTCGGCGCGAAATTCAACGGCGCGAAGCAACGCATCGAACAGGCCCTGGAGACCCGGCGCGCCGAGCTGGCCGACGACCGGCTGGCCGCGCGCCTCGCCGAGGAGGCGCTCGACGTCACGCTGCCCGGGCGCGGCTCCGGGCGCGGCGGCGTGCACCCGGTGATCCGCACCTGGCAACGCATCGAGGAGATCTGGCGCTCGATCGGCTTCGATGTCGCCGACGGCCCGGAGATCGAGACCGACTGGTACAACTTCACCGCGCTCAACAACCCGGAGAACCATCCGGCGCGCTCGATGCAGGACACCTTCTACGTCGACCTGAAGGACAAGGACGGCCTGCCGCTGCTCCTGCGCACCCACACCAGCCCGATGCAGGTGCGCTACGCGCGCATGCACCAGCCGCCCATCAAGGTGATCGCCCCGGGGCGCACCTACCGGGTGGACTCGGATGCCACCCACTCCCCGATGTTCCACCAGGTGGAGGGGCTGTGGATCGACGAGCACATCAGCTTCGCCGACCTGAAAGGCATCTACGCCGAGTTCCTGCGCCGCTTCTTCGAGGACGACAACCTCGAGGTACGCTTCCGGCCGTCCTATTTCCCGTTCACCGAGCCCTCGGCCGAGATCGACATGAAGCTGAAGGGCAGATGGCTGGAGATCTCGGGCTCCGGCCAGGTGCATCCCGGCGTGGTGCGCAATTTCGGGCTGGACGCGGAGCGCTACATCGGCTTTGCCTTCGGCTCGGGCCTCGAGCGGCTCACCATGCTTCGCTACGGCATCGAGGACCTGCGCCTGTTCTTCGACGGCGACCTGCGCTTCCTGGAGCAATTCTCGTGAACGTCCCCGAGAGCTGGCTGCGCAAGCTGTGCAATCCGGCGCTTTCCGGCCGGGAGCTCGCGGACAAGCTCACCATGGCGGGACTGGAGGTGGAGGCCTACGAGCCGTTCGGCCCGCAGTTCAGCGGCGTGGTGGTCGGCGAGATCGTGTCGGTCGAGAAGCACCCGGCGGCGGAGAAGCTGACCGTCTGCACCGTGTCCGCGGGAAGCGAGAAAGTGCAAGTCGTGTGCGGCGCGCCGAATGCGCGCGCGGGCATGAAGGCGCCCCTTGCCATGATCGGCGCGAAGCTGCCGGGCTTCGAGATCACCAAGGTCGCGGTGAGGGGCGTCGAGAGCCACGGCATGCTGTGCTCGGCGCGCGAGCTGGGCTTGTCGGCCGACCACGCGGGCCTGCTCGAGCTGCACCCGAAATCGGAGGTCGGCGCGGATGTGCGCAGCGTCCTGAAGCTCGAGGACCACGTCTTCACCCTGAAGCTCACGCCGAACCGCGGCGATTGCCTGTCGGTGCTGGGCGTGGCGCGCGAGGTGGCTGCGATCACGGGGGCGCCGCTGCAGCCGCCCGCGGTCGACAAGATGCCCGCCAGGAGCGAGGCCAGGCACCCGGTGCGCATCGCCGCGCCCGAGGGCTGCGGCCGCTTCGCCGGGCGTGTGATCCGCGGCGTGAATGCGCGCGCGCCGACGCCGCAATGGATGAGGCAGCGCCTCGAGCGCGCCGGCCAGCGCAGCATCTCGGCGCTGGTGGACGTCACCAATTACGTGATGCTCGAGCTCGGCCGTCCGCTGCATGTCTACGACCTCGACAAGCTGAAGGGCCCGATCGAGGTGCGCTGGGGCCGCCAGGGCGAGAAGGTGCTGCTGCTCAACGAGCAGGAGGTCGAGGTCGACCCCTCGGTGCTGTGCATCACCGACGACTCGGGCGCCATCGGCCTGGGCGGCATCATGGGCGGCGAGAGCACCAAGGCGGACGAGGCCACCCGCAACGTATTCCTCGAATCGGCCTTCTTCTTTCCGCAGGCCGTCGCCGGCCGCGCGCGGCGCTTCAATTTCTCGAGCGACGCCTCGCACCGCTTCGAGCGCGGCGT
>DASUUN010000197.1:0-17326 GCA_036374055.1 Burkholderiales bacterium
CGGCGTGTCCGCAGTCGCGGCGCCGGCGACCGCGGCCAGCGCGAGCGCCAGCGCAACTGCGGTCATTTGGGGGGTGAAGCGTTTGGTCATTAGTCGTCTCCTTGGGCAGACGTTTGCAGAAAGGTTGCATTCCAGGCGCCCTTGCGCCGGGTGGACTACAACCAGCAAACGTCGTGCCGCGACGTCCTCAGGCGAACGGCGGCCGCGCCTCGGAGCTGTCGAGCTCGAGGCGGCGGCTGGAGACCTCGCTGGAGACGAAGCGAGCCAGGGCGATGATCATCCGCTGGCGCTCGGAAGTGAGCCTTTCCGGATCCTGCAGGGTGAGCTGGGCCTGCTCGACGATCTGGTTCAGCTTGGCGAGAAGATTCTGGTGGTTCATTTTTTCCTACCCCTTCAGACACGAGCGCACGCTATCGCAAGTCCGCATGGGCCGGATGTAGTATTCGCTGTCACTGTGGCAGGCGCGCAACGCAGCGTCGCCGCACGGCGTCGCGCTTCGCGGCACGCTGCTTGCATGGCTCAAGAGTCCATGAGCCGATACCGATCCCTCGAGGACTTCATCGAGCATGTCCGGCGACGCGATCCGGATCAGCCCGAGTATCTGCAGGCGGTGCAAGAGGTGATGGCGAGCCTCTGGCCCTACATCGCCGAGCATCCGCGCTATGCCGAGCACGGCCTGCTCGACCGGCTGGTCGAGCCCGAGCGCCTGGTCCAGTTCCGTGTAGCGTGGCTCGACGACGAAGGTGAGACGCGCGTCAACCGCGCTCTGGCGCGTGCAGCACAGCTCGGCCATCGGGCCCTACAAGGGCGGCATGCGCTTTCACCCGACGGTGACGCTGTCGATCCTCAAGTTCCTCGCGTTCGAGCAGACGTTCAAGAACGCGCTTACCACCCTGCCGATGGGCGGCGGCAAGGGCGGCGCCGACTTCGACCCGAAGGGCAGGAGCCCGAGCGAAGTGATGCGCTTCTGCCAGTCGCTGATGACCGAGCTCTACCGCCACCTCGGGCCGGACACCGACGTGCCGGCGGGCGACATAGGCGTCGGCGCGCGCGAAGTCGGCTTCATGTCCGGCATGATGAAGAAGCTCTCGAACAGCGCAGGCAGCGTGTTCACCGGCAAGGGGCTGAGCTTCGGCGGCAGCCTGATCCGGCCCGAGGCCACCGGCTACGGCGTGGTGTATTTCGCGCAGGAGATGCTGGCGCGCAAGGGCATGGGCTTCGAGGGCATGTGCGTGTCCGTCTCGGGCTCGGGCAACGTCGCGCAGTTCGCCGTCGAGAAGGCGATGATGCTCGGCGCGCAGGTCGTGACGGTGTCCGACTCGGGCGGCACGCTCCACGATCCTGCCGGCTTCGACGCGGAGAAGCTGGCCGCGCTGCTCGAGCTGAAGAACGTGCAGTACGGCCGCCTCGACGAGCTCGCGCGGCGCTTCAAGCTGCGCTACGAAGCGGGGAAGAAGCCGTGGCATGTGCCGGCCGACATCGCGCTGCCCTGCGCGACGCAGAACGAGCTCGGCGCGGACGATGCGCGTGCGCTGGTGCGCAACGGGGTGAAGTGCGTGGCCGAAGGCGCCAACATGCCTTCCACCGCCGGCGCCGTGGCTTTGCTGCACGAGGCGGGCGTGCTGTACGGGCCGGGCAAGGCGAGCAACGCCGGCGGCGTGGCGACTTCGGGCCTGGAGATGTCGCAGAACGCCATGCGCCTTACCTGGCCGCGCGAGGAAGTGGACCAGCGCCTGCTGGGCATCATGCGTGGCATCCACGACATGTGCGTGCGCTACGGAGAGCGCGCCGACGGCACGGTGGACTACGTCGACGGCGCCAACATCGCCGGCTTCGTCAAGGTCGCCGACGCCATGCTCGCCCAGGGCGTCACCTGAGCCTGCCTTGCCGCCCCCCTGACAAGGGGGGAGCGAGTGAAACGAGCGGGGGGTTGGTTTTACTTGTGAAGAGCCGAGACGCGCTCCAAAAAAACCAACCCCCCGCTCGCCTTCGGCTCACGGCCCCCTTGTCAGGGGGCCAGGAACGGCCGCTTTGTCGTAGACAAGGCGCGCTGCGACGGCGTCGCACACCGCCTGCCCCAGCGCCTTGAAGATCAGCGTCGTTCCCGGTGCCGGACGCGGCTTCGTGCCGGCGAGGATCTCGCCGATCTCGGCGTAGACCCTGGCGCCCGACAGGATCACGTCGCCGGATTCCTTCTGCGCCGCCTCGCGGCTGTCGGCCACCACGACATTGCGCATGGCCGCATCGTCGAGCTCGCGCCAGGTCGGGCGCACCGCGCCCACCGCGGCGACGAACGCTCCCGGCTTCAGCCATTCCCCCTTGAGGACGGGCTCGGCGGCATTCGTGACGGTGCACACGATGTCCGCGCCCAGCACGGCTCCTTCCGCGCTGTTCACCGGAATGCCTCCTATGTCGGAAGCGCAAGCCGCCGCGTTGCGAAAATCCCGGCTCCAGACGCGGATCTCGGACACCGGGCGCACCGCGCGCAGGGCGAGCGCGTGGGTGCGGGCGAGGGTGCCGCTGCCGAGCATCGCAACAACTTTCGGCGTCGGCGACGTCAGCGCGTCGGCGCCCACCGCCGATACCGCGGCGGTACGCAAGGCGGTCAGCCAGGTGGCATCCATCCACGCGAGCATCCGCCCGGTCGACGGATCCAGCAGCACGAGCGTGGCGAGCATGGTCGGCAGGCCGCGCGAGGCGTTCGCCGGGACCTGGGTGATGAGCTTGACCGCCAGCGCCCCGTCGGTCAGCGACGGCTTGAGAAAAAGCAGGCTGTGCTCGGAGGGCAGCTCCATCACCAGTCGCAGCGGCTGGACCACTCGGCCGGCGGAAAGATCGACGAACGCCTGGCGCAGCGCCGGAATGAGCTCCTCCAGGCGCAGCAGACGACGCACCGTGGCGTCGTCCAGATTCAGGGTCATGAGCTGCAGGAAAGCGCCGAGGCGCCGGGACGCTCGCGCGCCCACTCCGGGCGCCGCGCGGCGAGCTCGTCGTGCTCCGGCTGCTCGTCGTAGGGCCGCTGCAGCACCTGCATCAGCCGCTCGAGCAGCGCAGCGTCGCCCTGCGCGAGCGCGTCGATCGCCTGCACGGCGAGGTAGTTCCTGAAGACGTACTTCGGGTTGGCGCGGCTCATGCGCTCGACGCGCCCGGGCTCGTTCCGCATCCGCGCGGCGTAGCGCTCCAGCCAGTGCGGCAAGCCGGGCGGCGGTTCCGCGTAGAAGGCGGGCTGCAGGTTTTCCAGCGTCGGGGTGGAAAGCCGGCGGAAAAACAGCGTGAAGTCGGTCTCGCGTTCCTGCAGCACGGCGAACAGATCGTGGGCCAGCTCGTCGTCGCCGGGCTGGTCGAGCGCGGCCAGGCCGAGCTTGTGCGCCAGCGCGCGCGGCCACGCCTCGTTGAACGTGTCGGCGTAAAGGGTCAGGCCCTGCTCGAGCTCTTCGCGGGCGACGAGCGGCAGCAGCGCCTCGGCGAGGCGCGCGAGGTTCCACTGCGCGATGTGCGGCTGGTTGCCGTAGGCGTAGCGCCGGCCGTGCGCGTCGGTGGTGTTGGGCGTCCATTGCGGGTCATAGCCTTCCAGCCAGCCGTACGGCCCGTAGTCGATGGTGAGCCCGAGGATCGACATGTTGTCGGTGTTCATTACGCCGTGCACGAACCCCAGGCGCATCCAGTCGACCATCAGCAGCGCAGTGCGCCGGCAGATCTCGCGGTACCAGCTCGCGTAGGCGTAGCCCGGGAAGTGGTGGCGGATGACGTAGTCGGCGAGCTGCCGCAGGACTTCTTCCTCCAGCACCTGGAAATTGCCGAACCGCACGAACGACGGCGCCACGCGGCACACGACCGCCCCAGGCTCGGGCGCGGGGCGGCCGTCGTAGAACATGTCGCGGATCACGGCCTCGCCGGTGCCCACCAGGCTGAGCGCGCGCGTGGTCGGCACGCCGAGGAAGTGCATCGCTTCGCTGCACACGAACTCGCGCAGCGAGGAGCGCAGCACGGCGCGGCCGTCGGCGGTGCGCGAGTAGGGCGTGCGTCCCGCGCCCTTCAGCTGCAGCTCCTGGCGCGTGCCGTCCGCGGCGATGACCTCGCCGAGCGTGATGGCGCGCCCGTCGCCGAGCTGCCCCGCCCACTGGCCGAACTGGTGTCCGCCGTAGCGCGCCGCGTACGGCTCCATGCCGTCGAGGATGCGATTGCCGGCCAGGACTTCGGCGGGAAGGGCATGGGAAAAACCCAGGAACTCCCCCAACGGCTGGGACCATGCCAGCAGCCGCGGCGCCGCCACCGGCGTGGGCTGGACGCGCGTGTAGGCCGCGTTCGCGACCTGGCGCGGGACATTGACGCTCACGGGATCGCCGGGCAGATCCCGTACGAAGCTGTTGTCGAAGCGAAACATCTATTCAAGGCGAAGCGGATCTTCGACCATTATCGCCTGCTGATGTTCCGCGGCGGTCCACTCGCGGAACCCGGCGAGCAGGCGCGCGGCGCCGGTCATTCCCTCTTCAGGTTGGCAAGGCGCGCCGCCTCGCGCGAGTTTTCGTAGTCCTTGCGGATGAACGCGGCGAAGCCGGCCGCGGTACGCTCCTCAGCCGAGGCGACCTCCACGCCGAGCTCGCCCATGCGCTGCAGCGTCTTCGGCGCCTTGAGCGCCGCGCCGAGCGCGGCCTCGAGACGGGAAAGCACGCCGGCGGGCGTGCCGGCAGGTGCGAGGATGCCGATGTAGCTCGCCGCCAGGAATCCGTTGACGCCGCTTTCGGACATGGTGGGCACGTCGGGAGTCTGCGCCGGGCGCCGCGCGGAGGCGACCGCCACGAAGCGCGCCTTGCCGCTGCGATGGTGCGGCAAGGCGCTGGAGTACTCGGTCATTGCGCCTTGGATGGTGCCCGAGACGAGGTCGGGCAGCAGCGCGCCGCCGCCTTTATAGGGCACGTGCACCAGCTTCGCGCCGGTCTGCGCATTGAAGCGCGCGAGCGTGAGGTGCGTGGCGCTGCCCACGCCGGCGGTGCCGATGCCCACCTGCTGCTTCTTCGACAGCGCGATCAGCTCGGGCAGCGTCTTCGCCGGCACGCCGGCATTGACGATGAGCGCGTGGGCCACGAGGCTTGTGAGCCCGATGGCGGCGAAATCCTTGAGCGGATCGTAGGCAAGCTTCGGTTGCACGAACGGGTTCACGGTGAGCGGGCCGTTAGAGCCGACGAACAGCGTGTAGCCGTCCGGCGCGGCGCGCGCCACCTCGGCGGCGCCCACGCTTCCGCCGGCGCCGGCGCGGTTCTCCACCACCACCGGCTGGCCGAGCGCCTGGGACATGCCCTCGCCGACCAGCCGTCCCATGAGGTCGGCGTTGCCGCCGGGGGCGAACGGCACGATCAGACGGACGGGGCGCTCGGGATAGGCGGCGTGCGCGCTGCGTGGCAGCACGGAAAGGGCGGCGAGCGAACCTGTCGCCTTGATCAGGGTGCGTCGGGATATCTTTTTCATGAGTTCCTCCTTTGTCTTATTTGATATGATGAATTTCCATTTGGCAATATGAGAATCGAGCGCATCGCCTTCATCGGCTTCGGCGAGGCCGGGCAGACCATCAGCCGCGGCCTGCTCGAGACGAACGGCGCGAGCATCCGCGCCTACGACATCCTTCCCCCGGCGCTCGACGCGGCGCGGGCCATGGGCGTGGGGGTGGCACAGGACCACGCCGATGCGGTGCGCGAGGCGGACATTGTCTTTCTTGCCGTGACCGCGAGCTCCAGCCTGCAGGCCGCGCTGTCCTGCCTGCCCGGCCTGCGCAAGGGGCAGCTATTCCTCGACATCAACTCGGTGTCGCCGCAGCGCAAGATCGAGACCGCCGCGCGGATCGCGCCCACCGGCGCGCTCTATGTAGACGTGGCGGTGATGGCGCCAGTGGCGCCTTATCTGCACAAGGTGCCGTGCCTGATCGGCGGCCCGGGCGCGACGGCGCTCCTGCCGCGCGCGCTCGCCATGGGGATGAAGATGGATCTCGTGTCGGACGAAGTCGGCCAGGCTTCGGCGATCAAGATGTTCCGCTCGATCATGATCAAGGGCCTCGAGGCGCTGGTGCTCGAGTCGATGCTGGCGGCGAGCGAGTACCGGGTGGAGGAGCGCGTGCTCGCCTCGCTCAAGGAAACCTTTCCGACGCTCGACTGGGAGAAGCTCTCGGGCTACATGCTCGAGCGCGTGGTGAGCCATGGGAAGCGGCGCGCCGCCGAGATGCGCGAGGTGGCCGAGACGCTGCAGGGCATCGGCATCGATCCGCTGATGGCCGGCGCCACCGCGGCGCGGCAGCAGTGGCTCGCCGACCTCAAGGTCAAGGAGCAGCTCGGCGGCCGCAAGACCGAGAACCGCGCGGAGCTGGTCCAGGCCATCCGCAAGGCGCTCGGCAAGTGAACGTCGCCGAGGTCATGGTGCAATACCTGAAGGTTGCGGGTATCGGTCATGTCTTCGGCTACCCGGGCGACCCGAACATCGAGCTCATGGAAGCGGCGCGGCGCGCCGGGCTGCAATTCGTGCTCGGGCGGCGCGAAGGAACCGCCGGGCTGATGGCCGAGGCCTACGGCTTCCTCACCGGGCGCCCGGGCGTGTGCATGTCCACTCTCGGCCCGGGCTCGTCGAACATGGTGAATGCGGTCGCCGGCGCATGGCTCGACCGGGTGCCGCTCATCGCGATCTCGGGGCAGATCGAGCGCAAGCGCGAGCAGACCTTCACGCACCAGGTGCTGAACCACAACCTTATCTTCTCGCCGGTGAGCAAGTGGGCGACGCACGTCGCGCCCGACACGGTGAGCGGCGTGATGCGCAAGGCGCTGCGCACCGCCATGGCCGAGCGCCCGGGGCCGGTGCACATCACCACGCACGCAGATGTCGTCGGCGCGGAGGCTTCCGATGACCAGGTGGTAGTGCCGCCGCTGGAGATCGCGAAGCTGCAGGTCACGGTGGGCGGCGCAGCGCTCAAGCGGTTGAAGGCCGCACGGCGCCCGATCGTGCTCGCAGGCATTTCCGCGCTGCGCGCCGAAGCAGGCCCGGCGCTGGTCCGCTTCGCCGAGACGGTCGGCTGCCCGGTGGTCGTGGCGCCGATGGCGAAGGGCGTGATGCCGGAAGACCATGCGCGCTATGCCGGCACGCTCGACATGGCGTGCAACCAGTACCTGTGGGATTTCCTGAACGGCGCCGACCTGCTGTTGTGCGTCGGGTTCGACGCGGTCGAGCTCATCAAGCCCTGGACCGTGAAGGTGCCCGCGATCCATATCGACAGCATGCCGAACACCGATCAGATCTATCCGGCCGAGATCGAGCTGGTGGGGCCGATCGGCGGCATTCTTGATTCACTGGGCGAGGCGGCCGGGAACCTGGCGCGCTGGAGCGAGGCCGAGGTCGCCGCGCATCGCGAAGGCCTGAAGAAGGCCTACTACGCCGGGCGCGTGCCCGGGAAGCTGAACCCGACGGACGTCATCGACGTGGTGCGCGCCGCGCTGCCGAGGGAGGCCATCGCCGCTACCGACGTGGGCTCGCACAAGCTGCTTGTGGGGCAGGGCTGGACGACGTACCAGCCGCGCGCGATGCTGATGACCAACGGGCTCTCGTCGATGGGCTACTCGGTGCCCGCCGGCATCGCGGCGAAGATCGTCCATCCCGGCCGGCCGGTGGTGAGCTTCGTGGGCGACGGTGGCTTTGCCATGGTGCAGGGCGAGCTCGCGCTCGCCTCGGCGCTCAAGCTCGACCTCGTGGTGGTGGTGCTGTGCGACAACAGCCTGAACCGCATCGAGCTCAAGCAGGCCCAGCGCAGCTACCCGAGCTGGGGCACGCTGCTCGAGCCGGTCGACATCGAGCGCCTCGCGCCCGCCATGGGCTGCGACGGCGCGAGGGTGGAAAGCGCGGCCGCGTTGCAGGACGCGCTCGCGCGCCGCGCGGCGGGGCGCCCGCTGGTGATCGGCGCCGTGATCGATCCTTCGCAGTACGCCGCGCAGTTCTGAGGAGGAGGCGGATGAACAAACCAAGCGACAAGGCATTGCAGTCCAGGCTGAAAAGGAAGGGCGGCGAGCTCATAGCCGAGTTCCTGGTGCAGGAGGACATTCCCTACGTCTTCGGCATCTGCGGCCACGGCAACGTCGGCCTGCTGGATCCGCTTTACCAGGTGCGCGACAAGGTGCGGCTGATCTCGCCGCGCCACGAGCAGACCGCGGCGCACATGGCCGACGGCTACTTCCGCGTCAAGCACCGGCCGGTGGCGACGCTAACCTCGACCGGCCCCGGCTCGGCGAATCTCATCATGGCGCTGGCGGTGGCGCAGACCGACTCGTCCGCACTGCTGGCGATCACCGCCAACGTGCCGACCTCGCAGTTCAACCGCGGGCCGTTCCAGGAGCTCAACCGCCACAACCAGGCGGACTTTCCGAACGTCATCCGCCCGGTGGTGAAGCGCAGCTTCCAGCCTTCGCGCGTGGACATGCTGCCGCTCGCGCTGCGCCAGGCCATCACCACGGCGACCAGCGGCCGACCGGGCCCGGTCAATCTCGACGTGCCGTTCAACCTGTTCCAGGAAGAAGCCGAGGTGGCGCTCGAGCCGGCGTGGGACGGCTTCCCCGACAAGCGCCGCAGCGGCGCTTCGCCCGACGACGTGCGGCAGGTCGTCCAGTGGCTGCACGCGGCGCGGCGGCCGGTGATCTTCATCGGCCACGGCTGCGCGTTGTCCGAAGCGGGCCCGGAGCTCACCGAGTTCGCGCGCAGGCACGGCGTCCCGGTCATCAGCTCGCCGAACGGCATGGGCTGCCTCGACATGCGCGACCCGCTGTCGCTCGGCTTCATCGGCCGCAACGGCGCCTATCCGGCGAACCAGGCGGGCCGCCACACCGACCTCGTGATCGCCATCGGCGCGCGCTTCGACGACCGCTCCTCGTCCTCGTGGATGCCGGGCTACTCCTGGAACTTCCCGGCGGCGAAGCTGGTGCACGTCGACGTCGACCACGCCGAGATCGGCCGCAACTACGCACCGGACCTGGGAATCCCTGCGGACGCGCGCACGTTCCTGAGGCAATTGCTCCAGGAAAAAATCGAAGTGCAGAGCTTCGGCCCCTGGCATGGAGAAATCGCGGCGTGGCGCAAGGAGTGGCAGGCGTACGTCCGGCCCGGCTTCGAAACCCACGCCTCGCCCATCCGGCCCGAGCGCATCGTGGCCGACTGCCGCGCGGTGCTGCCGGACGACGCGATCATCTCACTCGACTCCGGCATCCACCACAACTGGTTCATGCAGTTCTGGGAGGCGCGGCAGCCGCAGACCATGCTCAACACCTGGGGCTATTCGGGCATGGGCTTCGGGCCGAGCTCGATCCTCGGCGCCAAGCTCGCCGCGCCCGAGCGCCCCTGCGTTTCCATCTGCGGCGACGGCGGCTTCACCATGGTGTCGCACGTGCTGTGCACCGCGGTCGAGTACGACATCCCGGCGGTGTGGGTGGTGTGGAACAACTTCGCCTGGGCGGCGATCCGCGATCTGCAGTACGCCTACTTCGGTGGCCGGGAGCACGGCACCGCGTTCTACCAGGGCGCCGAGCGCAAGCCCTACAACCCGGACTTTGCGGCCTGGGCGCGCGCCGCCGGCGTGGAAGGCCTGACCGTGACGAAGTCGCAGGACTTCAAGGGCGCGCTGGAGCACGCGGTGAAGCTCGGCAAACCCTGCCTCATCGATGTGCACGTCGACGCCAACATCCGGCCGCCGGGCACCGGCGCCTGGGCGCTGCCGCCGATTCCGCACATGGAGCCGGTTTTTGGAAAGAAAGTCATAAGATGAACAAGGAAAACAAGGCCACTGCGTCCATCCGCAACGTCGTCGAGGAGCCCTGGCAGCAGTACCCGGGGCACTTTGGCGGCGCCCTGTCCAAGGCGCTGGTGCGTCCCGAGAACGTCGGCTCGCGCCTGGTCGACTACCGCATCTCCACCTACCAGCCGATGGCCTTCGTGGAGACGCATGCGCACAAGGTGCAGGAGCAGATCTACCACGTGCTGGAAGGCGAGGGCTCGATGCAGATCGACGGCCGCCGCCAGATCGTGCGCAAGCACGACGTTATCTTCATCCCGCCCGGCGTGCCGCATTCCATCGCCAACAACGGGCTGACGGACCTGACCTTCATCGTGGTCACGACGCCGGCCGACGACCGATAGCGTGGCCTCGAGCGGCGGCATCCAGTCCCTCGAGCGCGCCTTCGCCATCCTCGAGGAGGTGGCGCGCAACCGCGACGGCATCGCCCTCGCCGACCTGAGCAAGAACGTCGGGCTGCACAACAGCACCACTTTCCACCTGGTGAAGACGATGGCCCAGCTCGGGTACGTCAGCCAGGGGCGCGACTCGAAGCGCTACCGCATAGGGAGCAGGCTGTTCACCCTGGCGGCGGGCGCCCTGGACGAAAGCACGCTGCTCGCCCTGGCCACGCCGGTGCTCGAGGCGCTTGCTGCGGCCACCGGCGAGGCGGCCCATTTCGCCATTCGCTCGGGCCACGACGTCATCGTCATCGCGCGCACTGCAGGCTCCGGCCTGCTGCAGCTCGCCGACCGCGCCGGCACGCAGCGTCCCGCCCACGCCACGGCGCTCGGCAAGGTGCTGCTGGCGGCGCTCGACGACGCGCAGGTGCGCCGCTTCCTCGACGAAACCGAGCTGCGCAAGTTCACCGGCAGGACCATCGTGGGGCGCGACGCGCTGCTGCGCGAGATCGACGAAGCCCGCCGCAAGGGCATCGCCTACGACGACGGCGAGTTCGACGCCGAAGTGCGCTGCGTTGCCGTGCCGGTTCACGATTTCGCCGGCCGCGTGGCCGGCGCCATCGGCATCTCGGGCGCCGTATGGCGGCTGTCGCTGCAATCGCTGCAGCAGAAGGCGAGGCAGGTTCGCGAAGCGGCCGCCGCGCTTTCCGCCAAGCTGGGTGTGCAGGAGAAAAAGGTCCTTCAACCGGAGGAGGAGCGATGACGCCCCCGGCGATGAGAGCGCTGCTCGGCGATTATCCGGTCACCCGGCTTTTCAAGGAAAAGGCCGGATTGCAGTTCGCGGACGTCGAGCTGCCGCACACGGCGTTCAAGCGCGTGGTGCGCGACCTGGAGTTCGACGTGGCCGAGCTCGCCCTCGTCACCTTCCTTCTCGCCAGGACGCACGGCAAGCCGCTGCGATTGCTGCCCGCGGTGCTTACCGCGCGCTTCCAGCACGCCATGCTGGTCTTCGACTCTTCCAAAGGGACGCTTTCGCCCCGCGAGCTCGAAGGCAGGCGCGTCGGGCAGCGCTCCTACTCGGTCACGACCGCCACCTGGGTACGCGGCATCCTCGCAGAGGATTACGGCGTGGACCTCGACAAGGTGCGCTGGGTGACCTTCGAGGAGCCGCATGTCGCCGAGGTGCGCGACCCGCCGAACGCCGAGCGCGCGCCGGCGGGCAAGGACATGGCGGCGATGCTGCTCGCGGGCGAGCTCGACGCGGCGATCGTCGGCGAACCGCCCGAGGACCCGCGCCTGAAGACGGTCATCCCGCATCCCGCCGCCGCGGCGCAGGCATGGTGCAAGCGCACCGGCGCTTCGATCCAGATCAACCACATGGTGGCGGTGAAAAGCTCGGTCCCACCTGAGCTTTCCGGACAGATCTACCGCCAGCTTCTCGAAAGCCGGGCGGCGGCGTGCGATCGGCAAGCCCATGAGTTCGGCATCGAGCAGAACCGGCGAAACCTGGAGGCGGCGATCGACTGCGTCTACCGGCAAGGGATGATCCCGCGCCGCTGTGCGGTGGAGGAGCTCTTCGAGGATCGTTGACCGGTCAGCCGGCCGCGAGGTCGGCGTTCTTCAGGTCGGTCACCAGCATGTGGCCGGGCGCGTGGGTGATGCACAGCGGCACCTTCGCATCGAGCACCACCGACTGCGGCGTCACGCCGCAGGCCCAGAACAGCGGAATCTCGTCGTCGCGCACCTCGGTCGCGTCGCCGACCCAGGGCGCGCGCAGGTCCTCGATGCCGATGAGCTCGGGCCGGCCGAGGTGCACCGGCGCGCCGTGCACGTTCGGAAAGCGCGAGGTGATCTGGATGGCGCGGATGGCGTCGGCCGGCTTGAACGGCCGCATCGAGACGACCAGCTTGCCGCGGAAAGGCCCGGCGGGCACCGTGTCGACGCTGGTGCGGAACATCGGCACGTTCTTTCCCTCCTCGACGTAGCGCAGCGGCAGGCCGGCTTCCATCAGCGCTTCCTCGAAGGAGAACGAGCACCCGAGGACGAAGGTGACCAGGTCGTCCCTCCAGATATCCCTGAGATTCTCCACGTCCCCGGTTTTCTTTCCGTCCTTGAAGACCCGGTAAAGCGGCACGTCGGTGCGGATGTCCAGATCTTCGCCCAGCGCCGGCAGGCGCGGGTCGCCGGGCTCGGAAACGCCGAGCAGCGGGCAGGGCTTGGGGTTGCGCTGGCAGAAGAGCAGGAAGTCGGCCGCCTGCGCCTGCGGCAGGATGCACAGGTTGCCCTGCACGTAGCCGGGCGCGAGCCCGGCGGTGTGGCCGGTGTGCTCGCGCCGTCGAATCGCACGGCGAACCTCGCGCGGATGGGGCATGGCGCTAAGATACGTCGATCCGGAGGTTTTATGAACAGAGCTTACATGCCGGCCGGCGTGATTCCCGCGGTGCTGCTGCCGTTTCACGACGACCTGTCGATCGACGAGGCGTCCTACCGCGCGCACCTGCGAGATGTCGCCGCGGTGCAGGGCGTTTCGGCGATCACCACCAACGCGCATGCTTCCGAGGTCGCCTCGTGCAGCTTCGAGGAGCAGCGGCGCGTGCTGGCGATCACCCGGGAGGAGGTCAGCCTGCCGGTGGTGAACGGCATCTATGCCGAGGGCAGCCTCGAGGCGGCGCGCCTGGCGAAGATGGCGCACGACGGCGGTGCCGCGGCGCTGCTGGTGTTCCCGCCGGGCGTGTACACCTTCGGCCAGCGTCCCGAGATGGCGGTGGAGCACTTCCGGCGCATCGCCGACGCGACCGACCTGCCGCTGATCCTGTTCCAGTACCCGCTCGCCGGCGGCCAGGGCTATCCGATGCCCACGCTGATGAAGATCCTGGAGGCGGTGCCCAGCGTGCGCGCGATCAAGGACTGGTGCGCCAACCCGCAGCTGCACGACCGGCAGATCCGCGCGCTGCAGTCGCGCACGCCGCCGGTCAACGTGCTCACCACGCACAGCGCCTGGCTGTTCAGCTCGCTGGTGCTGGGCTGCAACGGCCTGCTGTCGGGCAGCGGCTCGGTCATCGCCGACCTGCAGGCGCGCCTGTTCCGCGCGGTGCAGGCGAACGACCTTGCCGAGGCGCGCCGCCTGCACGAGCGCATCGCGCCGACCGCCGAGGTGTTCTATGCCGAGCCCTGGGTCGACATGCACAACCGCATGAAAGAGGCGCTGGTGCTGCTTGGCAAGCTGCCGCGCGCGGTGGTGCGCCCGCCGCTGGTGAAGATCCCGGCGGCGGAGATCGAGCGCATCCGCGCTGCGCTCGTCGCCGCGGGCCTGCTCGAGTCGGGAAAGGCGCGCCGCGCGGCCTGAAAGATGCAAGACCCGCAGCACCTGAGCGCCGATGTCCTGGTGATCGGCGCGGGCGGCGCCGGAATGTACGCCGCGCTCGAAGCCGCGCGCCGCGGCGCTTCCGTGATCCTCGCCGACCGCAGCCTGATCGGCCGCGGCGGCGCCACCGTGATGGCGCAGATGACCGTCGCCGTGGCGCTCGACGACGAGGCCGCGGACCATTGGGAGCATCACTACGCCGATACGCTCAGGGCCGGCCGCGGCCTGTGCGATCCGGCGCTCGCGCAGCTGCTGTGCGAGGAGGGGCCGGCGCGCATCCGCGAGATGGACGCCTGGGGCGTGGGCTGGGCGCGCGAGGCCGGGCGCATCAAGCGCGCCCAGGCGCCCGGCCACGACCGCCCGCGCTGCGTCTACGTGGATTTCCTCAATACCGGGCCGGCGGTGTCCAAGACCCTGCGGGCCCGGCTCAATGCCACGCCCGAGATTCGCCGCGTCGGCGACCTGCACGTCACCTCGCTCGCCGTGCGCGATGGACAATGCGTCGGTGCCCTTGCCTTGCATCTTCCCAGTGGAAATACGGTTCGCCTTGCCGCGAAAGCAACGATCATCGCGACCGGCGGGCTGACGCGCCTGTACCAGCGCAACAGCGCCTCGCTCAACATGGCGGGCGACGGCTACGCGCTCGCCCATGCCGCCGGCGCCGAGCTGGTCGACATGGAGTTCGTGCAGTTCTTTCCGATCGGCCACCTCGCGCCGCGGCTCATCGGCATGGACCCGATCATGTGGGACCCGTTCCGCTACAAGCTGGGCGGGCGCCTGCTCAACGGCGCGCGCGAGGAGTTCCTGCACAAGTACGGCGGCGTGGACGACGGCAAGTACGTCGCCACGCGCGACCTCGCCACCTACGCCATCGTCAAGGAAGCCGCCGCCGGGCGTGGCTCCCCGCACGGCGGCGCGTGGCTGTCCTTCGAGCACTGCAGCGAGGCCGAGCTGCGCGCCGCCGGCGGCCCGGTGATCGACCGCCTCGCGGCCAACGGCATTGACCTCACGCGCCAGGCGATCGAGGTCGCGCCGATCGCCCACTACCACATGGGCGGCGTGAAGGTGGACGAGCGCATGGCGACGCGCGTGCCCGGCCTGTTCGCCGCCGGCGAGGCGGTCGGCGGCGCCAACGGCGCCAACCGCCTGTCCGGCAACGCGATCACCGAAGCGCTGGTCTTCGGCGCGCGGTCGGGGGAGTCCGCCGCTCTGTTCTCGAAAAAGATTCAGTCGATGCCGGAGCACACGCTTGGGCTGGAAGGCGGAAGCGCGTCGTCCTTCAATGCCGCCGAACGCATCGAAAGCCTGCAGGCGACCATGCAGCAGGACGTCGGCCCTTTCCGCACCGAGGCGGGCCTGGCGCGGGCGCTGGAGCATATCGAGGCGCTGCGGCGCGAGCTCGAGTCCTCCAGGCCGCCCGCCGGCAAGCGTTTCGACACCGCGCTGCTCGACTGGCTGGACCTCGACACCATGACGCGCGTCGCGGGGGTCGTGGCCCGCGCCGCCCGCGCCCGCACCGAGTCGCGCGGCGCGCACCAGCGGGAAGATTTCCCGGCGGTGGATTCGCGCTGGGAACGCAGCCAGGTCGTATGAAAGCGATCCTGCTGGTGCGCAGAGGCGCGCCGGGCGATCCCCCGCGCACCGAAACCCACGAGGTGCCGTTCGAAGCCGGGCAGTCGGTGCTCGACGGGCTGCGCTGGATCCGCGCGCACCGCGACCCGACGCTCGCGTTCCGCTACTCCTGCACCAATGCCAACACCTGCAAGGAATGCATGGTGCGGCTCGACGGCAAGACGGTGTACGCCTGCACCGCGCGCCTGCAGGAGCGCGAGATGCGCGTCGAGCCGCTGCCCAACAAGGCGCTGGTCCGCGACCTCGTCACCGAAATCGCGCCGCCCGACGAAAGGCTCTAATTCGGGGTCAGTGTCGTAATTATCTTCAGCGCGAGCGGCAGATAATTACGACACTGACCCCGAATTGGTTCTAGGGCAGCAAGATCATCCGGCCTTGGACGGCGCGCTGCTCGAAACGCGCCAGGGCTTCGGCAAAGCGCTCCAGCGGGAGAGCGGCCGTGATCTCCGGTCCTATCTTGTTCTCGACATATAACCCGAAGATCTTCTCCTGTGCACGGGCGACCAATGCGGGGTCGCGGTCGCGGTAGTCGCTCCACTGCAGGCCGATGACGGCGATGTTCTTGACGAGCAGGTAGCCGGCCTTGACCTCCGGGATGCGCCCGCCGGCGAAGCCGACCGCCACCAGGCGGCCGCACCAGGCGAGCGCGCGAAGCGCGCCGTCGAAGGCGTCGCCGCCGACGTTGTCGACGACGATGTCCACCCCGCGCCTGCCCACGGCGGCGTAGACCTGGGCGCGTACGCTGTCGCGCAGGTCCGGTGCGGCGAGGTCGATGACGTGGTCGGCGCCGTGGCGGCGGCACAGCTCGCCTTTTTCCTTCGAAGTCACGCCCGCCAGCACCGTGGCGCCGAGCGCCTTGGCGATCTGCACCGCCGCGAGGCCGACGCCGCCCGAGGCGCCGGTGACCAGCACCGATTCGCCCGGCTGGAATCGAGCCCTTTCCGCGAGCGCGAAGTAGGCCGTCTGGCTGGCGAGCCCGAGCGCGACCGCGTGCTCGAACGGCATGCCGTCGGGCAGGCGGTGGCAGTCCACTTCGCGCGCGAGGACTTTCTCGGCATAGGCGCCGTACTCGACCTGCGCCATTACGCGGGTCCCGTCGCCCAGGACACCTGCGACCTCCTTGCCGGGGCTGAACGGCGGCGGCGGCGCGAACTGGTACTTGCCCTGCGCGACCAGCAGGTCGGGATAGTTCACGCCGATGGCGCGCGCCTCGATCACGACCTGTCCCGGACCGGGGACCGGGTCCTCGATGGTCTCCACCTTGTGTCCGGCGACCGGACCCGGCTTGCGGACGACGACGGCGCGCACGCTCAGCGCTTCAGAAGAGCGTTGTCGGCGCCCAGGCGCGGATAGCCGGCCGGCGCCGGGTCGCGGAATGCTTCTGCGATCGGCACCGGCACCGCGCTGAGCGGGCCTGCGTCGGTCAGCACCTCGTGCGCAAAGATGCCGCGCGCGCGGAAGTGCGGGTCGGCGAACGCTTCCTGCACGGTCGCGACGATCGCGCAGCACACGTCCTTGCCCGCGAACACCTTGCGCCACGTCTCGGACGGCTTCTCGGCAATCCTCTCCGCTACCGCTTCGATTTCCGAATCCAGGGGAATCGAGAGCGCGGCGCAGAAGTTCTCCCAGAAGCGGTCTTCCAGCGGCGCGGCGGCGACGAAGCGGCCGTCGGCGGCGCGGTACACCTGGTAGCGCGGGCTGCCGCCGGTGACCAGCGCGTCCTGCGACCCGGGCCAGGCGCCGGCGGCCTGGCCGTCGCCGAGCGCCCAGTACATGAAGGTGAACAGGTTGTCGCTCATCGAGACATCGAGCTTGCAGCCGCGGCCGTCGCGCTCGCGCTGGCGCAGGGCGAGCAGGATGTTCATGACGGCGGGATAGGCGCCGCCGGCGATGTCGGCGATGAGCGCGGGCGGCACCACCGGCGCGCCGAGCGACAGCAGGCCGGACTCGGCGGCGTAGTTGAGGTCGTGCGCCGCGACCTGCGAGCGCGGCCCGTGCTGGCCGTACCCGGTGATGGCGCAGTAGACCAGCTTCGGATTCGTTTCTTTCAAAAAATCGTATCCGAGACCCAGGCGATCCATGACCCCCGGCCTGAACTGCTCGACCAGCACGTCGGCTTCACGAAGCAGCGGGAGGATTTTG
>DASUUN010000198.1:0-25394 GCA_036374055.1 Burkholderiales bacterium
CGAATCCTCGCGCAGCCGCAGGGTTTCGCGGGTGAGCCGCGCCTGCTGCTCGAACGAGCGCAGCGCGAAATAGGACTTGGCCACCTGCGCGGCCAGCGCCAGGCGCACCGCGTCGCGCGCCGCCTCGCTCGCCTCGAGCTCGGCGCGCGCCGCCTCGACCCCCGCAGCCAGGCGGCCGAACAGGTCGACCTCGTAGGACAGGTTCAGCGTGCCGCGGTAGGTGGAGTATTCGCGCGGAATGCCGGGCGGCGCCACCGCGGTGCGCGTCGAGATCTGCTGGCGGCCCGCCGAGCCCTGCGCGTCGAGCGTAGGGCGCCGGAAGGACCGCGCCTCGCCGAGGATCCCGCGCGCCTCGTCCACGCGCGCCGCGGCGATGACGAGGTCGGCGTTGGTCTCGAAGGACTCCTGTATGAGTTCCTCCAGGGAGGCGTCTTCGTAGATGCGCCACCAGCGGCCGTCCTCGGCGAAGTGCGGCGCGGCCTGCTGCCAGCTCGCGGGGAGCTCGAGCGCAGGCCGCTGGTAGTCGGGCTGCGTGGCGCACGCCGCCAGGAGCAGGCTACTCGTCGCGAGGATGCGGCGCATGGTGGGGGTGCGGCACTTTGCCGTGCGCGACGTTGCGCTCGTGGCCGATCTCTTCCTTGATCTCGCGCGTGGAGCGCTTCTCGGTAAGGTGGCGGTCGGTCATCAGCTTGAAGAACATCGGCACGAAGAAGATGGCGAGGAAGGTCGCCGCCATCATCCCGCCCATTACGCCGGTGCCCACCGAGTGGCGCGCGCCGGCGCCGGCGCCGGTGGAGATGGCGAGCGGCAGCACGCCGAGGATGAAGGCGAGCGAGGTCATGAGGATCGGGCGGAAGCGCAGGCGCGCCGCCTCCACCGCGGCGGCCGAGGCCGACAGCCCCTCCTCGTGCTTTAGCACCGCGTACTCGACGATCAGGATGGCGTTCTTCGCCGCCAGGCCGAGCAGCGTCACCAGGCCGATCTGGAAGTACACGTCGTTGGTGAGCCCCCGCAGCCAGACCGCCGCCAGCGCGCCGAACGTGCCGAAGGGCATGGCGAGCAGCACCGACAGCGGCAGCGACCACTTCTCGTACTGGGCGGCGAGGATCAGGAACACCATCACCACCGCGAGCGCGAGCGCGACGCCCGAGGTGCCCGCCGAGCGCTTCTCCTGGTAGGAGGCGCCGGCCCAGTCGAAGCTGAAGTCCGGCGGCAGCACCTTGGCCGCGACCCGCTCGACCGCCTCGAGCGCCTGCCCGGTCGACACGCCGGGCGCGCCGCCGCCGAAAATCTTGACCGCCGGCAGGTTGTTGAAGCGGTCGAGCGCATCCGGCCCCGCGCTGTAGTGCACGCGGGCAAGGGAAGCGAGCGGCACCATGTCGTTGCTCTGGCTTCTGACGAAAATCTTGCCGATGTCGTCCGGGCGGTTCCGGTACGCGGGATCGGCCGACATCAGCACCTGCCAGGTGCGGCCGAACTTGTTGAAGTCGTTGACGTAGTAGCTGCCCATGGTCGCCGCGAGCGTGCCGTAGAGCTCCTCCAGCGGCACGCCGAGCGCCTTCGCGCGCTCGCGGTCGACGTCGATCCTGAGCTGCGGCACGGCGGGCCGCCACGGCGTCTGCACCATGCCGAGCTGCGGGTCCTGGCTCGCGGCGCCCATGAACTGGCCCATCACCTGCGCCATGCGCTCGGGCCCGCCTTCTCCGCGGTTCTGCAGGTAGAGCTCGAAGCCGCCCGCGGTGCCCAGGCCGAAGATCGCCGGCGGCGCGAAGGCGAACGCGAGGCCCTCCTTGATGTGCCCGGTCTTGGCGTAGAACTCGCCCACCAGCTGCGGCGTGGCGACCTCGCGCTCGTCCCAGTGCTTCTGGGTGACGAAGATGGTGGCGGCGTTGTTGCGAAAGCCGTTGCCGAGGAGGTCGAAGCCGGTGAAAGCCACCACGTCCTCGTTTACCGGATTGGACTGGATGGCCTTGACCACCTCGCCCACCACGCGGTCGGTGCGCTCGAGCGTCGCGCCGTCGGGGAGGATGACCGCGGCGATGTAGAACCCCTGGTCCTCGTCGGGCACCAGGCTCCCCGGCGTGATGCGCCACAGACCGAAGGCGGCGGCCACCATGATGCCGAACAGCAGCACACCGACGGCGCCGCGGCGGATGATCCAGGCGACGCCCGACTCGTAGTGATCGGTGACGCGCGCAAAGCCGCGGTTGAACCAGGCGAACGGCCCTCTTTCGTGCTTCCTCTGCGGCCTGAGGACGATCACGCACAGCGCGGGCGTGAGCGTCAGCGCGACCATGCCCGAGATGACCACCGCGATGGAGATGGTCACCGCGAACTGGCGGTAGAGCTCGCCGGCGAGGCCGCCGATGAAGGCGATCGGGACGAACACCGCGCACAGCACGAGGACGATGGCGATGATGGGGCTGGTCACCTCGCGCATCGCCTTGATCGCCGCTTCGCGCGGCGCGAGCCCCTCCTCGTGCATGATGCGCTCGACGTTCTCCAGCACCACGATGGCGTCGTCCACCACGATGCCGATGGAGAGCACCATGCCGAACAGGGTCAGGGTGTTGATCGAGTAGCCGAGGAGGTAGAGGCCCGCGAAAGTGCCGATCAGCGACACCGGCACCGCGGCGAACGGGATGAGCGTCGCGCGCCAGCTCTGCAGGAACAGGTACACCACCAGGAATACCAGCAGCATCGCCTCGAGCAGCGTCTTCACCACCTCGCGGATCGACACCTCGACGAACCGCGTGGTGTCGTACGGGATGGAGTAGGCGAGTCCCTGCGGGAACCGCTCCGCGGCCTGCGCCAGCGTGCGCTTCACCTCATCCGCGACCTCGAGCGCGTTGGCGCCCGGCTGCAGGAAGATGCCCACCAGGGTCGCCGGCTGGCCGTTGATGCGGCCGATGAACTCGTAGTCCTTGGCGGCGAGCTCCACGCGCGCCACGTCCTTCAGCCGCAGGGCCGAGCCGTCCGCGTTCGACCTCAGGAGGATCTGCTCGAACTCGGCCGGCTCGGCGAGGCGCCCGCGCGTGGTGACGGTGTAGACCAGCTCCTGGCCCTCGGGCGCGGGCGACTGCCCGACCTTGCCCGCCGCGAACTGCGCGTTCTGCTCGTTCAGCGCGCGCACGACGTCGGCGGTCGCCACCCGGTGCTGGGTCATGCGGTCGGGCTTCAGCCAGATGCGCATGGCGTAGTCCTTGGCGCCCCAGTTCACCACTCCGGTGGTACCGGGCACGCGCTTGAGCAGGTCCAGCACGTTGAGCGTGACGTAGTTCGACACGTAGATGTCGTCGAAGCGTCCGCCCGGCGAGTAGAAGGCGGCCACCTGCAGGAAGGCCGAGGAACCCTTCTCCACCGTCACGCCCTGGCGGCGCACCTCCAGCGGCAGGCGCGGCTCGGCCTGCTTGACGCGGTTGTTGACGTTGAGCGCCGCCTGGTCGATGTCGGTGCCGATGTCGAAGGTCACCTGGATCTGCACCACCCCGTCGGAGGTGGAGGTCGAGCTCATGTAGATCATGTTCTCGACGCCGTTGATCTGGTTTTCGAGCGGCGCGGCGACCGTCTGCTCGAGCACCTGGGCGGCGGCGCCGGGGTAGACCGCGCGCACCGTGACCCCGGGCGGCGCGATCTCCGGGTACTGCGCCACCGGCAGGTTGCGCATCGAGGCGAGCCCGGCGATCACGATGAACACCGAAAGCACCGCGGCGAAAATCGGCCGGTCGATGAAGAACCGCGAAAACATTACTTCTTCTCCGCCACCTGCTTCTGGGCGGGCTGCTCGGCGACCTTCACCGGCGCCCCGGGCCCGATCTTCATCACGCCGTCGACGATCACGCGCTCGCCGCCCTGCAGCCCGGCACTGATGATCCAGTTATCGCCGGACCACTGGCCGGCGTCGACCGGGCGCGGCTGCGCCGCGCCCTTCTCGTCGACCACGTAGACGAACTTGCCTTGCGGCCCCTGCAGCACCGCGCGCTGCGGCACGGTCACGGCGTTCGGGCGCGTCGCGCCGCGCAGGATCACGCGCACGAACTGTCCCGGGCGCAGCACGCCGTCCGGGTTGGGAATCTCGGCGCGCGCCTCGCGCGTGCCGGTGGCGGGCGAGATGCGCACGTCGGCGAAGTCGAGCTTGCCCTTGCGCGCGTACAGGCTGCCGTCGGCCAGGCGCAGCTCCACCTCGAAGTTCCTGGGCAGCTTGAGCTTGCCTTCGGCGGCTTCCTTCGTCAGGCGCGCCTGCTCGGTGTCGGGAATGCCGAAGTTGACCCAGATCGGATCGACCTGGATCACCGTGGTGAGCAGCACCTCGGGACCGGACACGAGCGAGCCCTCGGAGCGCAGCGCGCGGCTGGCGACGCCGGAGACCGGCGACTCCACCCGCGTGTACTCGAGGCTCAGGCGCGCCTCGGCCAAGCGCGCTTGCGCCGCCTTCAGGTCGGCCGCGCCGATCAGCTCGGCCGACACCGCGTCGTCGTACTCCTTCTGGCTGACCGCCTGCTCGGCGTAGAGGGGCTTCAGGCGCGCGGCGTTGCGCCGCGCCTGCTCGAGGCGCGCCTGGGCGGCCGCCACGTCGGCTTCCGCCCGGTTGGCCGCCGCGCGGATGGGTGCCGGGTCGATGGTGAACAGGGATTGTCCCTTTTTCACCCGGCCGCCTTCCTCGAAGTTCCGCGACAGCAGGATGCCCGTCACGCGGGCGCGCACCTCCACCTCGCGCGAGCCCGCCGTCTGCCCCACGTATTCGAAAGTCTCGGGCAGCGACTGCAGGGCGACCGTCACGGCGGTGACTTCCGCCGGCGGCATGCCCGTGCCGGGCGCGCCATGGCCCTTGCCGGCCTGTTCGTCTCCCCCGGGGCCGCAGGCGGCCAGGAGCACTGCGGTCGACAACGCGGCTATGTGCTTGAAACGCATATGGGCGGCCAAACTGCTCGAGCGGAAGGGCACGAATTCTAACGCCGGCCTCCACTTCCACTATTGCAGCTGTAATTTTTCCCTATACTTTTCGGCTCCATGGGCAACCGGCGGCGCTTCGCGAGGCGGGAGGACCTGGGCCTGACGCAGGCCGAGTTCGCGGTGCTGCGGCGCCTGGACACGCCGCGCAAGATCCAGCATTTCGTCTTCCGCCTCGGCCAGAACTTCGAGGAGCGCGGCCAGACCTGCCACACCGTGCGCGAGGTGCTGCGCGCCCGCAAGGCGCACTGCATCGAGGGCGCGATGCTCGCCGCCTGCGCCTTCTGGGTGCACGGCGAGCCGCCGCTGCTGCTCGACATGCGCGCGGTGCGCGACTTCGACCACGTGGTGGCGCTGTACCGGCGGCGGGGCCTGTGGGGCGCCATCTCCAAGACCAACGGCGTGTTCCTGCGCTCGCGCGACCCGGTGTACCGCACCCTGCGCGAGCTGGCCATGTCCTACTTTCACGAGTACTGCAACCGGCGCGAGCACAAGACGCTGCGCGAGTACTCGGTGCCTTACGACCTGCGCCGCGTCGACCCGCAGATCTGGGTGAGCGGCCGCCACGCCTGGCACGTCGCCGAGGCGCTCGACGACCTGCGCCATTTCAAGCTGATGAACGGCCGGCAGCTGCGCGAGGTCACGCGCCGCGACCCGTTCGAGCGCCGCGCCGCGGCGCTGCGGCAGTTCCCGGTGCCGCGCGTGCTGGCGGCGCGCGAGCGCGCCCGGCTGCAGAAAAGAAGGATGAAGTAGCCGCGGCTCTTGGTATAATTACCAAGACGTGGACGTCCGCACCCGGATCCTCGAGGCAGCCCTCGGCCTGCTCGCCGCCGGCGGCGAGCTGACGCAGCCGCGCCTCGCCCGGGCCGCGGGCGTGCGCCAGAGCCACCTCACCTACTATTTCCCGACCGTCACCGACCTGATGCAGGCGGTCGCGCGCCACTCCTTCGAGTCGCTGGCGAAGGAGCTGGGCGGCCGGGGCGCCGCCGGCATCGCCGCCGCCACGCTCGACAAGCGGCGCGTGCGCCTGATGCTCGCGCTGGTGCTGGCGGCCGACCGCGACGCCTCCCTCAAGCCGCGCATGCGCGCGTTCGTGAAGGAGATCCGCGCGCGCATCGCGCCGCTGCTCGACCTGCAAGGCGAGGACCTCGCGTTCCTGCACACCGTGGTGGTGGGCGCCGCGGTGCTGCAGCTGGCGCGCGACAACGCCGAGGCGCGCCGCGAGGCGCGCATGGCCATCGACAAGGCGATCCTATGCGTCGCGCGGCGCTGATCGTCCCGCTCCTCGTCCTGGGCTGCGGGCCGGCGCCGAGCGCCTCCTGGCAGGGCTACGTCGAGGGCGATTTCGTGCTGCTCGCCTCGCCGTATGCCGGACAGCTGCAGAAGCTGCTGGTGCGCCGCGGGCAGGCGATCGAGGCGGGCAAGCCGGTGTTCGCCCTGGAGCAGGAAAGCGAGCAGGCGGCGCGCCTGGAGGCCGAGCAGCGCGTGAAGAGCGCGCAGTCGCGCCTCAGGAACCTGGAGGAGGCCGGGCGCTCGCCGCAGATCCAGGCGAGCCGCGCGGAGCTCGAGCAGGCGCGCGCCGCGCTCGGGCTCTCGAGCTCGCAGCTCGCGCAGCAGGAGAAGCTGTTCCGCGAAGGCTTCAACTCGCGCGCGCGCCTGGACGAAGCGCGCAGCGCGCACGCGCGTGACCTCGCGCGCGTGCGCGCGGCGCAGGCGCAGCTGAGCAACGTGCAGCAGCCGCTCGGCCGCGAGGCCGAGCGCAAGGCGGCCGAGAGCGAGGTAGCCGCGGCGCGCGCCGCGCTGGCGCAAGCCGCCTGGCGCCTCGCGCAGAAGAGCGTCGCCGCGCCGGTGGGCGGCCTGGTGCAGGACACCTATTTCGTCGAGGGCGAGTGGGTGCCGGCGGGGCGTCCGGTCGCCTCGCTCCTGCCGCCGGGCAACGTCAAGGTGCGCTTCTATGTCCCCGAGACGGTCGTCGGCGCCATCTCCCCTGAACACCCGGTTGAAATCCGCTGCGACGGCTGCCCGGCGCCGGTCGCGGGGAAAGTGAGCTTCGTCTCGACGCAGGCGGAATACACCCCGCCCGTGCTCTACAGCAAGGAGTCGCGCTCCAAGCTGGTGTTCCTGGTGGAGGCGCGGCCCGACGGCGGCAACCTGCGCCCCGGGCAGCCGGTGGATGTGACGCTGAAATGAGGAACGGCGAGCTGGTGATCGACGTATCGGGGCTGAACAAGTCCTTCGGCAGGAAGCACGTGGTGAAGGACTTCTCGCTCCAGGTGCGCCGCGGCGAGATCTACGGCTTCCTCGGGCCGAACGGCAGCGGCAAGACCACCTCGATCCGGATGCTGTGCGGCCTGCTCAAGCCGGATTCCGGACGCGGCACCTGCCTGGGCTACGACGTCGTGAAGGAGACCGCCTCGATCAAGCGCGAGGTCGGGTACATGACGCAGCGCTTCTCGCTGTGGGAAGACCTCACCATCCGCGAGAACCTGGAGTTCGTGGCGCGCATGTACGGAATGCGGGACCGGGGATCAGCAATCGCGGAGATCCTGACGCAGATAGGTCTTCATGCAAGACAGGATCAGCTCGCCGGCACGCTGTCGGGCGGCTGGAAGCAGCGTCTCGCGCTCGCCGCCTGCATGCTGCACCGGCCCAAGCTGCTGCTGCTCGACGAGCCGACCGCGGGCGTCGATCCGCAGGCGCGGCGCGACTTCTGGGAGGAGATCCACGCGCTGGCGGCGCAGGGGATCTCCGTGCTGGTGTCGACGCACTACATGGACGAGGCCGAGCGCTGCCACCGCCTCGCCTACATCGCCTACGGCAGGCTGCTCGCCACGGGGACGCCGGACGAGGTGCTGCACCTGTTCCGCCTGTCGACCTGGGAGGTCCGCGGATCGTCCGAGCGGCTGAGCGCCCTCAACGCCCGGCTGAAAAGCCTGCCCGGCGTGTCGCACGTGACGGCCTTCGGCAATACGCTGCATGTCACGGGAGACGACGCGGCCGCGCTCGAAGAAGCGATTGCCCCTTTCCGCGGCGAGCAGGGGCTTGCCTGGGCGCGCTCGCAGGCCGGCCTGGAGGACGTCTTCATCCATCTCATGGCCGGCATCACGGACAGCGTCCAGTGAGCTTCTCCTGGTCGCGCTGGGTGGGCATCATCGTGAAGGAATTCATCCAGCTCAAGCGCGACCGGCTGACCTTCGGCATGATCATCGGCATCCCGGTGCTGCAGCTGATCCTCTTCGGCTACGCCATCAACGCGGATCCGAAGCGCCTGCCGACTGCCGTGCTCGCCGCCGATTCCGGCCCGTACGCGCGCACCCTGGTGGCGGCGCTGCAGACCAGCGGCTACTTCCGCCTGGACCGGCAGGCGGCCAACGAGCAGGAACTCGACCAGCTGCTGGCGCACGGCCGGGTGCAGTTCGCGATCACCATCCCGGAGAACTTCGGGCGCAAGCTGGTGCGCGGCGAGCGCCCGGTGCTGCTTATCGAGGCCGACGCGTCGGATCCCTCGGCGACCGGCAATGCGATCGCGGCGCTGTCGCAGATTGCCGTTTCTTCCCTTGCAAGGGACCTGCGCGGGCCGCTCGCGGAGCTGGCCGCGAGCCCGCCGCCGGTCGATATCCGCGTGCACCGCCGCTACAACCCGGAGGGCGTCACCGCGTACAACATCGTTCCCGGCCTGATCGGCACCATCCTCACCATGACCATGGTGCTGATGACCGGGCTCGCCATGACGCGCGAGCGCGAGCGCGGCACCTTCGAGAACCTGCTGTCCACGCCGGCGCTGCCCATCGAGGTGATGACCGGCAAGATCGTGCCCTACATCATGATCGGGCTGATCCAGGTAACGCTGATCATCGCCGCCGCGCTCGCGCTGTTCGAGGTGCCGATGCAGGGCGACCCGCTGCTGCTGTATTTCGTGGTGCTGATCTTCATCGCCGCGAACCTCACCCTGGGCATCACTTTCTCCTCGATCGCGCGCAACCAGCTGCAGGCCATGCAGATGACGTTCTTCTTCTTCCTGCCGTCGATCCTGCTGTCGGGCTTCATGTTCCCGTTCCGCGGCATGCCGGAATGGGCGCAGTGGATCGGCTCGCTCCTGCCGCTCACCCACTTCCTGCTGCTGGTGCGCGGCATCATGCTCAAGGGCAACGTGCTGCACGAGCTGGTGCCGCACATCTGGCCGATCCTCGCCTTCATGCTGGCGGTGATCGCCATCGGCCTGCGCTTCTACAAGCGCACCCTCGACTAGAAAATGGGGTACGTCCCTATTTCTTCTTGGGCGCCTCGACCTTGCCGATCTTCTCGACGGCCGCCGCCAGGCGCTTCGCGTCGCGCTCCCAGAACTTCTGGAACTCCGGCGCGTCGAGGTAGCTGACCGGCGTGGACACCTTCTCCATGGCGTTGCGGAATTCGCCCGAATTGGCCGCGGTGCGCACGGCCTCGCGCAGCCGGCCGAGCACCGGCGCCGGCGTGCCGGCGGGCGCGAACACGCCCGACCAGATGTAGAACTCGGCGTCGTAGCCGAGCTCCTTGAAGGTCGGGATGTCGGGCAGCAGCTTCAGCCGCTCGGTGCTCCAGCTCGCGAGCGCGCGCATCTTGCCGCCCTTGATCTGGCCGATGGCCGCGGCCGGGCCCGAGGCGAGCGCATCGACCTGCCCGCCAAGCAGCGCGGTGACGGCGGGCCCGCCGCCCTGGTAGGGCACGTGAAACAGCTTGATGCCGGCGGCATTGGCGAAGATCTCCATCGCCACGTGCAGCGTGCCGTACACGCCGGAGGACGAGTAGTTGATCTTGCCGGGATTGGCCTTGGCGTAGTCGACGAAGTCCTTGAGCGTCTTGTACTGGCTGTCGGCGCGCACCACCAGCACCGTCGGGTCGGCGGTGATCAGCGCGATCGGCGCGAAGTCGCGTAGCTCGTAGGCCGGGGTCTTGCCGCTGATGCGGTCGGACACCGGGAAGATGGAGATCGACGACAGGCCCATGAGGATGGTGTAGCCGTCGGGCGCAGCCTTGGCGGCCGCCGCCATGCCGACCGCGCCGCCGGCGCCGGTGCGGTTGACGATCACCACCGGCTGCTTGAGCGTTTTCTCCATGCTGGCCGCGAGCGGCCGGCCGACGATGTCGGCCACGCCGCCGGGCGGGAAGGGCACGATCATGGTGACCGGCTTGGTCGGGTAACCCTCCTGCGCCATCCCCGGCATGGAAAAGCAGGCGAAAAGGACGAGCAGCGCGACGCGTGACATAAGCCTCCTCCTGTCGGCGCAAATTAACACGCGGTTACAGATGTTGCACTTTCTCGGTTCACGCCGGGGCCGCCGGCGCGTGAAATAGGGGCACCCTTAACCAAAGGAGGTTGCCCATGCTCAAGAAACTGATCCTCGCCGCCGCCGGCCTCATGATCGCCCTGCCGGCCTTTGCCGATGGCGGGCACCGGCACAACAAGCATTACGGCCACTACAAGCATCGCCCCCACTACCAGTGGAAGCACCACCACCGGCCGGTGGTCGTGATGCCCCCGCCCCGGGTCTATTACGCCCCCCCGCCCCGGGTGGTCTACGCCCCCCCGCCCCGCCCGGTGTACCACGCGCCGGCGCCCTCGAGCGGGATCTCGATCCGCCTGCACTTCCCGCTGTAGGCGCGCGGTGTTAGGTTTCCTCCATTGGCCCGACCAACGGGGAACGCAACCAATGAGGACACCATGGACCGACGCGCTTTCGTCATCGCGCTCGCGGCGGCGCCTTTCGGGGCGCTCGCCGCGCCGCCTGCCGGCATGAAGGGTATCGAGGAGCTGCAGAAGAGCTGGAAGTCCCTGCTTCCCGCCGGGGCGAGCGTGCCCTCGCCGTCCGAGCCGCTCAAGCTGTCGAAGGAGGAATGGAAGAAGCGCCTGCCCGCCGACGCCTACAAGGTGCTGCGCGACGAAGGCACGGAGCGCGCCGGCACCAGCCCGCTCAACGCCGAGAAGCGCCCCGGCATCTACGCCTGCGCCGGCTGCGGCCTGCCGCTGTTTACCTCCGCGATGAAGTACGAGTCCGGCACCGGCTGGCCGAGCTTCTTCACCACCATCCCGGACGTGTTCGGGATGAAGAAGGACTACTTCCTGATCTACCCCCGCACCGAGTACCACTGCGCGCGCTGCGGCGGGCACCACGGGCACCTGTTCGACGACGGCCCCGAGCCCACCCGCCAGCGCTGGTGCAACAACGGGGTGGCGCTACGCTTCATCCCCCGGGACGGAGGCAAGGTTTAGGTCCTCGGCCAGCTCCGGCCCGGGGAAGTGGAAGCGCACCGGGCCGTCGGGCAGCGCGTTGAGGAACTGCTTCAGGTAGGGATCCTCCGAGCGCCGCACCTCGTCCGGCGTGCCCTGGCCCAGCACCACGCCGTCGCCGATCACGTACACGTAGTCCGACACCTCGAGCGCCTCCTTCACGTCGTAGGTGACCACGATGGAGGTGAGGCCGAGCGACCCGTTCAGGTCGCGGATCAGGGTGGCGATGTGGTTGAGCGAGATCGGGTCCAGTCCGGCGAAGGGCTCGTCGTACATCATGAGCTTGGGATCGGTGGCGATGGCGCGCGCCAGCGCCACGCGGCGCGTCATGCCTCCCGAGAGGTCGCCCGTCCGCATGTCGCGCGCGCCGCGCAGCCCCACCGCGTGCAGCTTCATCGACACCAGGCGGCTCAGTATCTCCTCGGGCAGGCGGAAATTCTCGGCGATCGGGAAGGCGACGTTGTCGTGGACCGACAGGTCGCTGAACAGGCCCGAGGTCTGGAACATCATGCCCATCTCCAGGCGCAGCGCATAGAGCTCTGCGGGGCTCAGCTGGTGCACGTTCTTGCCCGCCACCGTCACCGAGCCGCGCGTGGGCACGAGCTGCCCACCGATCAGCTTGAGCAGCGTCGACTTGCCGCTGCCGCTGCCGCCGAGGATGCCGACCACCTTGCCTTCGGGGATGGCGAGCGTCAGCCCGCGGAAGACCTCCAGGTCTCCGTACGAAAAGCCCAGCCCCTCGACTTCGACGATGTTGCCGCCGCCCATGCGTCTACTATACCGTCGTGACCGCTGCATACGCTGGCTTGACGCCGGAGGTCGTGCTCGACGCCTGCGATTCGGCCGGCCTGCGCGCCGACGGGCGCCTGCTCCCCCTGAACAGCTACGAGAACCGCGTGTACCAGGTGTGGCTGGAGGACGGCTCCTCCCGCGTGCTGAAGTTCTACCGGCCCGGGCGCTGGAGCGATGCGCAGATCGCCGAGGAGCACGCCTTCGCCGCCGAGCTGCACGAGCGCGAGATCCCGGTGGTGGCGCCCGAGTTCACCGGCGCGCATGCCGGCTTCGCCTTCGCGCTCTATCCGCGCCGCGGCGGCCGCACGCCCGAGCTGGACGACCCGCAGGTGCTGGAGTGGATCGGCCGCTTCATCGGCCGGATTCACGCGGTGGGAAGCACGCGGGATTTCGCGTTTCGCCCCTCGCTCGACGTCAAGAGCTTCGGGCACGAACCGCGCGCCTGGCTGCTCGAGCACGATTTCGTTCCACCGGATCTGCTGGCCGCGTGGAAAGCAGTTACGGAGCAAGCCCTGAGCGGCATCGAAGCTTGCTTCGCGCGCGCGGGGAAAGTGAAGCGCCTCCGCCTGCACGGGGACTGCCATCCAGGCAACATCCTGTGGACCGAAGAGGGCCCGCACTTCGTGGACCTGGACGACGCGCGCATGGGACCGGCGATGCAGGACCTGTGGATGCTGCTGTCGGGCGAGCGCGCATCCATGAACCGGCAGCTCTCCGACGTGCTCGCCGGCTACGAGCAGTTCATGGAGCTCGACCGGCGCGAGCTGCACCTGCTCGAGGCGCTGCGCACGCTGCGGCTGATCCACTACTCCGCCTGGATCGCCCGGCGCTGGGACGACCCGGCCTTCCCGGCGGCCTTTCCCTGGTTCAACACGCAGCGCTACTGGCAGGACCGGATACTGGAGCTGCGCGAGCAGATCGCGCTGATGGACGAGCCGCCGCTCAATCCGTGACCTGGAGGCGGTTCACCACGCGGCTGACGCCGTACAGGGACCAGGCGTCGAGCTCCGCGCGGCGCTTCTGCTCGGGGCTGGGCACGCTGCCGTCGAGCGTCACCACGCCGTTCGCGCAGTTGGGGCGGATCTGGTCGGCATTGACCTGCGGGTCGGCCTCGAGCACCAGGCGCATCACCTCGGTGATCTCGTCGTCGCGGTCCTCGTAGTCGGGTCTGACCTCGAGCGAGTTGACCACGTCGCGGCGCCCCGGCGTCCACCAGGCGAGCACGCCGGCGAAGCGCCGGTGCGACTGGCTGATGACGTGCCCCTCCAGCGTGATGACACCCTCGGCCACCGAGATCTCGATATCGCCCACGCCGTCCTCGACCGCGCGCAGCACTTCCACTCTGTCGTTGGTGTGCGAGCGCAGCGCGCAGTTGCGGAACTCCGGGTATTCGAGAAGCAGGCGCGCGAGCGAGTCGCGCACCGCGCCGTCGCCGCGGCGCTCGCCCGGCGCGACGCGCAGCCGGTCGACGATGCCGCTGACCCCGCCCACTGAGGCCGCCAGGTCCAGCGCAAGCTTCTTGGCGGCGACGTCCGCCAACTCCCCCTCCAGCACCACCACGCCGCCGGCGTTGCTGATCGCGATGGGGAAGCGATGCAGGTTGATGCGCGGCTCGCGCTCGAGCGCCGCGTGCACTTTGCGCGTGGTCTGTTCCCTGGGATTCATGCGGTGGGGGGAGGCAAGTTTCAGGCCGTGCGCAAGCGCAGCAGCCGCACTGCGGCCGCCACGGCCAGGGGTACGGTCAGGCTCACCAGCGCCACCGAAATGAGCAGGTAGCCGAGCTCGCTGTAGTCCTGCGGCACCTGGATGGCGCCGTTGGCGCGGTCGCGCACCTCCCGCGTGACGGTATAGACCTGGTTGAAGTACTTCGTCCCGAGCTGGCTCGCGGACAAGGCGAGATTGGAGAACGACGCCATGACCGCGAAGTAGGTCGCCTTCAGGTTGGCCGGCGCCGAACTGGCGATCCAGGCGAGCATGGGGATCATGGCGATCTGGCCGAGGGGCGATTCGAGCGCGGTGTCGATGAGCGCGATGACGCGCTGGTCGACCAGCCCGCCGGTATGGCGCGCGGTCCATTCGTGCAGGCCGTAGTACATGCCGATGTTGGGCAGCGACAGCAGCGCGCCGGCGACGGTGAGCATGACGATGATCGCCGAGATCGGCTTTTCCGCCATGTAGCGGCGGAACACGAACATGCCGACCAGCGTCAGCGCGTAGGCCACGAGCTGCAGACGCGCGAAGAACGACTCGTCGAACTTCAGGATGTCGATTGCCCACCACTGGTAGCCCGGGCCGGAGGTCGGCATCGCACGGTAGACGAATATGATCAGGGCCGTGGCGATCAGCGTCTCGCGCGCCGCCGGGGCAAGCTCGCGCGCCAGGCGCCAGAGCAGGAACAGGATGATGGCAAACGACCCCGCGAAGATGATCTCCTGCGCCGCCGGCAGGCCGCCCAATCCGACCGACAGCGTGATCGCGACGAACGCCACGCTGCCGCCGAGGATCCACCAGTTGGGATGCGTCTTCTCCTCGCCTTGCGCGTCGAGCAGCCGTGCGATCTCGTCCCCGGAGCGGCCCAGGGCGCGCAGGCGCGCCGCCCTGCGCATCTTCAGCACGCCGTGCAGCACCACGCCGGCGACCGAGAGCGCGGGGATCACCAGCGCGAGCCAGTAGACGCGTGCGTAGAGCGCCGCGCGTTGCGGCTGGGGCAGGTTTTCGGTGCCATAGAAGAGATAGACGTTGGCGAGCGCCACGAGGGCGAGCCCGCCGATCACCGCCACGCGCCCCAGGGTCTGCATGGTGGTGTGCATGGACTTGAGCGCATGCTGGTCGTAGGGCGCGCCCTTTTCGTCGACGCGCGGCACGGCCTCGACCGTCATCGCATCGGCCACCGCGTCCTGGATCATGTACCCGGTCGGCGCCACGAGCGAGGCCGTCACGAACCACGCCGTCGGGCTCATGACGGCGCTCATCGCCTCCCTGTGGCTGATCAGGCCGATCATGATGAGAAGGCTCGCGGCGATCATGCCCGCGCCCAGCCACACCAGCACGGCCTTCCAGCGCCAGATCAGGTCGACCACGTGGCCCACCGGCATCTTGAGCGCCCACGGGATGCCAGCCCAGAACGCCAGCCCCGCCACGAACGCGGCGGAGACATCCAGAAAGTCCTTGACGAAGAAGGCGCCGACGATGCCCGTGAGCCCCGACACGCCGTACGCCGCATAGACCAGCAGCGGCGGCAGATAGGACAGTCTCATGGACGAAAGGGGCCGCGTTGCGGCCCCTTTCTCCGGCTATTGCACCCGGATGTCGTTGTCCTTGACCACCTTGCCCCAGCGCGCCATCTGGGCCTGAATAAACCGCAGGGTGGCTTCGGGGCTGAGCGCCTGCACGTCCATGCCCAGGGTCCCGGTAAGCGTCTTGCCGACGTCGGGCAGCTTGATCGCCTTCACGATCTCGGCGTGCAGGCGGTCGATAATCGGCCGGGGCGTGCCCGCCGGCGCGAGGATGCCCCAGAAGGCATAGGCCGGCTCCACGCCGCGCACGCCGGCTTCGGCCAGGGTCGGGACGTCGGACATCAGCGCGGAGCGCTTCTCGCCGGTCTGCACGAGCGCGCGCAGCTTCCCGCCTCGCACATGGGACGCCTGGGCGGCGACCGAGGCGATGGCGAGGTCGATCTGGCCGCCCAGCGCATCGACGTGCAAGGGGCCGCCGCCCTTGTACGGGACCGGCACGAGCTTCACGCCCGCCGCCTGGCTGACGAGGATGCTGGCGAGGTGGCCGAGCGAGCCGTTGCCGACGTTGCCGATGGTCACGGCGTCGGGCTTCGCCTTCGCCGCCTCCAGCACCTCCCTGAAGCTCTTGTAGGGCTTGGCCGCTCCCGTGGAAATGGCCATCGGCGCCGTGCCGACGATCATCACCGGCGCGAAGTCCTTCACCGGGTCGAACGGCAACTGCGGGTTGAGCGCCTGGTGCACCGCGTGGGTGTCGAAGATGAACACGAACGTATAGCCGTCCGGCGCGCTCTTCGCGACGTAGTCGGTGCCGATGATGCCCGAGGCGCCGGTGCGATTCTCGACGATGAACTGCTGCTTGAGCGATTCGCTGATCTTCGCCGCAAACAGCCGCGCGAGCGGATCCACCGAGCCGCCCGGCGGGTAGGGCGAGACGAACTTGACGGGCTTGCTCGGCCACTCCTGAGCATGCGAGACGAGCGTGACCGCGCCCAATACGAGAACCGCAAGAAGCCTAGAAACCGACATTCCTTCCTCCTTTTAACTTGAGCATCTCCCGCGCCTCGTTGGGAGTCGCAATCGAAAAGCCCAGCTCCTCCAGAATGCGGCGCGCCTTCGCCACCTGCTCGGCGTTGGATTTCGCCAGCTGCCCCCGCCCCAGCCACAGGCTGTCCTCCAGGCCGACGCGCACGTTGCCGCCCATCACCGCCGACATCGCGGCGATGAACATCTGGTTGCGCCCGGCGCCGAGCACCGACCAGTAGTAGGCGTCGCCGAACAGGCGGTCCGCGGTGCGCTTCATGTGCAGCACGTCCTCCGGGTGCGGCCCGATGCCGCCGCGGATGCCGAACACCGACTGGATGAACAGCGGCGGCTTCACCAGGCGCCGCTCGAGGAAGTGCGCCGCGGTGTAGAGGTGCCCGATGTCGTAGCACTCGATCTCGAAGCGCGTATCGTTGTCGGCGCACGACTGCAGGATGTAGGCGATGTCCTTGAACGTGTTCTTGAAGATGCGGTCGTCGGAGCCCGCGAGGTAGGGCTTTTCCCAGGCGTGCTTGAACTCCTTGTAGCGCCCGAGCATCTCGTACAGGCCGAAGTTCATCGAGCCCATGTTGAGCGAGGCCACCTCGGGCTTGAGCTGCAGCGCGGGCTGCAGCCGCTCCTCGATGGTCATGGTCGGCGCGCCGCCGGTGGTGAGGTTGATGACCCCGTCGCAGGCCGCCTTGATCTTCGGCAGGAACTGGCGGAACAGCCCCGGGTCCTGGCTGGGGCTGCCGTCTTTGGGGTTGCGCGCGTGCAGGTGCACGATGGCGGCGCCCGCCTGCACCGCGCCGGTCGCCGCCTCGGCGATCTCCTCGGGGGTGACCGGCAGGTAGGGCGACATGGTCGGGGTGTGGATCGACCCGGTCACCGCGCAGGTGATGATGACTTTTCCTTGGGGAGCGGACATGCTTCGATTCTAATCCGTGAGGCTCGACCCATGACAATCACCCACCTCGAGCGCCGCCGCATCGAAGCCGGCGTGCTCATCCCCATGATCCAGGCGTTCCAGCGCGCCTTCGGCAAGGAGCGCGCCAACGAGGTCGCGCGCGAAGCGATCCGCGAGCTCGCCCGGGAGGACGGCGGGCGCTGGGCGGCGCAGTTCGGCCGCGACCTGGAAGCGCTGCGCAAGGTCGCTGCGCTCTGGTCCGCCGGCGGCGCGCTGGAGATCCAGCCGCTGCCGGCCGCCACCGACGAGCGGCTCGAGTTCAACGTCACCCGCTGCCGCTACGCGGAACTGTTCCAGGAGCTCGGCCTGCCCGAGCTCGGCGCGCTGATCCACTGCAGCCGCGACTTCGCCATGGCCGAGGGGTTTTCGGGCGAGCTCGAGCTCAAACGCACCCAAACACTGATGCAGGGCGCCAGCCACTGCGATTTCAGGTTTTCTAAACGAGGTACCTAGCGCCGCCGCAGACGGAGATCGCCTGGCCGCTGATATGCCGGCCGGCGTCGCTCGCCAGAAACAAGGCGGTGTTGGCGATGTCCTCGGCGGTGACGGTGGTCTTGAGGGCGATGCCCTCGACCATGCGCTTGCGCACCTCGTCCTTGGATACGCCGAGCTGCTCGGCCTTGGCGGCCATGATGCGCTCGACGCGCTCGCCCTCGACGATGCCCGGCTGGATGCAGTTGGCGCGCACGCCGTCGGGCCCCGCCTCCACCGCCAGGCTCTGGGTGAAGCCGACCACCGCCCACTTGGCCGCCGAATAAGGCGTGCGCATGGCGAAGCCGAAGCGCCCGGCGATCGACGACAGGTTGATGATGCTGCCGCCGCCGGCCGCCTTGATGAGCGGCATCGCCTTGCGCGTGCAATAGAACATGCCGTTCAGGTCGACGCCGATGCAGCGCTCCCAGTCCTCGGGGCTGACGTCCTCGACCTTGGCGGTGGGGCCGGCGATGCCCGCGTTGTTGACCAGGATGTCGAGGCCGCCGAGGTGGCGCTCGACGTCGGCGAACAGCCGCTCCACGTCGGCCACGCGGCTGACGTCGGCTTTCGTCTGGCTGACGGACGGCAGCTCGGCCCGGCAGCGCTGCAAGGCGCTCTCGTCGACGTCGCAGATGTGCGCGCGCGCGCCGTGGGCGACGAAACTGCGGGTGATGGCGAGGCCGATGCCGGCCGCGCCGGCGGTGACCAGCACCCGCCGGCCTTCGAGGGATTTTTCCATGGCACGCTCCGGTTTGCGGACCGATAATACGGTCTGGGGGAAAGGGAGAACAACAAACATGGCGGCGATCGTCCAGGCCATGCTCAAGGGTCCGGCGGGCGGGGCGAAGCCCGCCCTGGCGACCTCGCTGGAGCAGGAGGAGCTGCGCGGCATCTCGCGCACCGTGGCCGAGATCCACTGGCTGCTGCTCATCCTCGTGCTGCTGTACGTGGTATTCGGCGGCGCCAGCCAGGACCCCGAAATCAACGCCGCGCTGTCCTCGGGCCTGTTCTTCTACGCGGCGCTCGTCATGAGCTTCCGCTATGCGAACTTCTACCGGCGCGAGACGCGCTGGAAGATCGCCATCGAGACCTGGGGGATGATCGCCTTCGTCACCTGGGTGCTGTGGTTCACCGACCGGCTGGCAAGCCCGCTGCTGAACGCCTACCTGCTGGCGGTGATCACCTCGGCGCTGACCCTGGGCAAGGTGACCACCCTGGTGAACGTCGCGCTGATCGCGGCGTGCTACATCCTGCTCGGCGGCAACCTCGACGTGGAGGAGCTGGTCTCGCTGCGCTTTGCCGCCGGCTTCGCGGCGCAGCTCGCCCCCGTGCTGCTGGTGGCCTACATCACTACCATGTTCTCGGCCGACATCCGCTACGGGCTGCAGCGCGCCAAGCTGCTGTCGGAGACCGACGACCTCACCGGCCTGTTCAACACCCGCGGCTTCGCCATCGCCGGCAATCGCCTGTTCGGCCAGGCGCTGCGTTACGACCGCCCGGCGAGCGTGCTGATGATCGACTCGGACAACCTCAAGCGGGTGAACGACGCCTACGGCCACGACGCGGGCAACCGGCTGCTGCGCCAGCTCGCCAACGCCATCCAGGCCGAGCTGCGCGCCACCGACGTGCCGGCGCGCTACGGCGGCGACGAGTTCATCGTGCTGCTGCCCGAGACGCCGCCCAAGGGCGCCGTCGACGTCGCCGAGCGCATCCGCAAGGCCGTCTCGGCCACCGCGCTCGCGCTGGAGGGCAAGTCGATCGACTCCTCGGTGAGCATCGGCGTCGCCTGCTTCCCGGAGGACGGGCGCAGCCTCGACGCGCTCGCCGCGCGCGCCGACCGCGCGCTCTACCAGGCCAAGCAGCGCGGGCGCAACTGCGTGGTGCGCTACTCCGCGCAGTTCTAGTCAGAGCGTCAGGGACCAGTATTCGCCGGTGAGCTTCACGCCGAAGCTCGCATGCTTTTCGGTCCGGAGCAGTGAAAACCCCGCGCCCCGGTAGATGGCCCGGGCCGCATCGAGGTTGGACTGCGTCCATAGCACGAGCTTGCGGTAGCCCTTGTCGCGGGCGAAGCCGATGCACTCCTCCACCAGGCGCCTGCCGATGCCCAGCCCGCGCGCCCGCGGCTCGACCAGCAGCAGGCGCAGCTTCGCCACCCGTTTCGATTGACGAACCAGGAAGACTGAACCCACCGCTTCACCGTCCAGCTCGGCGATCCAGCAGCGCTCGCGCGCCGGGTCGTAGCCCTGCACGAACTTCGCCACGATGCCCGCCACCAGCGCCTCGAAGCGCTCGTCGTAGCCGTACTCCTGCCCGTACAGCGCGCCGTGCCGGTGCACCACCCAGCCCAGGTCGCCGGGCCGGTGCGCGCGCAGCGCGATGCGCGGCTGCGCCTGCCGCTCTCCGAGGAGGGATTCGACCGTCTTCATCGCCTCGACCAGCCGCGCCTGCGCCGCGCCGGGCAGCTTGCCGAGCATCCCCGCCACCTCCTCGCGCGAGCGGCTGTCGAGAACCGAGAACGCCTTGCGGCCCCGCGCAGTGAGCGACAGCAGGCTGCGGCGCGCATCGCGCGGGGACACACTCGCCTGCACCAGACCGCGCTTCCTCAGCGACTGGAGCAGGCGGCTCAGGTAGCCGAGGTCCAGGTCGAGCTCGCGCGCGAGCTGCGTCGAGGTCGGCTCCCCGGACTGGGCGATCTCGTAGAGTACGCGGGCTTCCGGCAGCGAGAACTCGCTGCCCAGCAGGCCGCCGCGCAGGGCGCCGATGCGGCGTGTGTAGAATCGGTTGAAGCGGCGGACCTCGTCGACGCGCATGCCGCGCATCGTGGAAAGGATGCTTGCTTTTGTCAACTATCTTCGACCTGAAGGGAAGGACGGCGCTGGTGACCGGCGGCAACGGCGGCATCGGCCTGGGCATGGCGCAGGGCCTGGCCGAAGCCGGGGCGGCGGTGGCGATCGCCGGGCGCGACGCGAAGAAGAATGCCGCGGCGGTGGCGGCGCTGGGCACCGGCGCCTGCGCGCTGGAGTGCGATCTGCGGGACGAAGCGGCGTGCCGCGCGCTGGTGGACGAGGCCGCGCGGCGCCTCGGCCGGCTCGACATCCTGGTCAACAACGCCGGCACCAACATCCGCAAGGCGCCGCAGGACTACACGCTCGGGGAGTGGCGCGAGGTGCTCGACACCAACCTCACCAGCGCCTTCGTCGCCGCGCAGGCCGCGTACCCGCACATGACGCGTGCCGGCGGCGGCAAGATCGTCAACATCGGCTCGATGATGTCGCTGTTCGGCGCGTCGTTCGCCGCGCCCTACGGCGCGAGCAAGGGCGCCATCGTGCAGCTCACCCGGTCGCTGGCAGCCGCCTGGGCGCGCGACTCGATCCAGGTGAACGCGGTGCTCCCCGGCTGGATCGACACCGACCTCACGCGGCGCGCGCGCAGGGAGGTCCATGGGCTGCACGAGCGCGTGCTCGCGCGCACGCCGGCCGGGCGCTGGGGCGAGCCGCGGGACCTCGCCGGCATCGCGGTGTTCCTGTGCAGCCGGGCTTCCGACTTCGTCACCGGCACGGCGATCCCGGTGGACGGCGGCTACTCGTCACTCGGCTAGGAGGCGCTTTTAGGAATTCGGGGTCAGTGTCTAATTCGCACAGCTACGCGAAGATCGAATTACGACACTGACCCCGAATTCCTACCGAATTCCTAGAAGGCGCTTTCGACGTAGCCGTAGATGTAGTTCGAGCCGCCGTCGACGTTGCGCAGCAGCTGGGAGGTGCCGAAGATGCCGGAGCGGTGCGACACGCCCGCCCCGAGGTAGGTATCGCTTAGGCGCTTCACGCCGAGCAGGTCGCCGAGGCTGAAGTCGATCGTCGGGTCCAGGGTCTGGAGCAGCTTCGAGGTGCCGCGCCCGCGCAGCGCCTGATCGCGCTGCTCGGCGAAGGGCACCTGCTCCGCGAAGGCGAGGCCCACGCCCAGGCCGAGGCGCGTGCGCAGGCGCGCGTCCCACGGAAAGCCGTAGTAGTAGGCCTTGAGGTAGACGTTGATCTGCCAGAAGTCTTCCTGGAAGCCCTTTTCCTTGTGGCGGATCAGCCCGACGAAGCCGGCGAGGTCGACCGGCCAGCCGTTCAGGCGATCGATGAACGGCCGGCCGATGTCCACGCCGGCGACGTCGGTCTTGTCCTGCGTATGGGTGCTGGTGCAGCGCAGCGTCGCGATCGGCACCACGTCGCAATCGCTCGATTCGCCGTAGTAGGCCCGCACGATGAGCGGGCGGCTCGAGGTCCAGGGATCGGTCTGCGGCGAGAGGTCGTACAGCGCCCCCACGGTGAGCGTGGCGTGCGTGCGCCGGTCGATGACCGGGCTGCCGGCCACCGTATTCGCGTAGCGCGTGACCGCGGCCCCGGCGAGCAGTCGCCAGCGCCCTTCCAGCTGGTAGGTCGCGATCACGCCGGCCTCGACCGCGCCGCCCGATTGCGCTTCGTAGGCCGGCCGGCCCGGCACCGCTTCCTCGGGCCGCACGCCGTAGTAGTAGTCGTTGAGCTCCGAGCTGCGCAGCGCCAGCGTCGCATACGGGCGCACGAACAGCTGCCCGCGGCGCCACGGGTACTTGTAGCCCAGGCGCAGCTCGCTGCCTTCCGAGGCGGTCGACACGTCCTGCAGCAGCTCGGCGTAGGCGATGCCCCAGGCACCGCCCCAGCTGCCGCCGATACCGGCGTCGATGCCCGGCTCGCGGCGCGCCATGCCGGCCAGCGCCGCGGGGATCTCGTCGGTCGGCGTGCCCTCGAACCGGTGCCGCAGGAACAGCTCGAGGCGCCGCTCGCGGGACGGACCGAACTTCAGGCCGACGCTGTTGGAGCGCAGGAAGACGACGTTGCCCTCGTACATGTACATCGGGATGAAGTCGCGCCGCATGCCGGCGTCGACGTAAGGCGAGCGCTCCAGGCGTATGACCGCGCCGATCCCCGCCCCCCAGACGCCGAACAGGTCGGCGAACGGATCGCTGCTCGCCTGCGCCGTCCCGGCAACCAGGCCGCCGAGCAGCAGGCTCAGGGCAGCCGAAAGTCCAGCCGCGGCCCTTTTGGCACGATCTGCGTGGGATTGATGTGCTTCATGCTGCGGTAGTAATGCGCCTTGATCTCGGCCAGGTCGACCGTGCGCGCCACTCCGGGAAGGGCATAGATGCGTCGCGTGTAGCGCCATAGTCTCGGGTAGTCGATAAGCCGCCGCAGGTTGCACTTGAAGTGGGAGTAATAGACCGCGTCGAACCTTACCAGCGTGGTGAAAAGGCGCACATCCGCTTCCGTGAAACGCGCGCCGCACAGCCAGCGGCGCTTCGCCAGCCGCTTCTCCAGCCAGTCGAGCGTGGCGAACAACTCCGTCACCGCCTGCTCGTACTTGTCCTGCGCGGTGGCGAAGCCGGCGCGGTACACGCCGTTGTTCACCGTGCGGTAGACGCGCTCGTTGGTGCCGTCGATCTGCCGTTTCAGGCTGTCGGGATAAAGATCATCCAGCTTGCGGGTCGCGAGAGCGTCGAAATCCCGGTTCAGCATGCGGATGATCTCGGCCGACTCGTTGTTCACGATGGTCCCTGCCTGCTCGTCCCAGAGGACCGGCACGGTGACGCGCCCGGTGTAGCCTGGCCTGGCCTTCGCATAGAGCTCGTGCAGGTAGCGGATGCCGCCCTGCGCGTATTCCCAGCCGTTTTCCAGCATGTCCGGGCCGGCGTAGAACACCGGGATGGCCTTCTCGAGGCCCTTCATCGCGCGCACGACCAGCGTGCGGTGCGCCCAGGGGCAGGATTTCGCTACATAGAGGCGATAGCGGCCTTTTTTCACGTTCTCCGGCGTAATCGAACCGCGAAAGCCGCTCTCCGGCCGCACGAAGGCGCCGCCTGTAGACTTGGTGTCGCGCGGAATGTCCCGCCATACACCGTCGACCATCATGCCCATGAGCGCTTATCTTAAGTGGATTCTGCTGTTCGCAGTCTGCGGCGCGCACGCCACCGAGCCGGTGAAGCTGCAGCGCATGAAGGTGCCTGCCCCGCCCTGGCCGGCGGGCGACGAGCGCGGGATGGCGAACCAGATCGGTCCCGCCACCCTGAACCGCTGCGCCTGGCACATGCAGCAGCCTTACGCCAAGCCGTACGAGGTGTCGCAGATACGCTCGAACAGCATGCCGCTGTCGCCGTTCGGAGGCCCTTACGAGGTGAAGCCCAAGGCCAGCGCGGGCATCCCGGGCACCCGGCAGCTGTTCAACAGCGAAACCCTGAACGAGGGCAACGAGCACGGGCACCAAGGCACGCAGATCGACGCTCTCGCGCACTTCGCCGTGCTGCCCCAGCCGTGGGACGGCAAGGCGCCGCTGCCCGCCGAGGGCGCCACGTACTACGGCGGCTTCACGCAGAGCGACGTGAAACCCACGCCGGAGTCGCCGCTGCTCAAGCTGGGCGTCGACAAGATCCCGCCGATCGTCACCTCGGCGGTGCTGCTCGACGCGAAAGCCTACAAGAAAGCCGGCATGAAGGGCGGCGAGGTCGTCACGGCGGCCGATATCCAGGGCATGCTCAAGGCCCAGGGGCTCGCGAGCCGGGGCATCCTCCCGGGCGACGTGGTCTACGTGCACACGGGCTGGGGCGAGCACTGGAGCGACCCGGATAACGCGAAGCTCTACTACACGCAGGCGCCGGGGCTGTCCTACGACGCGGCGCAGTACCTGGCGCAGCGGCGCGTGGTCGCGGTGGGGCTCGATACGCCGTTCATCGACGCGGTCGCCGAAGGCATGCTGCAGGGCAAGGCCGGACCGGCGCCGGGCGCTCCGGAAGGCCTGCCTTTCGCGGTGCACCACCACCTGCTGACGCAGGCGGGCGTGCACCACATCGAGAACGCCAAGCTCGACGAGCTGGCGCGCGACCGGGTGTGGACCTCCTGCACCCTGATCCTGCCGGCGCGCGAGAAGGGCGCCTCCGGGGCCGCGGTCCGGCCCGTGGCGATAGGCGTCCCGGCTTCCAGAAGATAGCTACTTTTTCTGCCAGGAGGCGCGGCGGAAACGCCTGCGCCGGGAGGTGACCGACAGGCGCCGCCCGGCGTATTCGTGGACCTTCTGCCGGATCTCGCTGCGGATGTCCTCGGGCAGCGCCGCGGCGGCGTCTTCGAAGCGTGAAATGACGTCCTGCGATCCGGGCGGGCCGTCGTGGAAGAAGCCGCGCGACTTGTCCCACACCAGGGCGCGCTCGGTCGCGTCCGCGCCGTAGCACAGCTGGAACAGGGTCACCTCGCCGTGCGCCTGCCACACGAAGAGGTCGAAGAAATCATCGTGAAACCAGCGCCTCTTCGCCGGCGGATCGTCGGCGACTCCTAGGATCTCTTTCAGCATCGCTGCGTCAACGATTTGACCACAACCGCGCTCCGCGGTTCGTTCATTTCGAAACACTGTAAACGAAAATCGACGGGAATGCTCCGACAGCAAACAGGTCAACTGCGAAGCCGCCCGGCGCGTTTGTTACGCCAAGGGCCCAAGCATAGCGCGGACGGAGGGTGCGATCCTTGCTTTGGAGGATGGATGTACGCGGCGTATTCATGATCTAAAGCATCAGAGGGATCTCCGGTGATGAAAGGCGGTGGCACATGAACAATCCTGCAAGCCTGCTCAAGTCTCTCGGCGAGTACAGCAGGGAGCACCGCGCGGCCCACTGGGCCGGCACCTT
>DASUUN010000199.1:0-5936 GCA_036374055.1 Burkholderiales bacterium
CCAGGGGGTTGGTGTTCTCCTCCTCCTGGGCGATGGAGGGCGTGCCGCCGGAGAGCTTGTAGATCACCACGCCCTCCTTGATGAGCAGCAGGCCGTGGAACTTCCAGCCGGTGATCTGCGTGGTCTTGCTGAAGCCCAGCAAGTCGGCGACGAAGTTGCCGTTGCGGTTGCGGTGCACGCTGCTCTGGCTGATGGCGAAGCCCTTGCACAGCACTTTCGCGCTCAGGCACTCGCGCACCCCGCCGTCGAGGTCGTCGACCGAGATCGAGGCGTGCGGCACGAAGCGCATCAGCACTTCCGAGTAGTTCAGGATGGCGATGTTGGGATTGCTGCGCGGGTCGAGCTTGAGGGCGTTGAGGTCGACCTCGGTGGTCTCGCCCGGGATCACCTTGTCGAAAGTGAGCTGAGCTTCCTCGTAGCTGCGCCACGGGCTGTGGGTGGCCTCGCGGCTGCTCGGCAGCAGCGCGCTGCACCCCGGGGCGGCCAGGCACAGCGCCACGACCGCGATCAGCTGACGCGTCATGCCGGGACGGTAGCAGCCGCAGGTTACCTGCCCTTACCCGTCCTCCGGGGGTGACCTAGGCCGCCCGGCGCCGGTCTGGTCCCGACTTAAGTCGTTCTTAACGGTTTCCGCAGGCAAAATGGCGCCATGCGAGTCCTGGTAGTCGAAGACGACCCCATGATCGGCCGCGCCGTCGTCGCCGGCCTGCATGATGGCGGCTACACCGTGGACTGGGTGCGCGACGGGGGGGAAGCCGAGCTCGCCCTGGCCAACGCGGTCTACGACCTCGCACTGCTCGACCTGGGGCTGCCGCGGCGCGACGGCCTGGAGATCCTCAAGTCCCTGCGCCGCTCGGGGAAGGAGCTGCCGGTGGTGATCATCACGGCGCGCGACTCGGTCGCCGACCGGGTGGTGGGCCTGGACAACGGCGCCGACGACTACCTGGTCAAGCCCTTCGACCTCGACGAGCTGCTGGCGCGCGCGCGCGCCGTGATCCGGCGGCGCGACGGCCGCGGCTCCCCCGAGATGAGCTACGGCGCGCTCACCATCGACCCGGCGAAGCGGCTGGTCACGTTCCGCGGCGCCCCGGTCGAGCTCTCGGCGCGCGAGTTCGCCGTGCTGGAAGCGCTGATGAAGGAGCCCGGCGCCGTGGTGTCGCGCGAGAAGCTCGAGGACGCGGTCTACGGCTGGGGCGAGGAGGTGGGCTCCAACAGCATCGAAGTGCACCTGCACCACCTGCGCAGGAAGCTGAAGCCCCAGCTCATCCGCAACGTGCGCGGCGTCGGCTACCGCATCGCTCTGCTGCAGTGACCTCCATCCGGGCGAACCTCGTCCTGTGGATGGCGAGCGCCCTCGTCCTGGGCACGGCCGTGGTCCTGGGCGCGACCTACGCGCTGACGCGCAACGAGGTCGGCCGCGTGTTCGACGAGGAGCTGCGCCAGGTCGCGCACGCGGTGCACCTGCGCGAGGACTGGTCGCAGACGCGCCGCATCCGCATCGCGCGGCCCGGCTTCGAGCTGTCGGTGCGCGCCTACGACAAGACCGGGCGCATCTACTTCGAGACCGCGCTGCCGTCGCTGCCAGCCGACCTGGCGCAGACCTACCAGGAGGGCTTCGCCTCCGTGGGCACCCAGGAGGGCGCCTGGCGCGTCTATACCCACGTCACGGAGGAGGGCATCGTGCAGGTCGGGCAGGCGCTCGCCGCGCGCGACGTGCTGGCGCGCGACCTGTCCATCAGCGTGCTCATGCCGATGCTGATGCTGATCCCGCTGCTCGTGGTGATCGTCGCCTGGGTGCTAAAGCGCGGCCTCGCGCCGCTGGACGAGACCTCGCGCCGCGTGAGCGACCGCGACGCGTCGCGCCTGGACCCGCTGCCCACGCACGGCGTGCCGGAGGAGCTCGCGCCGCTGGTGGAGCAGATCAATGCGCTGCTCGCGCGCCTGGAGGGCTCGCTCGACGCGCAGCGCCGCTTCCTCGCCGATGCGGCGCACGAGCTGCGCTCGCCGGTGGCGGCGCTCGCGCTGCAGGTGCAGCTTGCCGAGCGCGCCCATAGCGCGCAGGCGCGCGAGGCGGCTTTCCGCGAGCTGGCTCACGGCGTCGAGCGCGCGCGCCGGCTGGTGCAGCAGCTGCTCGACTTCGCGCGCCTCGAGCCCGGGGTGCAGGCCGAGCCCTTCGCCGCGACCGACCTGGCGCGGCTGGTGCGCGAGGTGGTCGGCCGCTACGCTGCCCAGGCCGAGGCGCAGGACGTGGACCTGGGCGCCGATGCGCCGTCCGCGGCGCCGATGCTGGGCAGCGAGCCGCAGCTGCGCTCGCTGATCGAGAACCTGGTCGACAACGCCTTGCGCTATGCGCCGCGCGAGAGCGCGGTCACCGTCTCGGTGCGCGTGCAGGAAGACGGCATCGAGCTCGCGGTGGTGGACGCCGGGCGCGGCATTCCCGAGGCCGAGCGCGAGCGGGTATTCGAGCGCTTCCACCGCGTGGCCGGCGACCACACGCGCGGCAGCGGCCTGGGGCTCGCCATTTCGCGGGCGATCGTCGAGCACCACCAGGGCAGCATCACGCTTTCGGACGCGCATCCGGGCGGCGGGCAGCCGGGGCTGGCGGTTGTCATAAAATTGCCCCTGCCGCAGCGCCCCGCTGCCGGCGAGCACACGGCGCTTAAGTCTTCCTTAAGTTTCGGCGGTGCATCATGAATTGCGGCCGTACCGACGGGTGCAATGCGGGTGGCTCTTTCCTCTGGGTGGGATTTCCTGTTTCCCACAAGTGTTGAGCCTGTCGGCAACGGCCGTTTTTCTTCTAATAAAGGCCCCGACCCCTGAAGAAGCGCATAGGCAGCCGGCCGGGCCGGCTCATCGTCGTATCCAACCGCCTGCCCTTCTCGTTCACCCGCGCGGAGGGGCACTGGCACGCCGAGCCGGCGAGCGGCGGCCTGGTGACGGCCCTGCTGCCCGTGCTGCGCAACCGCGGCGGAACCTGGGTGGGCTGGACCGGGGCGAGCGGCACGGCCAAGGAGTTCGGGCCGGCGCTCGCCGGGATGAGCCGCAGCGCGGGCTACACCCTGGTTCCGGTGCCGCTCGACGACGCGGAGGTGCGCGACTTCTACCTCGGCTTTTCCAATGAGGTGATCTGGCCGCTGTTCCACGACCTTCCCTCGCTCTGCAATTTCGACGCCAACTACTGGCGCACGTACTGCAAGGTGAACCAGAAGTTCGCGCGCACCGTGCATGCGCGCGCCGACGCGCGCAGCTTCGTCTGGGTGCACGATTACCACCTCATGAACCTGGCGGCCGAGCTGCGCCTGCTCGGCTCGCGGGCGCGCCTGGGATTTTTCCTGCACATCCCGTTTCCGTCGCCCGACATCTTCCTCAAGCTACCCTGGCGCCGGCCGCTGCTGCAGGCGCTGCTCAGGTTCGACCTGCTGGGCTTCCAGACGGCGCGCGACCGGCGCAACTTCCTCGCCTGCGTGCAGGCGGCGGGCCTGGCCGCGCGCGGCACGGTGGTGGGCGACTTCCCGATCAGCATCGATTTCAACGCCTTCATGCGCCGCGCCGCCGCGCCCGACGTGGCGGGCAAGGCCCAGGAGCTGCACCGCCTGCTGCCCAACCGGCGCCTGATTCTCGGCATCGACCGGCTCGACTATACGAAGGGCATCCCGCAGCGTCTCGCGGCGTTCCAGCATCTGCTCGCGCGCTACCCGGAGATGCGCGGGCGCGTGTCGCTCATGCAGGTGGTGGTGCCCAGCCGCGAGGACATCGGCCAGTATCACCGCCTGCGCACCGAGATCGAGCAGCTGGTGGGCAAGATCAACGGCGCCTACGCCCGCCCGGGCGGCTGGGTGCCGGTGTGGTACGAATACCGCAACCTCAGCCGCCTCGAGCTGCTCGCGTACTACCGCGCGGCCGACATCGCGCTGGTCACGCCGCTCAAGGACGGCATGAACCTGGTGGCCAAGGAGTACTGCGCGTGCAGCATCGAGGAAGACTGCGTGCTGATCCTGTCCGAGTTCGCCGGCGCGGCGGCGCAGCTCGCGCCCGACGCGCTGCTGGTCAATCCTTACGACATCGAAGGCGTGTCCGCCGCCATCCGCGAGGCGTACGCCATGCCGGCGGGCGAGCGCGCCGCGCGCATGCGCCGCATCCGCCGGTCGATCCGCCGCCAGGACGTGTTCTGGTGGGTCGATTCCTACCTGCGCGCCGCCATCACCAAGGACCTGCGCGCGTTTCCCCGCGCCGAGGCCGAGGCCGAGGAGCCGCCGGAGCTGCAACTGCCCCTGTAATGGAAGATTCCGCTTTTTCCGACGAGTTCTGCCGCTTCATCCAGACCGTGCTGCCTTCGGTGGACGCGGCCGAGCTGCTGCTCGCCCTGTTCGAGAACGCCGATACCTGGTGGGCGCCGGCGGTGCTCGCCGCCAAGCTGCGCCCGGCCTCGTCGATCAGCGACGCCGACGCGCTGCGCTACCTGGACCAGTTCCAGGCGCGCGGCCTGATCGCCGTGGGTCCCGACAAGCGCGTGCAGTTCCGCCCGGCCAACGACGAGCTGCACGAGAAGGTGCGCACACTGGCGCAGGCGTACCAGGAGCGCCCGGTGACGCTGATCCGCATGATCTATGCGCTGCGAGACACCAAGATCCAGTCGTTCGCCGACGCGTTCAAGCTGAGGGGGCGCTGAGCGTGGAGTCGTTCAAGTTCTTCCTCTACCTGCTGGCCGCGCTGAGCAGCGTGGCCTGCATGGCGCTGCTGTTCCGCGGCTATGCGCGCAGCGGCACGCGGCTGCTTTTCTGGAGCGCGCTGTGCTTCGTCGGCCTGTCGGTGAACAACGTGCTGCTGTTCTTCGACTTCGTCGTGTTCCCCACGCAGCTCGACCTGCGCCCGTGGCGCCTGCTCGCGGCGCTCGCGGGCCTGCTGTTCCTCCTCTACGCGTTCATCTGGGAGGCGGAATGATCGACTTCCTGGCCGGCGCCGCGGCCCTCGGCTACACGGCGGCGGCGGTGTTCTTCGCACGCTTCTGGCGCGCCACGCACGATCGCCTGTTCCTCGCCTTCGCGAGCGCCTTTTTTCTGCTCGCCGCAAACCAGGTGCTCGCTGCGCTGCTCGAAGCGGGCGACGAGCGCACGCCCTTCGTCTACAGCCTGCGCGTGCTCGGCTTCCTCATCATCCTCTGGGCAATCGTCGACAAGAACCTCGGAAATCGGGGTCAGAGCCCGAATTAGAGCTTCATCTCGGCGAGCTTGCCGGCGCACAGCGTGGCGACCACGCTGTTCGGCTCCTGGCGGTCGGGCATGGTGGCCCAGCCGCCCTTGGCGACGATCTCGCTGCGGTTGTACCAGCTCGCTTCGCCCAGCTTGGCAAGGCGCGCCTTGGCGTCGGCCTGGGCCATGAATTCCTCGACGCAGATCGCCGTGGCGAGCTCGTGGCGCGCGGTGCTCGCGGCTTCCAGGACCTGCTTCTGCGCGCTCCCGGCGCTCACCCAGCCGGCCATGCCGAAGCCGACCACCAGCGTGGCCACCACCGCGCCGGCGGCGAGCCAGAAGGCCTGCGTTTTCGTGAGCCGGTAGTCGTCCCAGCGCTGGCGAAGCACTTCGGTTCTGGACAGCGGTTGCATGGCAAGTCCTCCTCGTTTTGACCTTGAATCAGTTGCGGCCGGGCGGACGCCGCAGCCGCAGGGTGCTCAGGGCGCTGCGGCGCGGCCGCGGCTGGGCCGCGGGCCGCCTGCCCCACTCCTGGCGCTTGAGCAGTTTGAGAGTCGTCATTCTGGACAGGTGCATTTGGGGCATTCCTTGAAACAGCGGGGCCGCCGGCGCGTCGCATCCTCGTTGCCGGCTCTGCGTTCCAACCATGGAGTAGCTTCGGCGGCCCCGCTTGCCCCTACCATGCGCCCGGAACGCTTAAGCGCCCCTTAAGGCGCTGTCGCCGCTTCTCTACATGAGGCACTATGC
>DASUUN010000200.1:0-2763 GCA_036374055.1 Burkholderiales bacterium
CACCGCGGGAAGGCGCATCAGCGCGCCCACCGCCTCCACCAGGAAGCGCTCGGGCTTCGTCTCCATCTGCAGCAGCTCGGTCAGGAAGCGCAGCCACTTCTCCACCGGCAGGCCGATGGAGAACAGATAGCGCGCGAAGAACACGTTCAGGCCGGCGACGCCGCTGCGCGGGTTCCACGCCAGGCCGACCAGCAGCACGCCGCCGGCAGTGAGGAACACGGTGTAGGTCAGAGCCTCGAGGTAGCTCGTGCGCCCCACGGTCATGAACGTGAAGCTGCCCAGGATCACCACCATGAGCAGCAGCATCAGGAATACGCTGTAGAAGAAGTCGATGACCTGCGCCGCCTCGCCCGCCTCCGGCTCGGCCGGGAACAGCGCGATCAGCACGAACGCGAGCGGCAGCAGGAATTCCGCGGCGCCGCGGATCTCGACGGCGATCTCGCGGCGCGGCGCGACCTCCGGCAGGATCACCACGGCGAGCAGCGCCAGGAGATAGCCGAGCACCACGAGGTAGACGCGGCGCTGCCAGCGCGCGTGCTGCTGGTACACCTTGCCGCCGACCAGCCCGGCCAGCACTACCACCCAGCCCGCCAGGAACCACCACGACAGCTGCAGCATGACGGCGAACGCGACCAGCGACAGGATGAAGCCCTGCGTCGGCGAAACGCGCTGCTCGGCGCGCAGGAACGGCTGCCACAGGAGCAGCAGGCCGAGGTGCGCGAGCAGCAGCGCGCGCGCCCACGGATCGGTGACGCCGCGGAACACCGCGACGTGGAGCAGCGCGAGCATGGCCACCACCACCAGCCGCCAGTAGCGCTGGCTCAATCCCCAGGTGGCGTTGGCGATGCGGCGCATCCCCGGCTCTGTGGCTGACGCGGTTTGCATGTTGCGATTCCCGCGACTAGTCTACAGAAGCCATGCCGGCCGCCACCCTCGCCCGCCTCGTGCTGCTCGAAGCCCGCCGCGGCGGCCTGCCATGGCTCGCGCTCGGCTGCATCGCGCTTGGCGTCGCGCTCGCCGCTTTCCTGTCCCAGGTCGCGGTCACCGAGAGCCTCGCGCTGCAGGCTTCCCTGGTCGCCGCGGTGCTGCGCGCCGCCGCGGTGTTCCTGATCGCCGCGCAGGTCGCCGGCAGCACGCTGCGCGAGATCAACGACAAGGCGCTCGAGCTGATGCTCGCGCTGCCGCTGTCGCGGCTCACGCAGTATCTCGGGCGGCTCGCAGGATTTGCCGCCTGCGCCGCGGTGCTCGCCGCGGTCTTCGCGCTGCCGCTGCTGCTGTGGGCGCCGCCGGCGGCGGTAGCGGCGTGGGCGGTGTCGCTGGCGCTCGAATGCACCCTGGTGGCCGCCGCCACGCTGTTTTTCGCCATGACGCTGGCGCAGCTCGTGCCGGCGATCGCCGCCGTGGCGGGCCTGTATCTCCTCGGCCGCTCCATGGCCGCGATCCAGGCGATCGCCGGCGAGCCGCTCGCGGAAGCCTCGCTCGCCCAAGACGTCGCGCGCTGGGGCGTCGATGCGGCGGCGTTCCTGCTTCCGCGCCTCGATGCCGTGACGCGCACCGAATGGCTGCTCTATGGGCTGCCCGATCCTGCTGCCTACCTCGCTGCGCTCGGGGGAATGGCGGTTTACCTCGCGCTCGTCGTCGCGGCCGGCCTGTTCGACTTCTACCGGAGGAACCTCTGAGCGGCGAGCGGCGGCTGTCGGCGGTTCCCGGCGGGCTGTGGGCCGCCCTGCTGCTCGCGCTCGCCGCGCAGCTCGCGTGGCACGGCAGCCGCGGGTCCGGCGCCGCCGCCGAAGCGGGATTGCCGCCCGCGCCGAGCGCCTCTGCGCTCCGGCTGGCGAGCTTCGGCGAGCCGCAGGCTGGGGCGCGCATCGCGATGCTGTACGTGCAAAGCCGCGCCCACCGCGAGCTCGACTACGAGCGCCTGCTTGCGTGGCTGCAGGCGGTGCTCGAGCTCGACCCGCGCAGCGACTACCCGCTGTTCGCGGCGGCGCGCGTCTATGCGGAGAACCCGGATCCGGCGCGCAGCCGCATGGCGCTGGAATTCGTCTACCAGGCCTACCTCGCCGATCCGAACCGCCGCTGGCCGGCGCTCGCGCACGCCGCCCTGCTGGCCAAACACCGCCTGAAAGACCTGGCGCTCGCGCGGCGCTACGCCGCCGCAATCGAGAGCCATACCACCGCGCGCGGCGTGCCGCTGTGGGCAAGGCAGATGGAGATCTTCATCCTCGAGGACATGGACCAGCTCGAGGCGGCGAGGATCATGCTGGGCGGGCTGCTCGACAGCGGGGAGATCGACGACCCGGCCGAGGCGCGCTTCCTCGCCCAGCGGCTCAGGGCGCTCGAGGAACGGCTGCAGGGCGCGCAGTAGGTGTCGATGGTCCGACACCCTTGTCGGCCGGCCGACGCCCGGCCACGGCAGAACGCAAGAATTTGCCAACGTTTTCAACGATTTCTGGCGTGGCACAGCCGTTGCTATAACCTTGCCACGGACCCAGGGGAGCTGGGGATAAGGAAACCATGAAAACTGCGCAAAAGGGCTTCACCCTCGTCGAGATCGCGATCGTGCTGGTGATCATCGGGCTGCTGCTGGGCGGCATCCTGAAGGGGCAGGAGATGATCACCCAGGCGAAGATCAAGAACGTGATCGCCGACATGTCGGGGGTTTCCGCCGCGATGTACGGCTACCAGGACCGCTATCGCGCGCTGCCGGGCGACGACAAGGCGGCAAACCGCTGGAGCTCGGCAGATCCCGGCGACGGAGAC
>DASUUN010000201.1:0-2540 GCA_036374055.1 Burkholderiales bacterium
TGCCCGACAGCTTCGGCCTCGCGGCGCGCGACGTGGTGCTGCCGGTGGTGCCGATGTTCCACGTCAACGCCTGGGGCCTGCCGTACTCGGCGGCGCTCACCGGCGCGAAGCTGGTGTTTCCCGGCGCGCAGCTCGACGGCAAGAGCGTGTACGAGCTGTTCGAGGCCGAAGGCGTCACCATCAGCGCCGGCGTGCCCACGGTGTGGCTCGGCGTGCTGAACTACATGAAGGAGAACGGGTTGCGCTTCTCCACGCTGAACCGCACGCTGATCGGCGGCTCGGCCTGCCCGCCGGCGATGCTGCGCACGCTGCAGAAGGACTACGGGGTGGAAGTGCGCCACGGCTGGGGCATGACCGAGATGAGCCCGCTCGGCACGGTGTGCCGGCTGAAGGCCAAGCATGCGCCGCTCGACGAGGAAACGAAGCTCGCGGTGCAGGACAAGCAGGGCTTCGCCATCTTCGGCGTGGACATGCGCATCGTGAACGAGGAGGGCGAGGAGCTGCCGCGCGACGGCAAGGCCTTCGGCGACCTGCAGGTGCGCGGGCCGTGGGTGATCCGCGAGTATTTCAAAGGGGAAGGCGGCGATCCGTTGCGCGACGGCTGGTTCCCGACCGGCGACGTCGCCACGCTCGACCCCGACGGCTACATGCAGATCACCGACCGCTCCAAGGACGTGATCAAGTCCGGCGGCGAGTGGATCAGCTCGATCGACCTCGAGAACATCGCCATCGCCCACCCGGCGATCGCCGAGGCGGCGGTGATCGGCGTGCACCATCCCAAGTGGGACGAGCGCCCGGTGGTGGTGGCGGTAAAAAGGCCCGGTCAGGACGTGTCGAGGGAGGAGCTGCTCAGGTTCTACGAAGGCAAGATCGCGAAGTGGTGGATGCCCGACGACGTGGTGTTCGTGAACGAGCTGCCGCACACCGCCACCGGCAAGCTCTCCAAGCTCACCCTGCGCCAGCAGTTCCGGGACTTCCGCCTTGATCCGAAGTGAGACCGCGGGGCGCGTGGCGCGGGTGCGCTTCGACCGCCTAGACAAGAAGAACGCGATCACCGCGCAGATGTACCTGCAGCTCGCCGAGGCGCTCGCCGCGGCGGACGCCGACCCCGAGGTGCGCGCCATCCTGCTGCACGGCTCCGCCGACTGCTTCACCTCGGGCAACGACGTCGCCGACTTCCTTCAGCGCCCGCCGTCGGGGGAGGGGTCGCCCACCTGGCGTCTTTTTGAAGTCATGCCTTTTATAGAAAAACCAATAGTTGCCGCGGTCGGCGGCCCCGCCGTCGGCATCGGCTGCACCATGCTGCTGCACTGCGACCTCGTATACGCGGCGGGCAACGCGCGCTTCCAGCTGCCCTTCGTGCCGCTGGGCATCGTCCCGGAGTTCGGCTCCACGTTCCTGCTGCCGCTCATCGCCGGCTACCCGCGCGCCGCGGAGCTGCTGCTCCTCGGCCAGCCGTTCACCGCGCAGCAGGCGTACGAAGCAGGCATGGTGACCGCCGTGGTCCAGCAGGAACAGCTCCTCGAAAAATCACTTGCTGTCGCATCTGCGCTGGCGGCCTTGCCCGCGGAATCCATCCGCCTCACCAAGCGACTGATGAAGACGCGCTACGGCAAGGCCGTGGCCGAGACCATTTCCGAGGAGGGGCGCCTTTTCCTGGAGCGCCTGCAATCGCCGGAAGCCAAGCAGGCCCTGAATGCCTTCCTCGATAAGACAGCTCGCAAGCCGGGTCGGTGAAGAGGTCGGCGTGTCGCCCTGGGTCGAGGTGACCCAGGAGCGCATCGACACCTTCGCCAGGGCGATCGACGACTTCCAGTGGATCCACGTCGATCCGGCGCGCGCCCAGGACTCGCCTTTCGGCGGCACCGTCGCGCACGGCTTCCTCACCCTGTCGCTGCTGTCGCATCTTTCCGAGCGCACCTTCTCGTTCGCCGACCGCCGCATGGGCGTGAACTACGGCCTGAACCGCGTGCGCTTCACCTCGCCCGTGCCCAGCGGCTCGCGCGTGCGCGCCCGCTTCACGCTGGCGAAATACGAGCCCCTCGACGGCGGCGTGCAGGTCACCTGGAACACCGTGGTCGAGATCGAGGGCGCCGCCAAACCGGCCCTTATCGCGGAATGGATCGGGAGGCACTACTACTGATGCGATGGAAGCAAAAGCCGCCGGGCTCCAACTGGGGCGAGTTCGGCCCGGACGACCAGCGCGGCCGGATGAACTGGGTGACGCGCGAGAAAGTCTTGCAGGGCGTCGCCGAGGTGAAGGAGGGCATCGCCTTTCCGCTGTCGCTGCCGCTCGACTATCCCGGCGGAAGCGTGCTCAATCCGCGGCGCAAGCCGCCGCGCATCGCTGCGACGATCCGTGACGGGAAAAGCGCGGGCCGGCAGAATTTCTGCTTCCCGCTCGCCGAGGACAATCCTGACCTCACCGACGTGGTGTCGGACGACGTGGCGCTGCTCACCCTGCAGTACTCGACGCAGTGGGACAGCTTCGCGCACGTGGGCAGCCGCTTCGACGCCGACGGCGACGGCAAGCGCGAGAT
>DASUUN010000202.1:0-3955 GCA_036374055.1 Burkholderiales bacterium
AAGCGCGTGAAGCGCGGCGAGGCGCTGTTCGGCGTCGGCGACGAGTTCCGCACCGTGTATGCGATCCGCAGCGGCTTTTTCAAGATGAGCCTCGTCGATGGCGACGGGCGCGAGCAGGTGACCGGCTTCTTCATGGGCGGGGAGCTGCTTGGCATGGACGGGCTGGGCTCGGGCCGCTACAACGGCACGGCGATCGCCCTGGAGGACAGCGAGGTGTGCGTCATGCCCTACGCACTGATCGAGGAGATGGCGCGCGTGGTGCCCTCGCTGCAGCGCCACCTGCACGCGGTGCTGGCGCGCGAGATCGTGCGCGACCACGGCGTGATGATGCTGCTCGGCTCGATGCGCGCCGAGGAGCGTCTTTCGGCCTTCCTCATCAACCTGTCCAAGCGCTTCGTGCGGCGCGGCTACTCGGCTTCCGACTTCCACCTGCGCATGACCCGCGACGAGATCGGCAGCTACCTCGGCCTCAAGCTCGAGACGGTGAGCCGGCTCTTCTCCCAGTTCCAGAAGGACGGCCTGATCGAGGTCGAGCAGAAGCACGTGCGCATCCTCGACATCGACGGTCTCGAGCGGCTGCTGCACGCGCGGAACTAGCCGGATCACCCGGCTCACCTCTTGGTGGCGATCCCTGTGGGCGGCGCGCCCCGAGACGAAGGCCCCCGCTGGATCGCCTGGCGCGGCGGCTAGGCCGGCCTAGCCGGCACAGGACCGCGCTGTAGTCCTGCAGCCACACGAAAGGGGCAGTCGCCCCTACAGACGCGGGAACCGGCGGTCGCTAACCTCTTCCCGGCCCAAAACAAGCGTTTGCCCCATGTACCAGCTCGACGATAAACACTCCCGCGCCGCTATTGCGGCGCATCCCGGGTATGTGCGCCTGGTCCTGCCGACGCAGCGTGCCCATGCCCGGGCCGCTTGCCGGAAGTTCTCGCAACTCTGCCAGGAAGAACACGCTCGCGGCGGACTCATCCTGACCCGGTCTTCGGACGCGGACCCTGCCGAACTGGAAAGCCAGATGGCGCTCGCGACGCGCGGCGCATTGCCCGGCTTCAAGCTGGCCATCGTCGCGCAGGGCACTGATGCGGCGAGCATCCGCCGCATCGCCGGGGCCAGCGCCGCCCGCCGCAGGGCGAAGGCGAAGGCCTTTCCGAGCGAGCATCGTGCGGCGGCCTGGCTGATCGCCTGAAGCCGACGCGCTGGCGCGCCGGACCCGGATTCTTGATCCAGCGCAAAGGCGCGCCCCGCTGCCGGCGTAGAAATTGACCATGAACATCGTCAATCTGCGCTGGGAAGGCTTGCCGAGCGTCAAGGCGGCGCGCGGCGCCATGCGCAACGGCGACCGCGTGGACATCGACCTGCCGCTGGAGACCCACCATGCGCTGTTTCGCCATCTGAATCCAGACGCGCCCCGCGGCTCGGACGAAGAGATCGACGCTTCCGACGGCGTCGAGCTGCTCGCGCGGATAGCGACCGTCGCCGGTCTGGAAGAAATGGCAAGGCTCGGGCCCGCGGTGCGGCGCTCCCGCTATGGTGTGCAGCTTACCGGCCCCGAGCCGCGGCTGATCCTCGTCCCGCCGCAGCCCAAGCGCGCCCGATGAGCCGCTTCAGCTCTGCGAGCGGCGGGCGTTGAGCACGTACTTTCTGCGCCGCTCGGCAGGCTCGAAGTCCATGAGGTACTCGAGCGGCCAGTGCTTGATGAGGGACTTGAGGACCGGCCGCTCGAAGTTCGCCGAGTAGTAGGTCCAGTTCGGTTGCTGCGTGAAGAACTTCGCCAGGCGCTCGAAGCGCACGTTGAGCTCGCCGGCGGCGAGCTCGGCCTCGGCATAGGCCTGCAGTTCCGCGGCGGCCCGCGGCGCGTCGCGATGGAAGAGCCACTCGCGCGCGAATACTTCCTGCATGCGCGCCAGCTCATGCCGGCGCGCTTCGTCGAGCGTCCAGGCGCCGTGCAGGTCGCCCTGGTCCACCGCCTCGTAGCGCGTCTCGCGGTTGGTGAAGAAATCCTCCAGCAGGAAGTACGCGGCGGCGATGCTGCCGTCGTGCCGCGGGCCGGCGAACCAGCCGTAGGCGTCGCGACGGCCGGCGAGGTAGGCGACCGCGCAGCGCAGCCCCGCGCCGCGCGGCGCATAGGCGATGAAGACATGTGGGGTTTGCACGGCTATTCCTCCTTCGGCCAGTCCTGCAGCGGGTCCTCGATCGACGCGTCGTCCTCGCGCGGCCTGTAAGGCCGGCGCTCCTCGTCCGGCCCGAGCTGGGCGCGGCCCGCGGCCTCGAGCTCCGGCCGCGCCGCGCTTTCGGTGCGCGGGCGATTTTCCTTGCGCCGCTTCTGCTTCGGCATCAGTGCCCCTCGAGGCGCGGTCGCTCGATCACGCGCGTCCGGTCGAATTCTGAAGGGGTCATCGGGATCATTTCACCCATGACGTCATTTCGCCATGCGTGGTCGAGGGGGCATTGATTAAGGTCAAGCGGCAGAGTGCACGCGGGGCTGTTAGGCACGCGTCCGAGGCGGCGTGAGGTCGTTCCCTGCGCGCTGCCTTCCGTCGCGGCTTTGCGCTAAGTCAAGCCGCTTCGGGCTCGGCGGAACACACTCTCAAGATGGGTCGCATCTTCGATTCCCGCCTCGACGCCGGCCGGCGCCTTGCGCAGGCCCTTGCCGCCTACCGCGGCCGCAACCCGCTCGTGCTCTGCATCCCGCGCGGCGCGGTGGAGATGGGCGCGGCGATCGCGAACGAGCTCGAAGGCGAGCTCGATGTCGTGCTGGTGAAGAAGCTGCGCGCGCCGGGCAGCCCGGAATTCGCGGTGGGCGCGGTCGACGAGACGGGGTGGACCTACGTCGCCGAGCACGCCGCCATGGCAGGCGCCGACGAGGCTTACCTCGCGAAAGAGAAGTCGGCGCAACTCGAGCTGCTGCGCCTGCGCCGCGCCCAGTACACGCCGGCGCGCTCGCCGGCAGACCCGGCCGGGCGCATCGCGATCGTGGTCGACGACGGCATCGCCACCGGCGCGAGCATGATCACCGCGCTGCACGCGGTGCGCGCGAGAAAGCCGGGGCGCCTGGTTTGCGCGGTGCCGGTAGCCGCACCCGACAGCCTCGAGAACATCCAGCCGTACGCGGACGAGGTCGTGTGTCTCGAAGCGCCCGAGGACTTCCGCGCGGTCGGCCAGTTCTACCGCGACTTCCAGCAGGTCGAGGACGAAGAGGTGGTGGCGCTGCTCGCGCGCCATGCGAAGCAAAAAGCTCCCGCCTGAGGCGCGCATTGCCCGAAGCGCGAGCTCGAGCCGGCGTTTGATCCGCATCAATGCGGTTGCCGAGCAAAGCGCGAGCATTTGTCCGTGTGTTTCGGGAGGCACGGGAGACCAACGCCTCGTGCGCGTCAACCCTAGCCAGGCCGGACCTGCGATCCTGAACGGCGAAGGAGGTGGATATGGTGCATTTCGTCGGTTGGCAGAAAGCGAAGGAGCTGGCGCGCACCGAGCCGGTCATCTTCGTCGAGATCATGGGCGAGGCCCCGGGCGCGCGCAGCCTGGAAGTGCACGTCATGTCGCCGAGCGGCGTCCACCTGCACGAGCTCGAGCGCGGAGACACAGGCCTGGTGTCGCTCGAAGATATCAAGGGCGTGGTCGACCGGATCGCCGCGTCGCGCAACGTGCGCTACGCTGCCATCGGCCGCGCAGAGGATCGCTGGCCGCCGCCCTGGGCCTGACCGCGCCGGGCCCTAAGCCTCCGCGGATCGATGCCGAAAGCGGGGATCGGGCGCGCCCTCGAAACCCGGCCGGAAGAAGGCGGCGAGGGGGCAGGCCCCGCGCTTGCAGTCACAGCCGCACTCGCGAGCATGCTCTTCGAAGCTCTGATCGAGCGCCACCCAGTTGCGGCAGAGGCTGCACCATTCGAGCGGGGAATTGAACATCCACAGCATCATTACACCGGCGCGTGCGCGGATATTGATCCGCGTCAAAC
>DASUUN010000203.1:0-2269 GCA_036374055.1 Burkholderiales bacterium
CGACCCCGCCGAGGCTCGAGATCGAGAACGTGCCGCCCTGCAGGTCGCCGGCTTTGAGCTTGTTGTCGCGCGCGAGCTTCGAGATGTCGGCCAGCTCGCGAGCCAGATCGAACACCCCCTTGCGGTCGGCATCGCGCACCACCGGCACGACCAGGCCGCCGGACGTATCGACCGCCACGCCGATGTGGTAGTACTTCTTGAGGATCACGTTCTCGCCAGACTTGTCGAGCGAGGCGTTGAACTGCGGGTACTGCTTGAGCGCGGTGACGCAGGCCTTGATCAGGAAGGCGAGCAGGGTGAGCTTGAAGCCCTTTTTCTCGGTCTCCGCGGTCTGCGCCTTGCGAAACGCCTCCAGGTCGGTGACGTCCGCCTCGTCGAACTGCGTGACGTGCGGAATCGAGATCCAGTTGCGGTGCAGATACGGCCCCGACAGCTTCTGGATGCGCGCAAGCGGCTTGGATTCGATCGGGCCGAACTTGGCGAAATCCACCTCAGGCCAGGCCGGCAGGTTGAACGGCAACGCGCCGCTTGTTCTTTCAACTGGAATGGTTTTTCCTGAAAGCGCCCCCTTCACGAACCCCTGCACGTCGGCGTGCAGGATGCGGCCCTTGGGCCCGCTCGCCTGCACGCGCGCGAGATCCACGCCGAGCTCGCGCGCGAACTTGCGCACCGAGGGGCTGGCGTGCGGCTTCACCGAGGTCTCTTCCCGCGGCTCGCGCGGCACCGGCCGGGTGCTGACCGGGGGTGCGGGCGACGCGGGGGACGCGGGCGCCGCCGCCGGCTTCTGGGCCTGCGCTGCCTGCGGCGCCGGGCGCTGGGGAGCGGCCGCCCCGGAGGAGGCGAGGACCAGGATGGGCGAGCCTTTCGATACCTTGTCGCCGACCTTGAGCTTCAGCTCCTTCACCACGCCCGCCCCGGGCGAGGGAATCTCCATGGTCGCCTTGTCCGACTCGAGCGTGACCAGCGACTGCTCCTTGTCGACCGCGTCGCCGGGCTTCACCAGGACCTCGATCACCTCGACTTCCTTGAAGTCGCCGATGTCCGGCACCGACACGGTCTGCGCGGCGCCGCTTTCCGATTTCACTTCGGCGGCCTTCGCAGGCGCGGCCCTGGGCGCCTCGCTCTTCGTTCCCTCTTCGAGAACCAGGATCGGCGAGCCCTTCGACACCTTGTCGCCCATCTTGATCTTGAGCTCCTTCACTACCCCGGCGCTGGGCGAGGGGATCTCCATGGTCGCCTTGTCGGATTCCAGCGTGATGAGCGACTGCTCCTTGGACACCGAATCCCCGGGCTTCACCAGGACCTCGATGACTTCCACTTCCTTGAAATCGCCGATATCAGGAACGACCACTTGACTCATAGATGCGGATTCATACGGTCGTCGGATCCGCCTTCTCGGGGTCGATGCCGTACTTCTTGATCGCGTCGGCGACCGTCTTCGCCTTGCCCTCGCCCTGCTCGGCGAGTGCCTTGAGCGCGGCGAGGGCGACGAAGTTGCGGTTCACCTCGAAGAAGTGGCGCAGCCTGGCGCGCGAATCGGAGCGACCGAAGCCGTCGGTGCCGAGCACCTTGTAGACGCGCTCGCGCGGCACGAAAGGCCGGATCTGGTCGGCGAAGGTCTTGATGTAGTCGCTCGCCGCGACCACGGCGCCGGGCCTCTCGGCCAGCATCCGGGTCACGAACGGCACGCGCGGCTTCGCCTCCGGATGCAGCAGGTTCCAGCGCTCCGCGGCGAGGCCCTCGCGCCGCAGCTCGGTGAAGCTGGTCGCGCTCCACACGTCGGCCGCCACGCCCCAGTCGGATTCGAGCAGCTCGGCGGCCGCCAGCACCTCGCGCAGGATGGTGCCTGAGCCCAGCAGCTGCACGCGCTGCTTGCTTTTGCTTCTTGATTCCTTCAACAGATACAAACCCTTCAAGATGCCCTGCTCGACGCCCTGCGGCATGGCGGGATGCTCGTAGTTCTCGTTCATCAGGGTGATGTAATAGAACACGTCCTCCTGCTCCGTCACCATGCGGCGCAGGCCGTCCTGCACGATCACCGCCACTTCGTAGCCGTAGGTCGGGTCGTAGCACAGGCAGTTCGGGATCACCGAGAACAGCACGTGGGAATGGCCGTCCTCGTGCTGCAGGCCCTCGCCGTTCAGCGTGGTGCGCCCGGCCGTTCCGCCCAGCACGAAGCCGCGCGCGCGCTGGTCGGCCGCCGCCCAGGCGAGGTCGCCGAAGCGCTGGAAGCCGAACATCGAGTAGTAGATGTAGAACGGGACGGTGA
>DASUUN010000204.1:0-2396 GCA_036374055.1 Burkholderiales bacterium
GCTGTACGAGACCTTCTGCATGACCTGCCACTACGAGCGCGTGCATGAGCGGCCGCGCGAGCGCTCGGTGGTGAAGTCGTCGACCGACTTGCGCTCACAGGTGGCGCGCTGGTCGGAGCGCACGCGCATGCGCTTCACGCCCCAGGACGTCGACGACGTCGCCGAGTACCTGAACCGCTCGCACTACAAGATGGAGAAGTGACCCGCGTCGCGATCATCCAGGGTCATCCGGACCCGGCCGCGACGCACTTCGGCCATGCGCTCGCCGACGCGTACGCCAAGGCGGCGCTCGAAGCGGGGCACGAGGTGAAGCAGATCCAGGTCGCAACGCTCGAGTTCCCGCTGCTGAGGACCGAGCAGGACTGGCGCAGCGCCGCGCCGCCGCCGGTGATCGCCGAAGCCCAGCGCGTCATCGCCTGGGCCGGCCACCTGCTGATCGTCTTCCCGCTCTGGATGGGCGACATGCCCGCGGCCCTGAAGGCCTTCTTCGAGCAGGTGCTGCGGCCAGGCTTCGCGCTGGACGAATCGAAGCCGGGCCGCCTGCCGGCGAGGCTCCTCAAGGGCCGCTCCGCGCGCGTGATGGTCACCATGGGCATGCCCGCGTTTTTCTACCGCCTGTACTACCGCAGCCACAGCGTGAAGAGCCTCAGGCGCAACATCCTCGGGCTGTGCGGCATCGGCCCGGTGCGCACCAGCATGGTCGGCCTCGTCGGCGTCGCCGGCAGCCGCGAGAAGTGGCTGGCGCAGGCCGCGGCACTCGGGCGCAAGGCGGCTTGAAGCTCAGTTTTCTCGGCGCGGCGGGGGAGGTCACCGGCTCGTGCTACCTCGTCGACACCGGCGAGGTGAAGTTCCTCATCGACTGCGGCATGTTCCAGGGCGGGCGCGCCGCCGAGGCGAAAAACCAGCGCTTCGGCTTCGCGCCGCGCGAGATCGCCTTCGTGCTGCTTTCGCACGCGCACATCGACCATTCGGGGCTGATCCCGCGCCTGGTGGCGCAGGGCTTCTCGGGCGCGGTGTACGCGACCGCGCCAACCTGCGACCTGCTGCAAGTGATGCTGCCCGACAGCGGCTACCTGCAGGAGAAGGAGCTCGAATGGCGCGGCGAGGCGCCGCTCTACACCGTGGCGCAGGCGCGCCAGAGCCTCGCGCACCTCGTGCCCATCGAGTACGACGCCGACGTGCGGCCCCACGCTTCGGTGCGCTGCCGCTTCCGGGATGCCGGCCATATCCTGGGTTCTGCCATCCTGGAAATCTGGCTCGGAAAGATCAAGATTGTGTTCTCAGGCGACCTCGGCCAGCCGGGACGCCCGTTGGTCGAGGACCCGACGCCGATCGAGGACGCCGACGTGCTTCTGGTCGAGTCGACCTACGGCAACCGCGACCACAAGAGCCTGGTGCAGACCCTCGACGAGCTCGCCTTCGCGCTCAACGACACGCTGGCGAGCCGCCGCGGCAACGTCGTCATCCCTTCGTTCGCGGTGGGACGCACGCAGGAGATCCTGCACCTGCTCGCGGACCTGCAGCGCGACAAGCGCCTGCCGCCGCGGATGAACGTGTTCGTCGACTCGCCGATGGCGCTCGCGGCGACGCGCATCACGCTGAAATACGCGGCGCTGCCGGCGATCGAGCGCGTTACCTTCACCGAGGACCTGGCGGACTCCAAGCGGATCAACGCGGTGCGCTCGGGCGCTGTGATCCTCTCGGCGAGCGGCATGTGCGAGGGCGGACGCATCCGCCATCACCTGCGCATGAACATCTCGCGGCCTGAGTGCGCGATCGTGTTCGTCGGCTTCCAGGCCGCCGGCACGCTCGGGCGGCGCATCGTCGATGGGGATCGCGAGATACGGCTTTTCGGGGAAACGTACCCGGTCGAAGCGAGAATATTCACCATCGGTGGCCTCTCGGCGCACGCCGACCGCAGCGCTCTGCTCGCTTGGCTCGGCCATTTCCGCAAGCCGCCGCGCGAGACCTGGGTCGTGCACGGCGAGCCGCTCGCCGGTTACGCGCTGCGCGACGCGCTCCGCGCGCAGCTCGGCTGGCAGGCCGAGGTGCCCGAGCTCGGCGCCATGCGGCCGCTCGCCTAGCCGCGCGCCTCGGCCAGGGCGGCGAGGGAGGAGGGCTCGAGCAGCGTGATGCGCTCGCGCCCGAGGCGCACCCAGCCGCGGCTCTCGAAGCTGCGCAGCAGCCGGCTGACGATCTCGCGCACGCTGCCCAGCTCGTCGGCGAGCTTCTGGTGCGTAGCCTCGATCACCGGCCCGCGCTGCACCAGCAGCTGCGCAAGGCGCACGTCGAGCCGGCGGAATGCCACTTCCTCGACCAGCTCCATTACCTCGCCGAGGCGCTCGCCGTACATGCCGAAGACGAAGCGCCGGAAGGCCTCCGACCCGAGCATCAGC
>DASUUN010000205.1:0-2434 GCA_036374055.1 Burkholderiales bacterium
GCCGCCTACGCCGCCCTGGTGGCCGTGCCCACCATGATCGCCGGGGTCTACGGCATGAACTTCGAGCACATCCCCGAGCTGCAGTGGAAGTTCGGCTACCCGCTGTCCGTCGGCCTGATGGCGGCCATCGACGTCTTCCTCTTCATGAAGTTCCGCAAGGCCGGCTGGCTCTAGAAGGCGAGCTCGGCGCGCAGCAGATCCCACGGCACGCTGACCAGGCCATCCGGGTCCCGGTCGATCACCCCGAGCGCCACCAGCTGGGTGACGTCGCTGTGCACGTTCTTGTAGTTGCGCTCGAGACGCTTCGACAGCTCGTAGATCGAGATCGCGCCTGCCTTTCTCAGGGTCTCCACCAGTGTGCAGCGCGCTGGCGACAGCGCCCTCAGCAGCGCGGGCATGTCGTCGAGAGTGAGGATCCTCAAAGGCTTCATGGGCCGGCCCTCGGCCACGCGGTTCCACGCGGCCTCGAAGCGGTCGAGCGCGTCGCCGGGCGCGCCGACGCGGATCTCAAGAACCCTGGGCATCCCTGACGTCGCGCTCGAAGTCGTAGCGCAGCTGCTCCACCGAGCGGAACTCGTAGGGCCGCACGCGGCCGCGCACGCGGCGGCGGTGGTTGCGGTACTCGACGAGGTCGCCGTAGCGCAGCACGTAGCCGAGGTCGTCGTGCAGCTCGACCTCCAGCAACCCCGCCTTCTCCTTGAGGAGCAGCATGTATGGCCTGAGGCACCATAATACACCTGCGGTAGAATGGCGCGTGGCCGAGTTCTTCAACCTGTACCGGCACGGTTTCGCGCGCGTGGCGGTGGCGACGCCGATCGTGCGCATCGGCGACCCCGCGCACAACCTCGAAGGCACGCTCGAGCTGATGCAGCAGGCGGCAAAGCAGAAGGCCGTGCTGGCGGTGTTTCCCGAGCTCGGCCTAACGGCCTACACGCTGGACGACCTTTTCCACCAGCAGGCCATGATCGAAGCCGCGGAACGCGCGCTGGCCGAGCTGCTGCGGCGCTCTGCGAAGCTGCCGCTCGCCGCGCTGGTCGGCCTGCCGGTGGCGGTGAACGGGCTGCTCTACAACTGCGCCGCGCTCGTCTGCCGCGGTCGCCTGGTGGGCGTGGTGCCCAAGACCTACCTGCCGAACTACCGCGAGTTCTACGAGGGGCGCTACTTCACCCCGGGCGACGCGACGCCTTGCACCGAGATCCGCCTGGCCGGCCAGCTCACGGCCTTTGGCACGGGGATGATCTTCGGCTGGAGCGAAGCGCCCGATTTCAGGCTGCACGTCGAGATCTGCGAGGACCTGTGGGTGCCCACCCCACCGTCCTCGTATGCCGCGCTCGCCGGGGCCACGGTGATCGCCAACCTCTCGGCCTCGAACATCGTGGTCGGCAAGGAAGGCTACCGCAAGCAGCTCGTCGGCAACCAGTCGGCGCGCTGCCTCGCAGCGTACCTCTACAGCGCCGCCGGGCTGGGCGAGTCGACCACCGACCTGGCGTGGGACGGCCATGCCCTCATCTACGAGAACGGCAACCTCGCGGCCGAGTCGCGCCGCTTCGCCGCGGAGCCGCAGCTCGCGCTGGCCGACGTCGACCTCGGGCGGCTGCTGGCCGACCGCATGCGACAGAACACCTTCGGCGACGCGGCGCGGCGCCATGCCGCGGACGTGAAGCGCTTCCGCACCATCGATTTTTCCGTACCGTTGCCCTCCGGCCGCCTCACGCTCGCGCGGCGGGTCGATCCGACTCCCTATGTTCCGAGCGACCCGGCCACCCGCGAGGCGCGCTGCGAGGAGGTCTATCGCATCCAGGTGAACGGCCTGGTCACCCGGCTGCGGGCGACCAAGGGCAAGAAGCTGGTCATCGGCATCTCGGGCGGGCTGGATTCAACCCAGGCGTTGCTGGTGTGCGCGCGCACGGTCGACCAGCTCAAGCTGCCGCGCGCCAACATCCTCGCCTACACCATGCCCGGCTTCGCCACTTCCAGCCGCACCCGCAACCAGGCCTGGCAGCTGATGCGTGCGGTCGGCGCCACCGCCGAGGAAATCGACATCCGCCCTTCGTGCATGCAGATGCTGAAGGACATCGGCCATCCCTATGCCAAGGGCAAGAAGGTGTACGACATTGCCTTCGAGAACGTGCAGGCCGGTGAGCGCACCAGCCATCTTTTCCGCCTCGCCAACCAGCATGGCGGCATGGTGGTCGGCACCGGCGACCTCTCGGAGCTCGCGCTGGGCTGGTCCACTTACGGGGTCGGCGACCACATGTCGCACTACAACGTGAACGCCAGCGTGCCCAAGACCCTCATCCAGTTCCTCATCGGCTGGGTCGCGCAATCCGGCGAGTTCGACGACGACGTGAAGCGCGCGCTGCGCCGCGTGCTCGACACCGAGATCAGCCCGGAGCTCATCCCGGGCGGGCAGAGCTCGGAGGGCACGGTCGGC
>DASUUN010000206.1:0-6873 GCA_036374055.1 Burkholderiales bacterium
CGGGCGAGGTAGCCGTCGAGCCAGTCGGTGATGCCGGCGAGAATGAACACCAGCGTGGCCGCCAGGTTGCGCCCGGATCCCGAGATCCAGCTGTCGGGCAGGTAGTACAGCCCGACCAGCAGCGGGATCAGGATGATGCGCGACAGCGTCACCAGGTTCGGCGTATTGAGGATCACGGTGCGGTATGCAGGTGCTGGTAGATGCGCTCGGCGAGCGGCCGGCTGATGCCGGCCACCTTGGCGATATCGTCGATCGCCGCGGCCTGCACGCCGCGCAGGCCGCCGAAATGCTCGATCAGCGCCTGGCGGCGCTTGGCGCCGATGCCGGGAATCTCGTTGAGCATGGACGTGGTGCGAGCTTTGCCACGCCGCGCGCGATGCCCCACGACCGCGAAGCGGTGCGCCTCGTCGCGGATCTGCTGCACCAGGTGCAGCCCGGGGTGCGAGGGCGGGAGCTGCAGGCTGCGTTCCTCCGATTCGAGGACCAGCTCCTCCAGGCCGGGCTTGCGCTCCGGGCCCTTGGCGATGCCGACGACGCACGCCTGGTGCAGCCCGAGGTCCGAGAGCGCGGCACGCGCCGCCCCGACCTGCCCCCTGCCGCCGTCGATGAGGATCAGGTCCGGGATGCGCCCGCCCTCCGCGGCGACGCGCTCGTAGCGCCGCGCGAGGACCTGGCGCATGGCGGCGTAGTCGTCCCCGGGGGTCACGTCGCGGATGTTGAAGCGGCGGTATTCGGCCTTCTGCATCTGCTGGCGGTCGTACACGACGCACGAGGCGACGGTCGCCTCGCCCATGGTGTGGCTGATGTCGAAGCATTCGATGCGCTGCGCGCCGGCCAGGCCAAGGGCGTCTCGCAGCGCGGCAAGGCGGCCTTCCTGGGTGGCGCGGTCGCGCACCCGCTGGGCGATCGCCAGCAGCGCGTTCTTGCGCGCCATGTCGAGCCATACCTTGCGCTCGCCGTGCGACGGGTTGACGACGTTGATGGTGTCCAGCTCCACGGGCTCGCTGGTGACGACCAGCCCGGGCGCCGGCTGCTCGAGATAATGCTGCTCGAGGAACGCCGAGACCACCTCGTCCTCGGCCGCGCCTTCGGCATTCGCCGGAAAAAAGCTCCGGTCGCCGACATGGCGCCCGCCGCGGATCATCACCAGGTTCACGCAGGCGATGCCGCCGTCGATGGCGCACGCCACCACGTCGGCGTCCACGCCGCGGTTGGACTCGACGTACTGCCGCGCCTGCACCCGCGACAGGGCCCTCACCTGGTCGCGGTAGGCCGCCGCCTCCTCGTACTGCTGCGCCTCGGAGGCCGCGTGCATCCTGTCGTTGAGGCTGCGGATCACGTCGTCCTCGCGCCCCTCGAGGAACAGGACGGCGTTGGCGACGTCCTCGGCATAGGGCTCGGGCGCGATCCTGCCGGTGCACGGCGCCGTGCAGCGCCGGATCTGGTGCAGCAGGCAGGGCCGGGAGCGGTTCTCGAACACGGTGTCCTCGCAGGTCCGCAGGCGGAACACCCGCTGCAGGAGCTGGATGCTCTCACGCACCGCATACGCGTGGGGAAACGGGCCGAAATAGCGGTTGCGCCGGTCCTTGGCGCCGCGGTGGAATCCCAGCCGGGGATAGCGGTGCCCGGTGACCATGAGGTAGGGGTACGACTTGTCGTCCCGGAACAGGATGTTGTAGCGCGGCGCGAGGCTCTTGATGAGGTTGTTCTCGAGCAGCAGCGCCTCGCCCTCGGAGCGCGTGGCGGTAACCTCCATGGAGGCCACCTGGGACACCATCATCTGTATCCGGGAGCTGGCGATGGTTTTCTGGAAATACGAGGCGACGCGCTTCCTCAGGTCGCGCGCCTTGCCGACGTAGAGGGCCTCGCCGCCCTTGCCGAGCATGCGGTACACGCCCGGGAGATTCGGCAGCCCGGCGACGAATGCTTTAGGATCGAACGGCACAAGGGCAGGGGTCGAACACGCTGTTTTGATTATAAATCGTGTAAAATTCGCGCCCTTTCGGAAGCGCAGGCAGGTATGGCAAAAGTCGAAGCAGTCGAGATCCGCGTAGGCAACCTCATCGAATGGGACAAGCGCGTATGGCGCGTCCTCAAGTCCTACCACGTGCACGTCGGCGGGCGCGGCGGCGCGTTCATGCAGGTCGAGATGAAGGACATCGAGGCCGGCACCAAGACCAACCAGCGCTTCCGCACCGAGGACAAGGTCGAGCGCGCTTTCGTCGATCCGCGCGAGATGCAGTACCTCTACCAGGACGGCGACAGCTACGTCTTCATGGACAAGGAGAACTACGAGCAGACTTCGCTGCCCGCCGACTTCCTCGAGGGCCAGGCGGGCTACCTCCTGCCCAACACCGACGTGCAGATCAACTTCTACAACGGCCGCGCCATCGGCATTGACATTCCCCCCTCGGTGGTGCTCACCGTGGTGGACACCGAGCCCGGCATCAAGAACGCCACCGCGACCACCAGCTTCAAGCCGGCCAGGCTGGAGACCGGCATCACCGTGCAGGTCCCGCCCTTCGTCAACATCGGCGAGCGCATCAAGGTCGACACTAACGAAGGCAAGTACATGGAGCGCGCCTAGGCGAGGCTTCTGAGCTTCTCCTGGGCGTCGCGATAGGCGACGCTCTTCCGCAAATCCCGTCCGCCTTTCTTGCGCATGCGATCCAGTCGTTCCGGCTGCGCGAGCGCCGTGTCGCCGAGCGATTGAAGCAGCGCCTCCTGCCCTGCAGGGTCGTTGCACAGCAAGACCATGTCGCAGCCGGCGTCGAGTGCGGCGCGCGCGCGCTCCGCAACGCCGCCCGCCGTGCTCGCACCTTCCATCGAGAGATCGTCGCTGAAAACCAGCCCCTGGAAGCCCATCCTGCCGCGCAGCACCTCCTGCAGCCAGAACCTCGAGTAGCCGGCGGGCTCCGGGTCCACCTGCGGGTAGATGACGTGCGCCGGCATGACCGCGGCGAGGCCGGCCTCGATGGCCATGCGGAACGGCACCAGGTCCTTCTTCTGGATCTCCACGAGCTTTCTCTCGTCGCGCGGCACTGCCACGTGCGAATCGGCCTCGGCGTAGCCGTGGCCGGGGAAGTGCTTGCCCACCGCGCCCATGCCGGCGTCGCCGAAGCCCTGCACGATGCAGGCGCCCAGCGTGCCCACCGCCGTCGGATCGAAGTGCAGCGACCGGTCGCCGATCACCGAGCTGCCGCCGTAGTCGAGATCCAGTACCGGGGCGAAGCTGAAGTCGATGCCGTGCGCGGCCAGCTCGGCGCCGACCACGTAGGCGATGGCGCGCGCGGCGTCGCGGGCGGCGCCGCGGTCCCGGTCCCAGTACCGGCCCAGCTCGCGCATCGGCGGGATCGCCGAGAAGCCCTCGCGAAAGCGCTGCACCCGGCCGCCCTCGTGATCCACGCAGATCGGCAGCGCCGGCTCGCGCAGCCTGTCGATCTCCTGGGTGAGCAGGGAGAGCTGCTCCGGGTTTTCGTAGTTGCGGGAAAAGAGGATCACGCCGCCCGCGGCCGGATGGCGCAGCCGCTCGCGGTCCGCGTCGGTCAGCGCCGTGCCGACGACGTCGATGACCGCGGGGCCCGGCGGCAGCCTTACTTTTCGCACTCGAGGATCACCGTCGCCATGGCTACGCCCCGCTCGTCCGTCAGCGACAGATGCGAGCCGACGATCCTGCGCCTTTCGAGCAGCTTTGCCAGCTCGTCCGAGAACTGCAGCACCGGCTTGCCGGACGGCAGGTTCTTCACCCACACGCCGTGCCAGTTGGCCGGCGCGTGGATGCCCGTGCCGAGCGCCTTGGTGAAGGCCTCCTTCGCCGCGAAGCGCTTGGCCAGGTAGGCTGCCGGCTGGCGGTGGCTCTGGAACCTCGTCAGCTCCGGCCCGCAGAGGATGCGCCGCGCAAAGCGCTCGCCGAAGCGCTCGAGCGCCTGCCCGATGCGCCCGATCTCCACCACGTCCGTGCCCACGCCGTAGATCACCGCGCCGCCTGGAGCATCAGGGTCTTCATCTCGCGCACCGCCTCGCGCATGCCTACGAACAGCGCGCGCGACACGATGGCATGGCCGATGTGCAGCTCGCGCACGCCCGGCAGACGCGCCACCGGCTCGACGTTGAAGTAGTTGAGCGCGTGCCCGGCGTTGAAGCGCATGCCGAGCGAGCGGATGGCCTCGCCCGCCTTGCGCACGCGGTCGAGCTCCGCCGCGACTGCCGGGCTCTCGGCGTCCCGGCCGCGCGAGTGAAAGGCGTGCGCATAGGGTCCGGTATGGACCTCGCACGTCCCGGCGCCGATGCGCTTCGCGGCCTCGACCTGGCGCAGGTCGGCGTCGATGAAGACCGATACCACGATCCCTGCGGCGGCGAGCCGCTCGACCGCATTCTTCAGGGCTTTCTCCTGGGAAACGATATCCAGGCCGCCCTCGGTGGTCACCTCGTGCCGCCCCTCGGGCACCAGCATCGCCATCTCGGGCTTGATGCGCGAGGCGATGTCCACCATCTCGCCGGTGGCCGCCATTTCCAGGTTGAGCTTGATATGCGTGAGCTCGCGCAGGCGGCGCACGTCCTCGTCCTGGATATGGCGCCGGTCCTCGCGCAGGTGCACGGTGATGCCGTCCGCGCCGCCCAGGTGCGCCTCGACCGCCGCCCATACCGGGTCGGGCTCGTAGGTGCGCCGCGCCTGCCGCACCGTCGCCACGTGATCCACGTTTACGCCAAGCTCGATCACAGGTCGTTCAATTCTCTCAGGACGGCGCGGGTATGCAGCACCTGCCCGTGCAGGCGCTCGGCAATCAGGGCGCGCATCAGGCTGCGCGCCTCGTCGCGCGTCTCGGGACTGCTGTAGTCGTCGGCGGCCACGTCGAGCAGGGTCTTGCCGCGCACGGTGACCGGGCCGCTGCGGTGACCGCCGGCCGGCACCGGGCCGCGCTCCGGCTCGTACACGTACAGGCCATCGGGGTCGATCGGCCGGCTCGCCGCATCCCTGTCGAGCAGCGGAGCGTAGCCGAGCTCGGCCAGCAGCCGCTTCTCGAAGGCGCGCAGCACGGCCGGGTGCGCCGTTCCGTGCGACAGCTCCCTGAGAGACTGCGCGTACGCATCGAACAGGGTTTCGTGGGGATCGTCGCGCGGCAGCAGCCGCATGACCAGCTCGTTCACGTAGAAGCCGCACATCAGGCCCTGCCCGGCCAGCGGCTGCAGGGCGCCCGCCCACTCCGCCCCGATCAGGTTGCCGAGCTCGGCCGACGCGCTCCACGACAGGCGCAGCGGCTGGAACGACAGCAGCACGCCGCGCATCGCCGAGCGCGGCCGGCGCGCGCCGCGCGCGAGCACCGCGACGCGCCCGAAACGGCGCGTAAAGAGCTCGACGATCAGGCTGGTCTCCTTGTACGGATACGTATGCAGCACGTAACCTGCTTCGTGGTCGGCCCGCCGTTTCACTCGTACCCCAGCTGGCGCAGCACGCGCGCATCGTCGGTCCAGGCCTTGCGTACCTTGACCCAGGTGCCGAGGTACACCTTGCCGCCGAACAGCCGCTCCATGTCCTTGCGCGCCGCCGTCGCCATCTTCTTAAGCCGCGCGCCGGCGGCGCCCACGACGATGGCCTTCTGGCTGTCGCGCTCGACCAGGATGGTGGCCTCGATGCGCCGCAGCCGGCCTTCCTGCTTGAAGCTGTCGATCAGGACCTCGCAGCGATACGGCAGCTCCTCGCCCATCTCCTGGAACAGCTTCTCGCGCAGCAGCTCGCCGGCGAAGAAGCGCTCGTCGCGGTCGGTGAGCTGGTCGGGCGGGTACGCGGCGGGGCCTTCGGGCAGCGCCTCGCGCACTGCCTCGAGCAGCGCAGGAATGTTCTTCCCGGTCTTCGCGCTCACCGGCACGATGGCGGCGAAGTCCCGGGTTTTCGACAGACGCTCCAGGAACGGGATGAGGTCGGCATGCTTCCTCACCAGGTCGACCTTGTTGACCACGGCGAGCACCTTCTGCGAGGCCGGAATCGCCTCGAGCACCGCGCGGTCCTCCGGCGTGAAGCGGCCCGCCTCCACCAGGAACAGCGCCACGTCGGCCTCGCGCGCGGCCTGGGTGGCGCGGCGGTTCAGCCGGCGGTGCAGCGCGCTCCGGGACTGCGACTGCTGCCCCGGGGCATCGACGAACACGTACTGGCAGCCCGGCTGCGTGAGGATGCCCGTGACCAGATGCCGGGTGGTCTGCGGCTTGGGCGAAACGATCGACAGCTTCTCCCCGACCAGCCGGTTGAGCAGGCTCGACTTGCCGGTATTGGGGCGGCCGGCGATTCCTATGGTGCCGCAGCGGTGCGTCATGACCGGTCGGATTCTGACCCCCTGGCAAAGGCGCTAATCATGTCTCGAGCCGCTCCAGCATGGCCTTGGCCGCCTGCTGCTCGGCCCGCTGCCGGGAAGTCCCGGCGCCGGTGGCCTTGATGTCGAGGCCCTTCACGCTGCATTCGACCTCGAAAGACTGCTTGTGTGCCTCGCCCTGCACGGAAACCACGCGGTATTGCGGCAGGCCCCGGTGCCGGGCCTGCAACAGCTCCTGCAGCCGGGTCTTGGCGTCCTTCGCGGGGCGATCGGGGTCGAGCCGGTCGATGTGCGGCCCGAAAGCCGCCAGCACTGCCTTGCGCGCGGCGGCGTACCCGCCGTCGAGGAACACCGCGCCCAGCACCGCCTCGAGCGCATCGGCGAGGATCGAAGGACGCGGCTCGGGGCCCGCCGCCAGCTCTCCCTCGCCCAGCCGGACCAGCGCCTCCACGCCGAGCTCCTTGCCCACCTGGGCGAGCGTCTCCTCGCGCACCAGGCTCGCGCGCAGCCGCGTGAGCTTGCCTTCCGAAAGCTGCGGGAACCTGGCGTAGAGCTCGTCCGCCACCGC
>DASUUN010000207.1:0-23679 GCA_036374055.1 Burkholderiales bacterium
GCTCACCCTGCGCGTCGCAGCGGCGAAGCAGTCGGCGCCGCAGTACCGCCTGCTGATCGCAAGCGTGATGAACGACGAGGAAGTGCGCCGCCGCGTGATCGGCATCTGGAAGGAGCACGTGCTGCAGCCGCTGCTCGGTACTGTGCGCCGCTTCCAACAGCGCGGCGAGCTGCGCGCGGACGTGCGTCCCGAGGTGCTTGCGCGCGCCGTCATATCGCTCAACCTGGGCTATATTTTCGCGCGCGCGCTGCTCGCACCGGACGCGCAGTGGGATGACGATGCGGAAATCGCCGCCACCGTCGAGCTGCTGCTAAGCGGTGCCGGTGTAGCGGAATCAGGAAAATGACGTAGCCGTTCATGCTATGGCCGGCGAGGCGCTTCGCGCGCCGCTATACCCGAACGCTTGCAGCAAGCGCCACTTACGGCGCAGGTGCGCCTCGGGCGCGCTGTAGAGCCCCGCGGCAGGGCACGATCCATCCAGTCGCAACCCCGTCACGGCTCGGGGCGTATGGTTCTGCACCGACAGACAGAGGAGCCCATGCGACTCGTTCCCCCCGCCTTAGCCGTGCTCGTTATCACCCTGATATCGATCGTCTCGATGTCGGGTCCCGCAACCGGTGCCCGGCCTTTCGACGGAAAGGAGATCTTTCGCTTCGACACGTTCGGCGACGAGCAGCTCTGGACCGACGTGCTGCGCATGCACGAGGCGATCGCCCAGGTGCCTCCTGCCACCGCGCTGGCTGTGGGCCTGAAGCTCGATGTGGAGGCACTGCCGCCCGAAATCATCAGCGCACTGCAGGCGGGGCAGGTCGATCTCCAGGATCCTGCGGTGACCATCCGGCTGCTGCAGCTCGGCGCCGTGGTAGGCGTGGTCGGCAAGGTGAGCGGCTCGGGGCAGCTGAAGAGCGTCGGCATCACCTGCGCGCTCTGCCATTCGACCGTGGACGATTCTTTCGCTCCCGGCATCGGCAGGCGCCTCGACGGCTGGCCGAACCTCAGCCTCAATGTCGGCGCGATCGTCGCGCTGTCGCCAGCGCTCGATGCGGGGCTCAAGGCCGAGCTCAACGCCTGGGGCCCGGGGAAATACGATCCGCGCCACCATGCGTTCGATGGCGCCAACATCATCCCGCTCAACGCGCCGACGCTGCCGGTGGTCCTCCCGCCGATCTACGGGCTGCAGGGCGTGGGGTTCGAAACCTTCACCGGCGACGGGCCGATCTCTTACTGGAACAGCTATGTGGGCGTGTCGCAGATGGGCGGGCAAGGCAGCTTCAGCGATCCGCGCATCGGTCTGACGATCAGCCAGAGGCCCGACCGGGTCACGCCCAAGCTGCCCGCGCTGCTCGCCTATCAGTTGACCCTGGAGTCGCCGCCGCCTCCGGCAGGGAGCTTCAATACGGGAGCGGCGCGGCGCGGCGAGGCGCTCTTCAACGGCGCCGGGCGTTGCTCGAGCTGCCACATTCCGCCCACTTATACCGACGTCATGAGGGGGCCGGACCCGTCAACTCCGCTGCTGCACGACGCGGCCGAGGTCGGCCAGGATCCTCGCTATGCGCAGCGCAGCGCAACGAGGCAGTACCGGACGACTCCGCTGCGCGCGCTCTGGCAGCATCCGCCTTATTTCCACGATGGCAGCGCCGCCGACCTGCGCGCAGTCGTCGACCACTACGACCGGCTGTTCACGCTGAAGCTCACGGAACGGCAGAAGGATGATCTTGTCGAGTTCCTGAAATCGCTCTGAAGGCGGTCAGACGCGGTACGTGAGTTTCTCGAAAGAACGTTCCTTCAGGTAGTCGTCCAGGCCCCAGCGCTTCACCTGCTGCATGACCTCGTCGAACTCCGAGCGCGGCAGCTCCTGGTAGACGAAGCGCTCGCCGCGCGAGAACTTGCTGAAGTCCCAGGGATGCAGGTGCTCGAACTCGGCCGGGATGGCGATCTTCCAGAGGTGGAGGTACTTGCCGAGGTCGCGGTCGAGCGCCTTTTCCGCGCGGTCCAGGCCGCGCAGGTAGGCGCGCAGGTCCTCGCGGCTGGCGGTCTCGGGGACCCACCAGAGGGTGTGGAAGCTGTCCTCGATCACCATGCGCAGGCCTAGCTGCCTGGCCATGTCGATCTGCGGCGGCAGCAGGCTCGCGGCTTCCACTTCCTTGTCGAGCAGCGCCTTCAGGCGCGCGCCGAAGCCGCCGGTATTCACCGTCTTGATGCGCTCCAGCGGCATGTACTTCTCGAGCCGGTAGGGCACGTTGAAATGGCTGCCGGCGCGCATGCCTACCGAGATCGGCACGTCGGCCAGATCCTCGGGCTTGCGGATGCGCGAGTCCGGCCGCACGAAGATCGCCCAGGGCGACACGCCGTAGCAATCCGGTACGAAACGTCCCATCCCGGCGCTGGCGTTGGAGATGCTGCCCCACACGCAGGCACACTGGATGAGGCCGCCGTCCTTCGCCTCGGTGTACGGCTTGTCCTGCGGCCGCTCCAGGTAGCGGGCGCCTTTCCAGCTCGACTGGGTGCCCTTGAAGGTCTTCCAGTCGAACTCGACCTCGATGCCTTCGTCGGCGAAAAAGCCTTCCTCCTGGGCCACGAACTCGTGGATCCCCATGCCCTTCGGCGCTACCCGGACCTTGCGCATAGCTCCTCCTGTGATGGAAAGACTATACGCCTCGGGCGGTCAGGCGGTCTTGCGCTCCTGGTGCTTGCGGGTCTCCTGCTGGGCCTGTTGGGCAACGTCCCGCATGGCGCTCGCCACAGAGGTGGAGGCCGATAGCGGCGTGATCGCCATGCGGTTGTCACCGACGGCGCGCCACATCTGCGCCCAGAAGTCCATCGCCCGCTCGAGCTGCGAGCCGGTGAAGCGCGTCTGCACCGCGACCCACTCGTCCACGCTCTTCGCCTCGGCGAGCTCGCGCACCGACTTCACCTGCTCGTCGAACACGCTGTGCAGCGCCTCGAGCTGCTGGCGCTGCAGCTGCTGCGCGCCTTCGAGGGAAGCAGTCATCATGTCGGCGGTGGTCTTCAGGCCGGTGCGGTAAATGTCGAGAAACTGGTTTTGCTGGTTTTGCATCGGGGCTCTCCTTCCAAGAAGGAGACGAATATAGGGTGGCGCACCCCCGCCGCAGGTTCGCATAGTTGGCTTCAGGGGAAGTGCGACAGCATTACCGGGGAAACCGGTACGCGACGCCCGCCGTGGCGTAGTAATTCGAGGTTTTCTGCGCGAGGGCGCTCTCCCGGGCGGCGTCGTAGAGCTGCCGCAACTCCAGGCCGCCGACCAGTACCCAGCGCGGGCCGAGGTCGTACGAAGCGAGCAGCCCGAAGCTCGTGAACAGCAGGCCCGAGTCGGGCGCGCCGTAGCGGGAGGCGACCGCGTTCTCGCTGCCCCAGGTGGCCTGGCCGAAAACGCCGGCGAGCAGGCCGCCGCGCGACAGGACTCCCGCGGTCACGCGCAGGTCGGCCTGGCCGCCGAGCGTGCCGTCCAGGTGCTGGCGCGCGCGCAGCAGGAAGTTGAGCGGCACGCGGCCGACCTGCCGGTCCCATTCCAGGTGCAGGCCGGCCGACAGTCCCGCGCTTTCGCCCGCGGGCTCGAACTCCGCCTCGTAGGCGAGCTGCGCCCCGGCCCAGAAATTCCTGTCGAGCTCGGTGCGCAGCCCGGCTTCCAGGATGCCCTGCGTGGTGCGCGCGAACCAGGGCCGGCCGTAATAGCGGATCACCGGGACGAAGTCGGTCTGCTGCTCGCGGGCGCCGTCGTAGTCCGGGCGCGAGCGCACGCCTGCGCCGAGCAGCGTATCCTGCGCCTGCGCGCCCAGGGATAGAATGAGCCCGACCGCGAGGAAGCAGGCTTTCACCTCGCGATTCTGCAGGGATGCGCTACCGATTTCTACCCCTCATGCTGCTCGCGCTTTATTGGGGCCTCGCCCTCGCCCAGTACCGCGTGCGCTTCGAGCCTACGCCGATGCCGGTGGTGCAGGCGATGAACGACCTGGCCGCGGTCAAGTCGGGCGACGTGGTCTACGACCTGGGCTGCGGCGACGGGCGCATCGTGATCGCCGCCGCGCAGCTCGGCGCGCGCGCCGCCTGCGTCGACGTCGACCCGCGGCGCATCGCCGAGGCGCAGGACAATGCGCGCCGGGCCGGCGTCGCCGGGCGCATCGAGTTCCGCAACGAGGACCTGTTCAAGACCGACCTGCGCGAGGCGAGCGTGGTGATGCTGTTCCTCTCGCCGGATTACAACCTCGCGCTGCGCGACCGGCTGCGGCGCCTGAAGCCCGGCACGCGCATCGTCTCGCACTGGCACGGCATGGGGGACTGGGAGCCGCAGAAGAAGGTCGACGTGCGCGTCGACTCCCGCGACGCGGGCGCCGGCCCACGAAATCACGCCGTCTACCTCTGGGTTATTGCAGGCTCCTGAGCTGCGCTTCGAGCTGCTCCGATTCGCGCGTGGCGGCTTCCAGGCGCTCGAGTTCCGCGGCCCGCGCGCGCGGGTTCGGGATGCCGGCGGTGAGCGCCGCCTTGCTGCGCGCGATTTCCTTGCGGGTCTCGTCCAGCCGCCGGTTGAGCTCATGCAGCTCGCTCCCGCGCTGGTAGCCGGCTAGGAAGCTCCCGGCGATTTCCTTGGGGCAGGCGCCGGCGTAGCCCTGGCCGGCGCGCCCCTGCGAGTAGCCGCGCTCGTAGGTGCAGAAGGACTTCAGGCCCTCGTTGCGCCCGGCGAGGTAGCGCTCGGTCTGCGGCGCCACCCCATGCTCGGCGCAGGCGCGGCGGTGGTCGCCCAGCCGCTCCACGGCCCGGCCGCGCGCGCCGTCCTCCAGGCCGATGGCATACCAGTCGGCGGTGCGGCACTCGTCCTTGTCCAGGGAGGCGCAGCCGGCGAGCATCGCCAGCAGCACCGAGATCTTCTTCACGGTGCGGCGATTATAGAATCGGCGCATGCGCACCCTCCTGGTATTTCTGCTCACTGCAGCGTCGGCGTTCGCCCAGCCCTTCGGCTCCGAGCACCACGACTTTCGCCTGGTGCGGGTGGTCGAGGGCCTCGAGCAGCCCTGGTCCGTGGCGTTCCTCCCCGACGGGCGCATGCTGATCACCGAGAAGGCCGGCCGGCTGCGCGTGGTGGAGCAGGGCCGGCTGCTGCCGCAGCCGGTCGCGGGGGTGCCCCAGGTCACCGTCCATGGGCAAGGGGGCCTGCATGACGTCGCCCTGCATCCGCAGTTCGAGAAAAACCGCCTGGTCTACCTTGCGTATGCCGCCCGCGGCGTCGACGGCGTAGGCACCGCGCTGGCGCGCGGGCGCCTCGAGGACGGGCGCCTGGAGGACGTCCAGGTGCTGTTCCGGCAGAGCCCCAAGGGCAGCCGCGGCCAGCATTTCGGCGGCCGCATCGTGTTCGATCGTGCCGGCTTCCTCTATCTCACGCTGGGTGATCGCGGCGAGATGGCGCGCGCGCAGCGCCCCGGCGACCATGCCGGCTCGCTGATCCGCCTGCACGACGACGGCCGCGTGCCGAAGGACAATCCCTTCGTCGGCAAGCCGGGATGGAAGCCGGAGAAGTTCACGCTGGGCAACCGCAACATGCAGGGTGCGGCGCTGCATCCGCAGACCGGCGCGCTGTGGACCCACGAGCACGGACCGCAGGGCGGCGACGAGGTGAACATCATGCGCGCCGGCGCGAACTACGGCTGGCCGGTGATCACGTATGGGGTGAACTACGGCCTGGGCACGAGGATCGGCGAGGGCACGCGCAAGCCCGGCATGGAGCAGCCGCTGTACTACTGGGTGCCTTCCATCGCCCCTTCGGGCATGGCGTTCTACACGGGCGATCGCTTCCCGCGCTGGAAGGGAAACCTGTTCGTGGGCGCGCTGCGCGACCGCATGCTCGTGCGCCTGCAGCTCGACGGCGACAAGGTGGTGAAGGAGGAGCGGCTGCTGCAGAACGCCCTCGGCCGCATCCGCGACGTGCGCGCCGCGCCCGATGGCTTCCTCTACCTGCTGACCGACGACAGCGCCGGCGTGCTGGCCCGCCTCGAGCCGCGGTGAGCTACGCCATCCCGGCGCGCCTCGCCGTGATCGCCCAGCGCGGCGGCGCGCTCGAGCGCTTCTGGAAGGAATACGACGCGAGCGCGTACCGGTTGGACAGCCTTTCATCCTCTGCCTTTGAGGAGTTGCCGGATGCCGGCGACGACGGCCTGCTTCTCGTGCTCACCGACAGCGAAGCCATCCAGCGCCAGGCAGTGCGGCTGAAGCTGCGCCGGCGCGCGCCAGTCATCGTGATGCGCTGGTGGGACGCGCGCCCCGAGCTGGCCCGCACCCTGCGCAACCGCCTGGTGTTCAACCGCTACACCGGGGTGAACTTCCTGCCCAGCCGCGAAGGCCTGCCGCCGCGCGGCAGCGGCGGCGCCCCCGGGCTGGACAACCCCGTGGTGCTGGACCAGGGCGAGCTGCTGGGCGCGGACGCGGCGTGGAAAATCATGCGCCACACGCTGCTCGCGCTCACGCAGCCGGCGCGCACCGACGCGTTCGGCGCCGCCAAGCGCAGCTACGGCCACCTGCGCCTCGCGGTCGCCACGCATTTCTACTGCAACCAGCGCACCATCGAGACCGTCACCCGGCTGCTCGAGGAGTATGCCGGCTATCCGGCCGAGGTGCTCGACCGCATCCAGTTCGTGCTGGTCGACGACGGCTCGCCGGTCCGCTACGAGATTCCGCGGCTCGACCTGAACCTGACCTGGCTCAGGGTGGACCAGGACATCCGCTGGAACCAGGCCGGCGCGCGCAACCTCGCCCTGCTGTATGCGCGCGCCAACAACGTCGTCATCTCGGACATCGACCACGCGTTCCCGCCGCACACGCTGCGCTGGCTTGCCGGCCGCGATGCCCCGCACCGGCGCTTCTACCGCTTCTGGCGCAGGATGGCCGACGGCTCGCTGCGCCGCGGCCATCCGAACATCTTCTACCTGTCGCGGGCGCGCTTCTTCGAGCTGTTCGGCACCGACGAGGAGTTCGCCGGCGCGTACGGCGCCGAGGACGTGCGCTTCGTCCGCAACTTCAAGTATCACGGCACCGTGCAGCTGCACCTGCCGCAGAAGTACTATTGCACCGAGCGGGCGCTCGACCGCGCGCAGTCCTACCACTCGCTGGTGCGCGACTTGAGCTACAACACCGGCGCCGATACCCGCAAGCGCATGGAGGCCGAATACTTCGGCGCCGACTTCGGCCACAGCCGCAGCGCCTTCAATTTCACCTGGACCGTGCTCGCGGACTACGAGCGCAAGGCGCCCTTCGCGCCGCCGCTCGACCGCGGCTGGCGGCAGCGCTGGTGGCTGCGGCAGCTCGCCAGCCTGCTGTGCCGCTGCTAGCCTGCTGCTAGATCTTCAGGAAGCGGCGCACAAACTCGACCACCAGCGCGCCGGCAGAGACGAAGCGGCAGCCCGAGCGCATGACGCGGCGGCCGTTCGGCAGCGTCGCGGGGGTCGAGTAGCGCACCTCCAGGTCGGCATCGGAGATGCGCCCGCCGGGCAGCTGGATGCGGCAGCCGCGCAGCACGGTGCCGGGCTCCAGGATGATGTTCTCGGCGTAGACGAGGAAGCCCACGCCTCCCGGTCCGATGTCGACGATGCGCGCGTCGAACGGCATGATGCCGCCGGCGTCGGCCTCCACGCGCAGCGCGAGCGGCGGGCGCGCTTCCACGCGCCCGTGCGAGCGGCGCGGATTGCTGGCGAGGATCTCGGGGAAGCGGCACTCGATCAGCTTCCTGCCCTGGAACGTGACCGCCCGCGGCGCGGCGGCAACGAACTCGATGTGCCAGCCGGCCATCTCGCAATGGAAGGTGCAGCGCGGGCGCGACAGCAGCGCCTGGTTGGCCGCTTCGCGCGCGCTGCGCGCGAACACCACGCGGCCGTTCCTGGCATCGACCAGGAACAGCTGCGACTCGAAGGTCACCCCGGGAAAATGCACCTTCACCGCCACGCCCGCGGCCTTCGCCTTTTCGAGCACGCGCGCGATCTCCGCCGCGTCGCGCGACATGAGCCCGGTGATGGTGTTGGAGGGCGCGCTCAGACCTTGTAGCTTTCCAGGGTTTCTCTCGCGAACAGCTCCTCGGGCGCGAAGCGGCGCTTCGACAGGCCCTGCTCGTGGTGGTAGCGCAGGAAGGTGTCGAGCACGTGGCGGTTGGGCACCAGGCCGTACGACCACCAGTCCTCGCCCATCTCGCGGCGCGCTTCCTCGACGTGCGCCACGGTCCAGGGAAGCATGGAGGGCATCGCCGCGGTCTGGTTGTAGAGCTCGTAGGCCTTCGCCTTCGAGGCGAGGCACGCCTTGTAGAGCGACTGCGCGACCCAGGGGTTCTTCTGGTACACGTCCCGCCGCAGCACCACGGTGTGCATGATCGGAAAGATCTTCGTGCGCCGGTAGTAGTCCTTCTCCCGCTCGACGTAGTCGGGGAACAGGCGTTTGACCTTGTCGGGCTCCTTGTAGAACGTCGAGGGCGCGCGCGCGGTGACCAGCGCGTCGATTTCACCGTCTGCAAGCATGCGTGAGAGGGTTTGACCGGGACCGATGGGGCGCAGCCGAATCTCCCCGGGCAAGCTCAATTTGATCTTCTCGTCTCGCCCGGGCTCTTCCTCGCCGCCGGAGAAGTGCTCGACGTCGGTTACCTTCACGCCGTACTCGTCGGACAGGATGCCGCGGATCCAGACCGGCGCGGTCATCTGGTACTCGGGCACGCCGATGCGCCGGCCCTTGAGCTCCTCGGGCATGCGGATGCCGCTCTTCGCGGACACGAAGATGCAGGAGTGCCGGAAGAAGCGCGAGGGGAACGCCGGGATGGCGATGAACGCCGGGTCGTCGCGGCCAAGCGAGGCGACGTAGGAGGAAAGCGACATCTCGCAGGCGTCGAACTCGTGGTAGCGCAGCATGCGGAAGAACGTCTCCTCGACCGGCTGGGCGAGGTACACCAGGTCGATGCCGTCGGGGCGCACGGTGCCGTCGGCGAGGGCGCGCATCCGGTCGTAGTCCCAGCAGGCGAAAGTGAGGCGTAAGCGGTTCATTTTCCGGAGCGTCCCAGGTTGTCGAGCATAGCGAGTAGCACTCTGCGGGTGGTAGCGAGGTCGGCCGCTTTTACCCCGCGCGTTGCGACTTTGTTCACATCTTCGGCCAAAGGAACCAGCTTCTTCTTCAGCGCACGTCCCTGCGGCGTCAGAAAGACGTAGACGTTCTTGCGGTTCTCGGGCAGCTGGCGGCGCTCGATGTAGCCCAGCTCCTCCATCGCCTTGAGCGCGGCAAAGGTCGTGGGCTCCATCACGCCCGCCACCTCGGAGAGCTCGCGCTGCGTCAGGCCATCGCGCTCCCACAGGATGCGCAGGAACGCCCAGTGCCCGAACGACACGCCGTGCCCGGCGAGCTTCGCGGTGAGCGCGCGCACCAGGGCGCGCGCCGCCTCGCGGATGAGGTGCGCGGGCCGCTCTATCACAGCACGACGTCTTTGCCCTCGCGGGCCGAGCGCAGGATGGCGAGGCACACTTCGAGCGTGGCCATCGCCCACTCGCCGCCGTGCAGCGGCGCGCGGCCCCCGGCCACCGCCTCGCAGAGCTCGTCGATGACCTCGGCGCGCGGCACGCGCGGCGGGGGCAGCGCCTCCAGGCGCTGCTCGCCGTCGGCGTAAATCATCACCCCGGTGGGCAGCGGCCGGAGGTCGGCGCGCTCGCACGATACGATCACCTCGCCGAAGTGCTGGTGGGCTTGCTGCTCTGCCGGCGGGGCGAACCGGGGCCCGCCGAAATTGCGTTCGTTCTTCACCTGCATCTCATCGCCCTGCAGCGCGCGGCGCGCCGCCCCGTACGCCGCCGGATCCTTCTTCGCGCCCATCTCCCCGATCCAGCCGGCGAACTCGTCGGAGTCGAAATGAGCGTAGCCGCTGTAGACGAGCGTGGCGAAGCCTCCGTCCCGGAACCGGAGCTGGCAGGAGTACGCGCCTTCCGTCGGCCGGCTCGGGTCCCAGGCGCCCGTCAGCGCGCGCACGCAAGCCACGGCGCTGCCGGCGAGCAGGCGCACGATGTCGACCTGGTGCGCGGCCTGGTTGAACACCACCCCGCCGCCGCTCGCGGTGTCCAGCTCCTCGGGGCGCCGCGGGCGGTACAGGAAATCCGTATAGTTGAGCGCGCTCACCATGCGCACGCGGCCGAACCGGCCGCTGTCGATCAGCCGGCGCGCGTGCAGGATCGGGGCATCGAAGCTGTGGCTGTGCCCGACGAGCAGCCGCACGCCGGCGTTTCGCGCCGCAGCAATCATCGCCCGGCATTCCTCGAGCGACAGGGCCATGGGCTTTTCGACCAGCACGTGCTTCCCGGCCGCGGCCGCCGCGATGGCATGCGCCGCGTGGCACTGGTGCGGCGTCGCCACGTACACCACGTCGACGTCCCCCTCGGCGGCCAGCTTCTCAACCGAATCAAACGCTTTTGCCCGGAAGTCGGCCTCGAACTTGCTGCGCGCCTCAGGGCGCGGGTCGGCGCCGGCGACGATCTGGACGCGCGGGTCGCGCGTGAAGGCCGGCACCATCAGCGAGAAAGCCCGTCCGAGGCCCGCTATGCCGATGCGTATGGGGTTTGATATCATGGAAAATACTTAGGAGGCTAAGTATACCGATGCTTACGCGAGAGCAGAACGAGCTGCTGTGCCGGGTGGAGGGCGAGGCGGCGATGGGGCGGCTGATGCGCCGCCACTGGCTGCCGGTGTGCATGTCCGAAGAGGTGCTGGAGCGCGACGGTGCGCCGGCGCGCGCGCGCCTGCTGGGCGAGGATCTGGTGGTGTTCCGCGACACGAGCGGGCGCCTGGGGGTGCTGGGCGAGTTCTGCCCGCACCGCAACGCCTCGCTGTCGTTCGGCCGCAACGAGGAATGCGGCCTGCGCTGCCTGTACCACGGCTGGAAGTTCGACGTCGAAGGCAACGTGGTCGACATGGCCTCGGAGCCCGACGGCAGCGCGCTGAAGAAAGCGGTGAAGCACAAGGCCTATCCGGCGCGCGAGGCCGGCGGCTTCGTCTGGATCTGGATGGGCCCGGCGGCCGAGATGCGCCCGTTCGAGCCGCCGGCCTGGGCGCCGACGCCGAACGCGCGCACCAGCATCGTGAAGATGCACGCCGCCTGCAACTGGGCGCAGGTGCTGGAAGGCGCCATCGATTCGGCGCACAGCTCCAGCCTGCATTCGAGCGAGATGCCCGCCGCGCAGGTGGACGGCGCCAAGGCCGCCGGCAAGGTCTGGCCGCGGCCGTCCAACGACAAGGCGCCGCGCCTGCAGTTCCAGCCCACCAGCTACGGCTTCCGCTACGCCGCCCTGCGCAGGCCGATCCTGAACCCGGAGGCGAACCAGTACGTGCGCACCACGCTGTTCATCGCGCCGTTCACCGTGCTCATCCCGCCGAACGACCAGTACCGCCTGGCGCAGATGCTGGTGCCGCTCGACGACGTGAACACCATGTTCTACTGGATCGCCTGGCACCCGGATCCCGACAAGGGCATCTCGCAGGAGGAGTGGCGCGCGTTCTGCGCCGCCACCCCCGGGGTGGACCTGGACGAGAACTTCCGCAAGAAGCGCACCCTGGCCAACCGCTACTTCCAGGACCGCGAGGCGATGAAGCGCGGCGACTTCACCGGCATCAAGGGCATCCCGACGCAGGACATGGCGATGTGGGAGTCGATGGGGCCGATCGTCGACCGCAGCAAGGACATGCCCGGCTCGAGCGACGTCGCGGTGGTGCAGTTCCGCCGCATGATGGTGAACGCCGCGAAACGCTTCATGGAGGGCGCGCCGGCCATCGGCACCACCGAGCCGCACATCCCGCACGTGAAGCTCGCCTCCTTCGAGGGCATCGTGCCCAAGACCACCGACTGGCGCACCCTCGGCGTCGACGACACCACCGAAGAAGCGACCGCCTGACCCCGCGCCGCCTGCTGGCGGTCCTGCTGCTGCCCTCGGCGGCGTGGGCCAGCCACCCGCTCATCACCGAGGACACCGGGGTGCTCGGCGCGGGCCGCTGGCAGCTCGAGGCGCACGGCGAGCGGCTGCGCGGCACGGGCGAGCGCGAGGTCGCGCTGGCGCTCGCCCATGGCATCGCCCGGAATGTCGACCTCCAGCTCGAGCAGCCGTGGGAGCGCAACGGCAGCACCCGGCGCGGCGATGCCGTGCTTTCGCTCAAGTGGCGCTTCCTCGAGCGCGAGGCGCTCGCCATGGTGCTGAAACCCGAGCTCGACGAGGAGGGCGGCTGGGCGGCGAGCCTGGTGGCAGGGGTCAAGCTGGGCGCGCTCGAGATGCTCGCCCATGCGAGCTACCGCGACAACCGCGACAAGCCCGGGGCGCGGGAGTCGCTGCGCCACACCTCCTTCGCGGCGCTGCTCGAAGCCACCGGCAAGCTCAAGCTCGCGCTCGACCTGTCGCGCGACACCAACCCCGACCCGGCCAGCCGCGCATCCGTGCGCGAGGCGGTCCTCGGGCTGATCTACGCGCCGAACGATGACATCGACATCGGGCTCGGCCAGAAGCGCACCCTGAGCGAGCCGCGCAGCCGCGCGCTGCTCGCCGGGATCAAGTTTCGCTGGTAGCGCATCATGCCGGGAGTCGCCATGGAAGTCGGGATCCTGCTCGCCCTCATCCTGCTGAACGGCGCGTTCGCCATGTCGGAGATCGCGCTGGTCACCACGCGCAGGGCCAACCTGCAGCAGCGCGCGCAGGCAGGGGACCGCGGCGCGGCCGCCGCCATCCGCCTGGGCGAGGAGCCGACGCGCTTTCTGTCCACCGTGCAGATCGGCATCACGCTGATCGGCGTGCTGAACGGGGTGGTCGGCGAAGCCACCCTGGCGCCGCCTTTCGCCGAGTGGCTGCGCGGGCGCGGGCTGGGCGAGACCGCGGCCGGCTACCTCGCCACGGGCGTGGTGGTCGCCGTGATCACGTACTTCACCATCGTCATCGGCGAGCTGGTGCCCAAGCGCCTCGGCCAGCTCAACCCCGAGGCGGTCGCGCGCCGCGTGGCACGCCCGATGGAATGGATCGCGCTCGCCTCGAAGCCCCTGGTCCGGCTGCTGTCGGGCTCCACCACGCTCGTCCTGCGCATGCTCGGCCTCAAGGACCTGCCTGCGCGGCCGGTCACCGAGGAGGAGATCCACGCCATGCTCGCGGAGGGCTCGCACGCCGGCGTCATCGAGCTGGAAGAGCACCAGATCGTGCGCAACGTGTTCCGCCTGGACGACCGGCAGCTCGGCTCGCTCATGGTGCCGCGCAGCGAAGTGGTTTCGCTCGACGCCGAGCTGCCCTGGGAGCAGAACCGCGAGCGCATCCTGGAGTCCGGGCACAGCCGTTTCCCGGTGGTGAAGAAGGGAGCCGCCAACGTTCTCGGCGTCACCAGCGCGCGGCGCCTGCTCAGGAAGACGCTGGTCGGCGAAGTGCCCGATCTCGCCGCCGACCTGCAGCCGCCGGTATTCGTGCCGGAGAACCTCACGGGCATGGAGCTGCTGCAGAACTTCCGCACCTCCGGCGTGCAGCTCATGTTCGTGGTCGACGAATACGGCGAGGTGCTCGGCATCGTCACGCTGCGCGACCTGCTGGAAGCGATCACCGGGGAGTTCAAGCCGCGCAACGCGGAGGACCAGTGGGCAGTGCGCCGCGACGACGGCACCTGGCTGCTCGACGGCCTGATACCCGTGCCGGAGCTGAAGGACCGCCTGGAACTCGGGAGCCTGCCCGACGAGGAGCGCTACAACACGTTGAGCGGCCTGGTGATGATGCTGCTGGGGCGGCTGCCGCAGACCGCAGACCGCGTGGAGTGCCAGGGCTGGCGCTTCGAGGTGGTCGATATGGACGGCAAGCGCATCGACAAGGTGCTCGCCGTGCGCCTCGAGACCGGGCTCAGTCGAAGTGGTACGCCAGGCGCAGCACCAGGAAATTGATGCCCGGGTTCGGCCGCCGGATGCCGCCGTTGGACAGGTGCTGCAGGCGCACGCCGATGTCGTTGCGGCCGCGCGGGCCGAAGCGCCAGCCCGCGCCGACGTGGTCGCCGAACTGGAAGTGCGAGCCGAACAGGCGCGTGCGCGTGATCGACAGGTCCGACAGCAGGTGAAAGCCGATCGCCGCTTCGACATACGGCCCGGCCCAGTCCCGGCGCTGCAGGCGAAACACCGGGGTGAAGCCGAAGTCGATCAGGGTCTTGTCCGTGGTCCAGGCGCCCAGCGAGGCCTCCCAGTAGCCGCCCACCTCCCAGCCGGTATCGGCGAACCACTTCTTCTGCCATTTCAACTGCAGCGCGGCGCGCGCCAGCTCCGAGTTCTCGTCGCCGCGGCCGATCTCGATCGAGACGCCGTCGGTCGCCCGCGCCTGGAACGCGCACATCAGCGCGGCCGCCGCCGACGCGAGCGTGGCCCGCACGGCGATTTTTCGTATCATTGAAGATTCGATTTACGGATCGCCATGGCCCAATACGTCTACACCATGCGCCGCGTCGGCAAGGTCGTGCCGCCCAAGCGCACCATCCTCAAGAACATCTCGCTCAACTTCTTTCCGGGCGCCAAGATCGGCGTGCTCGGGCTCAACGGCTCGGGGAAATCCAGCCTGCTGAAGATCATGGCCGGCGTCGACGACAATTATGAAGGCGAAGTCATTCGCATGCCGGGCATCCGCGTAGGCTATCTGGAGCAGGAGCCGAAGCTGGATGCCGGCCAATCGGTGCGCGAAGCCGTCGAGGAGTCCCTCGGCGAGAGCGCCGCGGCGAAAAAGCGCCTGGAGGAGGTCTACGCCGCCTACTCCGAGCCCGACGCGGATTTCGACAAGCTGGCCGAGGAGCAGGCGAAGCTCGAGGCGATCGTCAACGCCGGCGGCGCCGACGAGATGGAAGTCGCCGCCGACGCGCTGCGCCTGCCGCCGTGGGAGGCGAAGGTCGACCACCTGTCGGGCGGCGAGAAGCGGCGCATCGCCCTGTGCCGGCTGCTGCTGTCGAAGCCGGACCTGCTGCTGCTGGACGAGCCCACGAACCACCTCGACGCGGAGAGCGTCGAGTGGCTGGAGCAGTTCCTGCAGCGCTTTCCCGGCACCGTGGTCGCCGTCACCCACGACCGTTATTTCCTCGACAACGCGGCGGGCTGGATCCTGGAGCTCGATCGCGGCTACGGCATCCCGTGGGAGGGCAACTACTCGAGCTGGCTGGAGCAGAAGGAAAAGCGCCTGCAGGTGGAGGCGAGCCAGGAAGCGGCGCGCATCAAGGCGATGCAGGCCGAGCTGGAGTGGGTGCGGCAGAACCCCAAGGGCCGCCAGGCGAAGTCCAAGGCGCGCCTGGCCCGCTTCGAGGAGCTGTCGCAGCACGAGCACCAGGCGAGGAACGAGACCCAGGAGATCTTCATCCCGGTCGCCGAGCGCCTGGGCAACGAGGTGATCGAGCTCGACAAGGTGTCCAAGGGCTACGGCGAGCGCCTGCTCATCGACAAGCTGTCGCTCAAGATCCCGCCCGGCGCCATCGTCGGCATCATCGGGCCCAACGGCGCCGGCAAGTCGACGCTTTTCCGCATGCTGACCGGGAACGAGAAACCCAATTCGGGGAAGATCAAGATCGGGAAGACGGTGAAGATCGCGCACGTCGACCAGGCGCGCGACGAGCTGGTGGCGGATAAGTCGGTATTTGAAGATATCTCCGGCGGCCAGGACACCATCACGGTGGGCAAGTTCCAGATGCCCTCGCGCTCGTACCTCGCGCGCTTCAACTTCCGCGGCGCCGACCAGCAGAAGCTGGTCGGGCAGCTCTCGGGCGGCGAGCGCGGCCGCCTGCACCTCGCCAAGATGCTGGTCTCGGGCGCCAACGTGCTGCTGCTCGACGAGCCCTCCAACGACCTCGACGTCGAGACGCTGCGCGCGCTGGAGGAGGCGCTGCTCGAGTTCGCCGGCAGCGTGCTGGTGATCTCGCACGACCGCTGGTTCCTCGACCGCATCGCCACGCATATCCTGGCGAGCGAGGATGACTCGCAGTGGGTGTTCTTCGCCGGCAACTACCAGGAGTACGAGGCCGACAAGAGAAAGCGCCTGGGCGAGGAAGCCGCCCGGCCCCACCGCATCAAGTACAAGGCCCTGAAAACCTAGAGGAGCGGGGCGAACAGGCGCGCGAAGCCGTCGCGCAGCTTGACCGGGAGCGGGCGCGCGTCGAGGTCGGCGACCGACACCGGGCGCGCCTGGGCGCGGCGCCCGAGAAACAGGCGCTCCAGGCGCCCGCCGAGCTCGCGGCAATAGGCCTCGACGTTGAACTCGAAGTTCAGGCGCAGGCTGCGGGCGTCCCAGTTCACCGAGCCGAACAGCGACCACTCGGCGTCCACCAGCATGAGCTTGGAGTGGTCGAAGCTCCCGGGCCGCCGCCACACGCGGCAGCCGTGCTCGAGCACCTGCCACAGCTGGTGCGTGGCGGCCCAGCTCACGTGCGGCAGGTCGGTGCGCTCGGGCAGCAGGATGTCCACCTCGACGCCGCGCAGCGCCGCCGCGTTCAGCTCGGAGATCAGCCCGGCGTCGGGCACGAAGTAGGGCGTGCACACCCGCACCGAGCGGCGCGCCGCGTTCAGCCCGCCGAGGATCGCCCAGCGCAGCCGCTCGAAGCTCTCGTCGGGCCCCGCCTCGATGCCGCGCGCGAGCGAAGCGCCGTGGGCGAAGATCTTCGGGAACCACAGGTCGCCCTGCAGCGTCTCGTCGGCCGTGAAATGCCAGTCCTCGGCGAACGCCTCCATGAGCTGGGCGACCACCGGCCCGCGCAGCCGGAAGTGCAGGTCGCGGAAGGCGTCCTCGCCCCAGTAGCGCCGGTCGATGTTCATGCCGCCGGTGAAGCCCGTGGCGCCGTCCACCACCAGGATCTTGCGGTGGCTGCGCAGGTGGACCGCGTGCAGCCGCGCGGGAATCAGCGGCGGGTTGAAGATGCCGACCGGGATGCCGGCGCGGCGCAGCTTCTTCGCCGCCGAAGACCACGAGAAGCGGTGGCTGACGTCGTCGATCAGCACGCGCACCGCCACGTCGCGCCGCGCCGCGCGGATCAGCGCCTCCACGAAGCGCTGGCCGATGCCGTCGCCGTGGAAGATGTAGGAGGAAAGCGCGATCGAGCCGCGCGCGTTCTCGATCGCCTCGAGCATCGCGGGATACGCCTGCGCGCCGTCCACCAGCGGGTCGATGGCGTTGCCGGGCAGCAGCGGCCGGTGCGTCACCTCGCCGACCAGCCGCGCGAGGCTGGTGAGCTCCGTGCCCTGCGGCTTCTCGTTCGACTCGAGCGCGGTGCGGGCGCGCTGCCGGTAGCGGCGCATGCGCAGCGCGCGCCGCTGCACGCGGTTCACGCCGAGGAGCGCGTAGAGCACCGGGCCGAGCGCCGGCAGCAGCAGGATGGCGAGCAGCCACAAGGCCGCCGACCGGGGGTCGCGCTTGTAGACGATCGCATGGCCCGCGGCGAAACCGGCCGCCACCAGCACCGCCGCCCCGAAGGCGTAGTCCATGGGGCGGATTGCAGCACAGAACCAAGCGGCTCGGCGCGTGGTCTGCATGATATGCCTGCGAGGATCGAAGACTACGCGCTGATCGGCGACTGCCAGACCGCCGCGCTGGTTGGCCGCGACGGCTCGATCGACTGGCTGTGCTGGCCGCGCTTCGACTCGCCCGCGTGCTTCGCTGCGCTGCTGGGCGGGCCGCAGAACGGGCGCTGGAAGATCGCGCCGCGCAATGCCTTCGAAGCCAGGCGTTCCTATCGGCGCGACACGCTGATCCTCGAGACCCAGTTCGAGACGCCCGAAGGGGCGGTGACGCTCATCGACTTCATGCCGGTGCGCGGCTGGCACGCGGACCTCGTGCGCATGGTCGTCGGGCGCCGCGGCCGCGTGGCGATGGAAATGGAAGGCGTGCTGCGCTTCGATTACGGCGCCGCGGTGCCCTGGGTCACCTACTTGCCCGACCACCTCGGCCTGCGCGCCATCGTCGGGCCCGACATGGTGCTGCTGCGCTCGCCGGTGCGGCTCGAGAACCGGCATCGCACCACCTGCGCGAGCTTCGAGGTGGCGGCGGGCGAGGTGCTGTCCTTCGTCCTGTCCTACGGGCCGTCGCATCTCGAGATGGCGCTCAAGCTCGATCCGCAGGGCGCGCTCGCCGAGACCGAGCGCTTCTGGCACGACTGGATCCGCCGCTGCACCGATTGCCCCGGCTGGACCGAGCCGGTGCGCCGCTCGCTGATCACGCTGAAGGCGCTGACCTACGCGCCGACCGGCGGCATCGTGGCGGCGCCGACCACCTCGCTGCCCGAGAAGATCGGCGGCGTGCGCAACTGGGATTACCGCTTCTGCTGGCTGCGCGACGCCACCCTTACGCTGCTGGCGTTCATGGACGCGGGCTACCTGGAGGAGGCGAAGGCCTGGCGCGAATGGCTGGTGCGCGCGGTCGCCGGCAGCCCGCAGCAGATCCAGATCATGTACGGGGTGGCGGGCGAGCGGCGCCTGTCGGAATGGGAGCTCGACTGGCTGTCCGGCTACGAAGGCTCGCAGCCGGTGCACTGCGGCAACGCCGCCTCGGCCCAGCTGCAGCTCGACGTGTTCGGCGAGGTGCTGGACGCGCTCTACCAGGCGTGCAAGGTCGGGCTGGCGCGGCACGACGCCGCCTGGGACGTGCAGCGCGCGATGCTCGGCTATCTCGAGCACGCCTGGATCCAGCCCGACGAGGGCATCTGGGAGGTGCGCGGTCCGCCGCGCCATTTCACGCATTCCAAGGTCATGTGCTGGGTGGCATTCGACCGGGCGGTGAAGATGGTGGAAAGCAACGGCGTGGAGGGCCCGGTGGAGCGCTGGCGCGCGCTGCGCGAGCGAATCCACGAGGACGTGTGCGCGCGCGGCTACAGCGAAAGGCGCGGCTGCTTCGTGCAGAGCTACGGCTCGGAAGAGCTGGACGCGGCCCTGCTGCTCATCCCGCTGGTCGGCTTCCTGCCGGCGGACGATCCGCGGGTCAGGCGCACCGTGGAGGCAATCCAGCGGGAGCTGACCGTGGACGGCCTGGTGCACCGCTACCTCACCCACGAATCGGTCGACGGCCTGCCGCCGGGAGAAGGCGTGTTCCTCGCCTGCAGCTTCTGGCTCGCGGACAACCTGTGCCTGCAGGGCCGCCGGGAAGAGGCGCGGGCGCTGTTCGAGCGGCTCGTGGGGCTGGCGAACGACGTCGGCCTGCTGTCCGAGGAATACGACCCCTCGGCGCAGCGCTTCCTGGGCAACTTCCCCCAGGCCTTCTCGCACATCGCCCTGGTGAACACCGCGCTCAACCTGAGCGCGGCCGCCAAGCCCGCCGAGCAGCGCGCCGAGCACAAGGCCGCCTAGAATTCGTCCAAGGAGGCTGGAGCATGAAGATCGACGGCGCATGCCATTGCGGCAACATTCGCTACGAAGCTGAAGTCGACCCGCAGGCGGTCGCCATCTGCCACTGCACCGACTGCCAGACGCTCTCGGGCTCGGCGTTCCGCACGGTGGTGCCGGCGAAGAAGGAGAACTTCCGCCTACTGAAAGGCGCGCCGAAGACGTACGTGAAGACCGCCGAAAGCGGCAACCCGCGCGTGCAGGCTTTCTGCCCGGAATGCGGCACGCCGATCTATTCGGCGGCTCCCGGCGATGCGCCGGCGTTCAGCCTGCGCGTGGGGACCATCCGGCAGCGCGCGGAGCTGCGCCCGCAGAAGCAGTTGTGGAGCCGCTCGGCGCTGGAATGGCTCAAGGAGCTCCCGGGCGTGAAGCGCCTGGAGAAGCAGAGCTAGGCTCTGACCCCGATTTCGCCTCGAGCAGGCTGAGGAAGGTGCGCACCTTCGGCGGGATCAGCCGTCGGCCGGGCAGCAGGGCATGGATGCGCAGCGGCGCGCACACGTAGTCGGTGAGCAGCGGCCGCAGAAGGCCGTCGCGCACGTGCGCTTCGCAGAAGGTGAGGACGATACGCGACACGCCGAGGCCCTCGAGCGTCGCGCGCCGGCGCACGTCGGCGTTCGGGCTGCGCATGCGCGCGCGCACCGGGACCGAGTAGCTGCCTTTCGCATCGGTGAAGGTCCACTCCGCGTCGGCCGGGGAGGCGATCGCCGGCAGCTCGGCGAGGTCGGCGGGGGTCTTCACTTTCGAGTACTTCTGCAGGAACTCGGGCGAGGCGAAGATGCCCCGCCTGAGCTCGAATACGCGGCGCGCCACGCGCCCGCTGCCGGGCAGGTCGCCGTCGTAGTAGGAGAACACGATGTCGTAGCTGCGGTCGAGCGGGTCGATGCGCCCGTGCTCCACGTCGATGTCGATGCGCAGGTCGCGGTAGCGCGCGAGCATCGCGCAGGCCACCGCGCCCAGGTGGTGGGCGCCGAACTCGTAAGGCGCGGCGATGCGCAGCGTGCCGGCCACCGCGTTGCCGCGCGCCGCGGCGTTGGAGCGCACCTCGCGCAGCCGCTGGAACATCGGCGCCGCGTCCTGGTAGAGCGACTCGCCCGCCTCGGTGGCGCGAATGCGGCGGGTGGTGCGCTGCAGCAGCTGGGCGCCGAGCTGAGCCTCCAGCCGCGAGACCGAGGCGCTGACGCTCGACTTCGGACGCGCCAGCGCCTTGGCCGCCGCAGTGAAGCCGCCATGCTCGATCACGCAGCAGAAGGCGTCGACGTCGTTCCAGTCCATTGTTCAGTATTCTGGACAATCTATCCAGCAGACGCAATTTATCTCCTCCGATCAGGCTCGTACACTGCGATCGTGGAAGAGGAGAACCGCAGTGGGACCTGAAACCGACGGCTTTCTGAGGAACTGCTGGTACGTCGCGGCCTGGGACCAGGAGCTGATCGACGGCAAGCTGCTCGCGCGCACCATCCTGGAGAAGCCGGTGCTGCTTTACCGGGGCGACAGCGGCCGCGTCGTGGCGCTCGACAACCGCTGCTGCCACCGCGGCGCCAAGCTCTCCAACGGCCGCCGCGAAGGCGACGACATCCGCTGCATGTACCACGGCCTGAAGTTCGACCCGGGCGGCAAATGCATCCAGATCCCCGGGCAGGGGAACATTCCGAAGGGGCTGGGGGTGACGAGCTACCCGGTGGTCGAGCGCCAGACGCTGATCTGGATCTGGATGGGCGACCCGGCCAAGGCCGACCCGGCGAAGATCGTCGACATCCCGTATCTCGACAACCCGGCGTGGCGCGGCAAGCAGGGCTATATGCATTACAACGCGAACTACCTGCTGATCGTCGACAACCTGAGCGACTTCGCACACCTCGCCTTCGTGCACACGAAGACCCTCGGTGGCTCGGAGGAGTACGCGTATACCACCAAGCCGATGGCAATCGAGCGCCTGGAGGACGGCTTCCGCGTCGAGCGCTGGCACAAGAACGCCGACTGCCCGCCGTTCCACAGCAAAGTGGTGCGCGGCGTGCCGAAGGTCGACCGGCGCAACATCGGCCGCATGCACCTCCCGGGCATCTTCTTCCTCGAGTCGCGCTTCACGCCCGCGGGCAGCGAGGAGGGCGCCAAGGAATACCGCAACTGCCAGTTCTTTACCCCGGAGACGAAGCGCTCGACGCACTTCTTCTGGAACTACCTGCACGACTACGACCTGCACGACCCGACGGTCGCGCTGTCGCTCTACAACAGCATGGTGGAGGGGTTCATGGAGGACAAGTTCATCATCGAGGGCCAGCAGGAGATGCTCGACGCCGACCCGGATTTCAGGTTCCATGGCATCGTCGCCGACGCGCCCCTGGCGCACTTCCGCCGGCTGCTCGGCAAGCAGATTCAAGCAGAGCGGCAGCAATCCATCCCGTTGAAGGAAACCATTCATGCCTAAATTCGCCATTACCCCCCATTTCCGCCTGCACGAGTGGGTCGCCGAGGAGAAGGGCTACTTCAAAGCCCAGGGCCTCGACTACGAGTTTCGCGGGGTGTTCGAGAACCACGCCACGCCCGAGAAGGTCGGCGCCTACCAGAACATCGAGAAGGGGCGCGACACCAACGTGAGCTGCGCCTGCCACTGGACGGTCAACGTCGCCGCCTCCGCCGGCCACGGCAAGCTCTACGCCGACTGCTACTCGGTGTCGCCGGCCGGGGTGTTCGTGCCGCCCGAGTCCGACATCCGCAAGCCCGAGGACCTGCGCGGCGTGCCGATCTCGGTGGGCTACCAGTCGGGCAGCCACTACTCGACCATCCAGGCGCTCGAGCAGTACATGCCGCTCTCGGACATCAAGCTGTCCTTCGCCGACGGCATCCTGTTCGGGCGCCTCGAGAAGCTGATCGACCGCAAGGTGCCGGCGGCCTCGCTCTTCTCGGGGCCGTACTATTTCCTCGAGCAGCTCGGCTTCCGCAAGGTGATCGACACCACCTTCATGATGGCCACCATGATCACCGGCAATCCCGACCCCGCCGACCTGAAAAAGTATTTCGCCGCCCTGCGGCTCGCGCAGCGCGACATCGACCTGCGTCCCGAGTTGTACACCAAGCACTATCGCAACGAGTTTCCACCGCGCTTCCTGTCGCAGGTCGACACGCGCCGCTGGGGCCCGGGCGAGCGCATCGTGTTCGAGCCCTACACCAAGGAAGTGTTCGAGGACTCCTTCAAGTGGATCCGCGAGCGCGAGATTTTCGAGCCGGGCAAGATGGGCGAAGGCCGCTACGAGGATGCCTGCGTCACACTGACGTAAATGGGGACGGACCCCATTTTTCTCATTGGCAGTGCTGTTTCTTCAGGTACGCAATGAGGTTCGACCGGTCCGCCGGATCGGAAACGCCTGCGTAAGTCATGGTGGTGCCCGGCACGGTGTTTACCGGGTCGGCGAGGAAGCGCTCCAGCGTCTTCTCGCTCCAGACGATGCCCGAGTTCTTCATCGCCGGCGAGTACTCGTAACCGGGCACGCTGCCGGCGCGCCGGCCGAGGAGGCCACAATGCTTCGGGCCGGTGCGGTCGTAGTCGAGGGCGTGGCAGCCAAGGCAGCGCGAGTACACCTCTTCGCCTGCCTTGGCATCACCGAGCGCCAGCGCAGCGAGCAGGACTGCGCCTTCGAGCATTACGAGACGAAAGCCGACGGCACCGGGTTCTCGCCCAGGGCATTGCGCAGCACCGCCCAGTGCATCGCTTCGTCGCCGAGGATGCTGGCGGCCGCCTTCGACAGATCGCGGTTCTGGAACAGGGGGACCGCGCCGAGATAGGCGCTCACCGCGCCTTTTTCCAGGCTCGCCGCGAAGCGCAGCACATCGGCCTGGTTCTTCAGTCCGCTGGTCGGGAAGTCGTACTTCTTCTTCGCGTCGACCGGCTTGCCGCCGAGCTGGCGGATGGTCTTCGCCAGCACCTCGGCGTGCTCCCTGTGGTGGCCCTGGAACTGCCCGGCGAGCGCGAGCACCGGCTTTTCGAGCAAGCCGCTCTCGGCGCCGACCTGGTAGGCGGCCACCGCCTCGAGCTCCGCGGCGAGCGCGGTGTTCAGGATGTTGGCGTCGGCCGCCGTCGACCCGCCTGCCTTTGCCGCCAGGACGTCGCGCCCGGCGAGCAGCGCGATGGCCGTGCCCGAAAGCGCGAGACCCGATTTACCCAGAAACGCGCGCCGTGCGACGAGTGGGGAAGAGAACGCGAAGAAGCTCATCTGATTTCCTTTGTGTGGTTGTTGACGCACACATTGGATGCACGAGCGACCCGCTTACGTTCCCGCCTTGATCCTTTCGAGCACGTTGGCGACGATGCGATCGCAGCGCGCGCCGGC
>DASUUN010000208.1:0-6442 GCA_036374055.1 Burkholderiales bacterium
GCTTTCTGAACGAGTGGCTCGACCAGCCGGGCCGCCTGCAGTCCCAGGTGGTGAACAAGGCCAAGGAATGGCTCGAAGGTACCGGCGACAAAGCACTCTCGGACTGGGACATCTCGCGCGACCCGCCCTACTTCGGCATCCGCATCCCGGACATCCCCGAGGAGAAGTACCTGTACGTCTGGCTCGACGCGCCGATCGGCTACCTCGCCTCGCTCAAGAACTACTGCGCGAAGCGCGGGCTCGACTTCGAAGCCTTCCTGCGCGACCCGGCGTCCGAGCAGATCCACTTCATCGGCAAGGACATCATCTACTTCCACACCCTGTTCTGGCCGGCGATGCTGAAGTTCGCGGGCCGCCCGTACAAGGTGCCCGACCACGTCTACGTGCACGGCTTCATCACCGTGTCGGGCGACAAGATGTCCAAGTCCCGCGGCACCGGCATCAGCCCGCTTCGCTACCTCGACCTGGGGATGAATCCCGAGTGGCTGCGCTATTACATCGCCGCCAAGCTGAACGCCAACGTGGAGGACCTGGACTTCAATCCCGACGATTTCCTGGCGCGGGTGAACGCCGATCTGGTCGGCAAGTACGTCAACATCGCCAGCCGCGCCGCGGGGTTCATCTCGAAGCAGTTCGAGGGCAGCCTGTTCGATTTCGGCGAGTCGCCGTCCCCCGCCTGGAGCGCTGCCCTGGCAATCGATGGCCCGGTCGCCGCGGCCTACGAGGCACGGGAGTTCGGCAAGGTGGTGCGCGAGGTGATGTCCGTGGCCGATCGCGTCAACCAGCAGTTCGACCTGGCGAAGCCGTGGGACCTGGTCAAGGACCCGGCAAGGCGCCATGAGCTGCACCGCGTCTGCAGCGATGCCATCCACGCCTTCTTCGCGCTCAGTGTGTATCTCGCCCCGATGCTTCCCGCCACGGCCTCGCGCGTAGCGCGCGAGTTGTTCGGCTTGAACCGTGAGCTGGCCTACGGCGACCGCAAGGCACGGCCGAAGAAGATTCGGCCGTTCAAGCACCTGATCACGCGGGTGGAGGAAAGGCAGCTCGACGAGCTGTTCGACGTGGCGTCCGTGCCGCAGCCTGTGGCGCCGCAGCGGCACGCGGAAAAGCAGCAGCGCGAGGCCAAGGAGCACGCCGTGACCGATCCCATCACCATCGACGAGTTCACGAAAATTGACCTGCGAGTGGCGAGGATCGTGCGCGCCGAAGCGGTCGAGGGCGCCGACAAGCTGGTCAAGCTCACGCTGGACCTCGGTGGCCCGACCCGCACGGTGTTCGCCGGCATCAAGTCGGCCTACGCGCCGGGCGAGCTCGAAGGCAAGCTGGCGGTGGTGGTGGCGAATCTTGCGCCGCGCAAAATGAAGTTCGGCGTGTCCGAAGGCATGATCCTCGCCGCCTCGGGCGAAACGGCAGGCGACGCGGGGTCGGGAATTTTTATCGTTTCACCCGACTCCGGAGCGCAGCCCGGCATGCGCGTAAAATAGGGCGCATCGCGGCCGGGCGCCGCACGCGGGGAGGCCGTCGTGGAAAGCTCCAGCCGCACGCTGGTCTGCAGCGTGCTTTTCCTCGACATCATCGAGTATTCGAAGAAGCCGGTTGCCGAGCAGCTGCAGCTGAAGCAGGCGTTCAACCGCTCGCTCGCCACCGCGCTGGAGCAGGTGCCGCAGCGCGACCGCATCATCCTGGATACGGGCGACGGCGCCGCGGTGACCTTCATGGGAGACCCGGAGGACGCGCTGTTCTCGGCGCTCACGGTGCGCAACATGGCGAGCGAGGTGCCGGTGCGCCTGGGCGTCAACCTCGGCCCGGTGCGCCTGGTGAAGGACCTGAACGGCCAGATGAACATCATCGGCGACGGCATCAACGTGGCGCAGCGCGTGATGAGCTTCGCGCGCCCCGGCCAGCTGCTCGTGTCGCGCTCGTTCTACGAGGTGGTCTCCTGCCTGTCGCGCGACTACCTGAATCTCTTCCGCCACGAAGGCTCGCGCACCGACAAGCACGTGCGCGAGCACGAGGTGTACTCGGTGGTGGGCGGCACCCCCACTACCCGCCGCCTGGCGCACACCGAGTCGCAGATGCTGGCGCGCGACGGCGGCTGGCTGGCCGGCTCCGGCCCGCTCGGCTTTCGCCGTTCCGCGCTGATGGCCGCGCCGCTCGCCTTCCTGCTGCTCGTCGGCGGCGCCGTCGCGGCGCGCTCGATGATGGACCCCGAGCCGCCGGCGGCCAAGCGCAAGACCGCGGCCGCGAGGGTTGCCAGCGTCGAGAGAAAAGCCCCGGCACCGGAAAAACCTGCTGCCGCGGCGAGCGGCCGGCTGGAGCTCGCTGTGCTTCCCTGGGGCGAGGTGCTGGTCGACGGCAAGAGCCGCGGCGTCACCCCGCCGCTGCGGTCCCTTGAAATCCCGCCCGGCTCGCATACGATAGAGTTGCGCAATTCGACTTTCCCCAGCCATGTCGAGAAAATCGACGTCAAGGCGGGGGAAGCGGTCAGGATCCGGTACAGGTTCGGCAAGAAGAAATGATGCGATTGCTCATCGTCCTAACCGCGGTAGCGGCGCTCGCGGGCTGCGGTACCGAGCCGATGCGCGAGCTCGAGGCGCTTTTCAATCCCAACAGGGGAGAGGCGGCGCTGGCGGCCGGCCTGAAGCAGTACGAGGATGGCCGCTACGCCGAGTCCCTGAAGAACCTGCAAACCGCGATCGGCCAGGGCCTGAACGACGGCGACCGGGTCAACGCGCACAAGCATGTCGCCTTCATCCATTGCGCCTCCAACCGCGAGCGCGCCTGCCGCGACGAATTCCGCCGGGCGTTGAAGGTGAATCCGGCCATGGAGCTCGCGCCCGCCGAGGCGGGGCATCCGATCTGGGGACCGATCTTCCGCTCGGTCAAAGCGGGCCGCTAGGCCCGCCGCCCATGGAGGCAGCCAAGCTCGGCCGCTACGTCATCCAGTCCGAGCTCGGGCGGGGCGCGATGGGCGTGGTCTACAAGGCGAACGACACCGTTCTCGAGCGCACCGTGGCGGTGAAGACCGTCAACATGGCGCTGGAGCGCGAGGGCGCCGAGAAATACGAGGCGCGGTTCTACCAGGAGGCGCGCGCAGCCGGCAGCCTGAACCACCCGAACATCGTCACCGTCTACGACGTGGGCAAGGAAGGCGACGTCGCCTACATGGCCATGGAGTTCATCGAGGGCATGGAGGTGCGCTCGATGATCGCCGAAGGGCGGGCGGTGCCGGTCTCGCAGGCGGTATCGATCGCCGCCCAGGTGGCCGAGGGCCTGGCCTACGCGCACCAGCACGGCGTGGTGCACCGCGACGTCAAGCCGGCGAACATCATGGTGGTCAAGGACGGGCTGGTGAAGATCACCGACTTCGGCATCGCGCGCATGCGCGCGGCCACCGACGAGCTGACGCAAACCGGCGTGATGCTCGGCTCGCCGAAGTACATGTCGCCGGAGCAGGTGATCGGCAAGCGCGCCGACCACCGCTCGGATCTCTTTTCGCTCGGCGTCATCCTGTACGAGCTGCTCACTGGCGGGGCACCGTTCAACGGCGAGAACGTCACCGCGCTCATGTACCAGATTGTCAACTTCGCGCCGCCGGCGCCGAGCGCGGTAAACCCCGCCGTGCCCGAGCTGCTCGACTACATCGTGGCGAAGATGCTGGCGAAGCCCATGGAGGAGCGCTACCAGAGCGCGCAGGACCTGGCGCAGGACCTGCGCGCCTGCGAGCGGCAGATTTCCGCGCCCATAGGAGCCACCATGCCGCCGCGCCCCGCCAGCCTCGCGAGCGGCGCGCAGCCCGAGCTCGCGGTCACGCAGGCGCAGGCGGTAGTCATGGCGCAGACGCTCAACCGCACGCGCCTGGAGGACACCGCGGCGACGGACACCACGGCGCCGCCGGCGCGCGGCCTCGCGCATTCGTTCGACTCGGCCGAAGCCACGCAGCGCCTCGCCACGCTCACCGGCGCCGGCATCGCGGCCGAGTCGGTCTCCGCCACGCAGGCGCTGAGCTCGATGAAGCCGCCGGACAAGCGCGGCTGGCGCCGGCGCGACTGGCTGCTGGTGGGCGGCGCGACGCTGCTCGGCGCCCTGGTCGCCGGCGCGTTGGTGAGGCGGCGCTAGCGCTTCGCCTTCTGCGGCGCCCAGGGCTTGCCGGTGCGCCTTTCGATGTACTCCCGGATCAGCCGCCGCACCACCTGCGAGGGCGTCTGGTCGTCCTGCGCGCATAGCTGCTCGAACAGCGCCTTCTTGCGCGGGTCGATGAGGATGGTCAGCCGGGCGGTGCGCTCTTCCATGGCGCCAGAGCATAACACTATTGCAATCGCATGATAATATGATTGCAATGACGCCGATCGATGCCGCCCTGCTCGCCGCCGGGGCCTGGATCGCCATCGGCTGTTGCGGCGTCGCGGCGTCGCGCAGCCCCGGATTCGCCAGCCGCGTGCTTTACCCGGCCGGCGCCGCGGTGGGGCTGCTGCTGGCCGCAATCGCCCTGCCGGCCCTGTTCGACGCGCCTTCGGCGCGCCTGCTGCCCCTCGGCCTGCCCGACCTGCCGTTCCACGCGCGCCTGGACGCGCTGTCGGCCTTTTTCCTGCTGCTGCTGGGCGGCGTCGCGGCGGGCGTGTCGGTGTTCGCCAGCGGCTACCTGCGCGCCAGCCAGGGCAGCGCGCCCGGGCTGGTGTGCCTGTGCTACCACGTGTTCCTCGCCAGCATGGCGCTGGTGCTGGTCGCGGACGACGCCTACTTCTTCATGGTGGCCTGGGAGACGATGGCGCTGTCTTCGTTCTTCCTCGTCACCAGCGATCACCGCCACGCCGAGATCCGCCGCGCCGGCTATCTCTACATCCTGATCGCGCATATCGGCGCCATCTCCATCCTGCTTTGCTTCGGCGTCCTGCAGGCCGGCACCGGCAACTACACCTTCGAGGCGATGCGCGCGCTCGAGCGCCCGGCCGGCTGGGCGACCACGGCGTTCCTGCTGGCCCTGGCCGGATTCGGCGCCAAGGCCGGCGTCCTGCCCCTGCACGTCTGGCTGCCCGAGGCGCACCCGGCCGCGCCTTCCCCGGTGTCGGCGCTCATGTCGGCGGTCATGCTGAAGACGGCGGTGTACGGCATGCTGCGCATCACGCTCGACCTGATCAGCTTTCCGTTGTGGTGGTGGGGCGTGATCGCGCTTGCCGTGGGCCTGGCGAGCGCGCTCTTCGGCATCATCTTCGCCGCGGTGCAGACCGACATGAAGCGCCTGCTCGCCTATTCCTCCATCGAGAACATCGGCCTGATCGTGGCGGGCTTCGGCCTGACGCTGCTCTTCCGCGGCTTCGGCATGGGTACCCTCGCCGCCCTCGCCCTCACGGCGACGCTTTACCACTGCCTGAACCACGCGTTCTTCAAGAGCCTGCTGTTCCTCGCGACGGGTTCCGTGCTGCACGCGACGAGCGAGCGCAGCCTCGGACGGCTCGGCGGACTGATCCACCGCATGCCGTGGGTCGCCTGGTGCGCGCTGATCGGCACCGTGGCGATCGCCGGGCTGCCGCCGCTCAACGGATTCGTCTCCGAATGGCTGCTGCTGCAGGCGTTCCTTTTCACGCCCGGCCTGCCGCAGGGCTACATCAACATGCTGGTGCCGGTGGCGGCCGCCGCCGTGGCGCTCACCGCGGCGCTCTCGGGCTACGTGATGGTGAAGTTCTTCGGCATCGTGTTCCTCGGCCAGCCGCGCGACGAGGCCCTGGCGCAGGCGCACGACGCGGGGCCCTGGGAAAGGACCGGCCTCGTCTGGCTGAGCGCGGCGTGCATCGCGCTCGGCCTGCTGCCGCGCGGCGTCATTGCGATGCTCGAGCCCATCACCCGGCAATTCACCGGCTACGGCATCTCCGGCGAGGGCCGCAGCTGGCTGTTCGTGGCGCCGATCGAGCCGGAGCGCGCAAGCTACAGCCCGCTGCTGTTCCTGGCGGTGGCCACGCTGCTCATTGTGCTCGCGTGGCTCGCCGTGCGCACTTTCTATCACGGCCGGGCGCGCCGCGCCCCGGCCTGGGACTGCGGCTTCCCCTGGCAGAACGCGCGCATGCAGGACACAGCCGAAGGGTTCGGCCAGCCGGTGAAGGTGGTGTTCCGGCCGGCGTTCAGGATCGAGGGCGAGGCGCCTTCGCCGCGCGACCGCCGGCCGCGCTACCGCGAAAGCACGGAAGACCGCTTCTGGTTCTGGCTCTACCTTCCGGTGGCGCGGCTGGTCGATCGCCTGACCGCGCTGGTGACGGTGCTGCAACGCGGCCGCATCTCGGTCTATCTCACGTACAGCTTCGCCACCCTGCTCGTGCTGCTGTTCTTCATCCGATGAGCCTTGCCGGCGCCGCCGCCCAGTTCACCGAGCTGATGCTCGCGGTGCTGCTCGCGCCGCTGCTCACCGGCTGGGTCAACCAGTGCCGCGCCTGGCTGCAGAACCGCAGCG
>DASUUN010000209.1:0-4519 GCA_036374055.1 Burkholderiales bacterium
CGGCATCGACATCCGCACGCAGGGCCAGAACATCATCGTGGAGTTCCTCAAGACCGCCCTGCCCGACAACCTGCGCCGGCGGCTCGACGTGGTGGATTTCGCCACGCCGGTCAACAGCGTGAGCGCGTTCCAGCAGGGCGACAACGTGCGCATGGTGATCGAGCCGCGCGGGCAATGGGAGCACAACGCCTACCAGTCCGACACCCAGTTCGTGGTCGAGGTGAAGCCGGTGGTTCCGGACCCCTCGCGCGTCTCGCAGCGCGGCCGCTACACGGGCGAGAAGCTGTCGCTCAACTTCCAGAACGTCGAGGTGCGCGCGGTGCTCAACGTCATCGCCGACTTCACCGACCTGAACATCATCACCAGCGACAGCGTGAGCGGCAACATAACGCTGCGCCTGAAGGACGTGCCGTGGGACCAGGCCCTGGAGATCATCCTGCAGACGCGCGGCCTGGACAGCCGGCGCGCCGGCAACGTCATCTGGATCGCGCCGCGCGACGAGCTCGCCACGCGCGAGAAGCTGGCGCTCGAGGCGGCCAACCAGATCAACGACCTGGAGCAGACCCGCACCGAGTCGTTCCAGATGAACTACCAGAAGGCCGCGGACGTGCAGAAGCTGCTGTCCGATCCCGCGCAGCGCATCCTGTCAAAGCGCGGCAGCGCGGTGGTCGACGCGCGCACCAACACGCTTTTCGTGCAGGACGTGCCCAGCCGCCTGGAGGAAGTGCGCCGGCTGATCGAGAAGATCGACATCGCGGTGCGCCAGGTGATGATCGAGGCGCGCATCGTCGAGGCGAACGACGCGTTCTCCAAGAGCCTGGGGGCGCGCCTGGGCATCATCGAGCCGGGACTCGCGACCCGCACGCCGCTCGGCTCGCGGGTCGGCGTGCGCGCCAACGTCGGCGCCGAGATCCAGAACACCGGCCAGGCCATGGGCATCGTGGAGGGCGACCCCGTCATCATCGGCCCGGGCCTCAACTCGAACCTGCCGGCCACCGGCTTCAACAGCTTCAACGCCGGCCAGTTCGCCTTCATCCTGTTCAACAACGGCCTGTCGCGCTTCCTCAGCCTGGAGCTCTCGGCGCTGGAAGCCGACGGCCGCGGCAAGATCATCGCCAGCCCGCGGGTGCTCACGGCGGACCAGGTCGAGGCGGTCATCGAGCAGGGCACCGAGATTCCCTACCAGCAGGCTACCTCGTCGGGCGCGACCGCGGTCTCGTTCCGCAAGGCCAACCTCGCGTTGAAAGTGAAGCCGCAGATCACGCCGGACGGCAACATCATCATGACGCTGGACGTGAACAAGGACCAGCCGGGCGCGACCACGCCCGCCGGCGTGCAGATCAACACCAAGCACGTGAAGACCGAGGTGCTGGTGGAGAACGGCGGCACCGTGGTGATCGGCGGGATCTACGAGCAGAACGACCGCACCGACCTCACCAAGGTGCCCTTTTTCGGGGATATCCCGGTGCTGGGCTTCTTCTTCCGCAACAACACCACGACCACCAACAAGACGGAGCTGCTGATCTTCATCACGCCGCGCATCGTCAACGAGCGCCTCACGATTCGCTGATCGCCGGGTCTTCACCTCTGGGCGGTTCAACGGCCGGGTCTTCCCGGCCGTTTTTGTTTCTACAATGCGGCCCATGAAGGGCAACGTCTACCTGGTCGGGCTGATGGGCGCGGGCAAGACCACCGTCGGGCGGCTGCTCGCGCGGCGGCTGAAGCTGCGCTTCTACGACTCCGACCAGGAGGTGGAGCGCCGCTGCGGGGTCAAGATCCCGGTGATCTTCGAGATCGAGGGCGAAGCCGGCTTCCGTGCCCGCGAGCAGCAGGCGATCGCCGAGCTGACCGCGCAGCACGGCATCGTGCTCGCCACGGGAGGCGGCGCGGTGGTCGCCGAAGAGAACCGGCGGCGCCTGGCCGCGGGCGGCACGGTGGTCTACCTGAACGCGCGGCCCGAGGACCTGTTCGAGCGGGTGCGGCAGGACCGCAACCGGCCGCTGCTGGCGGGCGCCGATCCCCTGGGGCGCCTGCGCGAGCTGCACGCCCAGCGCGACCCGCTGTACCGCTCGCTCGCCGACGTGGTGATGGACACCGGCACGCAGAGCGTTCCGGCGCTGGCGCGCGCGCTGCTCGAGCGGCTGGAGGAGCGATGGAAAGCCTCCGCGTAGCGCTCGGCGAGCGCGCCTATCCCATCCACATCGGCAGCGGCCTGCTGGACCGCCCCGAGCTCTACCGCCCGCACCTCGCCGGCGGCAGCGCTGCGATCGTCACGAACCAGGTCGTGGCGCCGCTTTACCTCTCCAGGGTCAGGCAGGCCCTGCGGGAGGTCCGCGTTACCGAGATCATCGTGCCCGACGGCGAGCGCGCGAAGTCCTGGCCGACCCTGGAGCGCGTATTCGACGCCCTGCTGGAGGCGCGCTGCGGCCGCGACAGCCTGCTGATCGCGCTGGGAGGCGGGGTGGTGGGCGATCTGGCGGGGTTCGCCGCGGCGGTGTACCAGCGCGGAATGCCGTTCCTGCAGGTGCCCACCACGCTGCTGGCGCAGGTCGATTCCTCGGTCGGCGGCAAGACTGCCATCAACCACGCCCGCGGCAAGAACATGATCGGCGCTTTCCATCAGCCGCTCGCGGTGATCTCGGATGTGGCCACCCTCGATACGCTGCCCGACCGCGAGCTGCGCGCCGGCCTGGCCGAAGTCATCAAGCACGGCCTCGCGCTGGATGCCGCGTTCGTCACCTGGCTGGAAGGCAACATGGAGAAGCTCCTGAGCAGGGAGCCCGCGGCGCTTTCCCATGCGGTAAAGCGCTGCTGCGAGCTCAAGGCGGGCATCGTCGCCGCCGACGAGCGCGAAAGCGGCGTGCGTGCGCTGCTCAACTTCGGCCATACGTTCGGTCACGCCATCGAGGCCGCCACCGGGTACGGCAGCTGGTTGCACGGCGAGGCGATCGCCGCCGGCATGGTGATGGCCTCGGAGCTTTCCAGGAGTCTTGGTTCTATCGATGAAAAAGACCTCGCGAGGGTGCGGCGGCTGATCGAGCGGGCCGGGCTGCCGGTGGCTGGGCCGGCGCTCGCTCCGCAGGAGCTGATGGCGCTGATGGCGGTCGACAAGAAGGCGGCCCAAGGCAGGCTGCGCTTCGTGCTGCTCGAGGCGATCGGACGCGCCGCGCTGCGCGGCGGCATCGACGACGGCGCGGTGCGCGAGGCCATTGTCGCTGCAGCGCAGTAATTGTATATTCAGCAGTTCCGCCATGAACTTGCCTCACCTTCCAAGCCGGCAGGGGCTGTACCACCCCGACAACGAGCACGACGCCTGCGGCGTCGGCTTCGTGGCGCACATCAAGGGCAAGAAGTCCCACACCATCGTCGAGCAGGGGCTCACGGTGCTGCGCAACCTCACGCACCGGGGCGCGGTCGGCTGGGACCCGAAGCTCTCCGACGGCGCCGGGCTGCTGATCCAGGTCCCCGACCGATTCTTCCGCGAGGAGATGGCAAAGCAGGGGGTCAAGCTGCCGCCCAAGGGGCAGTACGGGGTGGGCATGGTGTTCATGCCGCGCGACCCGGCCTCGCGCATCGCCTGCGAGTACGAGATCGAGCGCGCGATCAAGGACGAGGGCCAGATTTTGCTCGGCTGGCGTGACGTGCCGGTGGACAACAGCGACCTCGCCGAGCCGGCGAAGAAGCTCGAGCCGGTGATCCGCCAGGTGTTCATCGGGCGCGGCCGCGGCGTGACGGTCACCGATGCGCTGGAGCGAAAGCTCTACATCATCCGCAAGAGCTCCGGCCACGCCATCCAGGCGCTGCAGCTGCAGCACGGCAAGGAGTTCTACGTGGCGTCGATGTCAGCGCGCACCATCGTCTACAAGGGCATGCTGCTCGCCTACCAGGTAGGCGAGTACTACCTCGACCTCAAGGACGCGCGCGTGGAGTCGGCGCTGGCGCTGGTGCACCAGCGCTTCTCCACCAATACGTTCCCCTCCTGGGACCTCGCGCACCCGTTCCGCATGATCTGCCACAACGGCGAGATCAACACGCTGCGCGGCAACGTCAACTGGATCCGCGCCCGCCAGGGCGCCATCTCCTCGCCGATCCTGGGCAAGGACCTCGAGAAGATCTGGCCGCTGATCTACCCCGGCCAGTCCGACTCGGCCTCGTTCGACAACGCCCTGGAGCTGCTGGTAATGGGTGGCTATTCCGTAGCCCACGCCATGATGATGATGATCCCCGAGGCGTGGGAGAACCACACGCTGATGGACCCGGCGCGGCGCGCGTTCTACGAATACCACGCGGCGATGATGGAACCCTGGGACGGCCCGGCGTCGATCGCCTTCACCGACGGGCGCCAGATCGGCGCTACGCTCGACAGGAACGGCCTGCGCCCCTCGCGCTACATCGTCACCGACGACGACCTGGTGATCATGGGCTCGGAGTGCGGCTGCCTGCCGGTTCCCGAGGAGCGCATCGTCAAGAAGTGGCGCCTGCAGCCCGGCAAGATGTTCCTCGTCGACCTGGAGAAGGG
>DASUUN010000210.1:0-20699 GCA_036374055.1 Burkholderiales bacterium
CCTGCCAGGGCACCTTGTAGCGCGCGTCGGGCGCGATGTCGTTGTCGTAGCTCCACTCGTGGATGCCCATCTTCTGCGACACGAGCGTGACGCCGGGAGCGGGCCGTTCAGCCACGTCTTCGTTGTTCAGCAGCTTGTCTATCGAGATCGCGGCGTCGTGGCCGTGGGCCACCGCCCAGATGATGTTCTTCGGGCCGAAAGCGGCGTCGCCGCCGAAGAACACGTTCGGTACGGAGGATTGAAACGTATTTTTATTTAAGAGAGGCAAACCCCATTTGTCGAACTCGATGCCCGAGTCGCGCTCGATCCACGGGAAGGCGTTCTCCTGGCCGACCGCGACCAGCACGTCGTCGCATTCGAAGAACTGATCGGGCTCGCCGGTGGGGACGAGGCTGCGGCGGCCTTTGTCGTCGTAGACGGCCTTCACTTTTTCGAAGGTCATGCCCACCAGCTTCTGGCTTTCTATTTCGAAACTTTTCGGGACGAGAAAGTTGAGGATGGGAATCCCTTCGTGCTGCGCGTCTTCCTTCTCCCACGGGCTCGCCTTCATCTCCTCGAAGCCCGAGCGCACGATCACTTTCACGTCCTCGCCGCCCAGGCGCTTGGAGGTGCGGCAGCAGTCCATGGCGGTGTTGCCGCCGCCGAGCACGATGACGCGCCTGCCGATCTTGGTGGTGTGGCCGAAGGACACCGACGAGAGCCAGTCGATGCCGATGTGGATGTTCTTCGCGCCTTCCTTGCGCCCCGGGATGTCGAGGTCGCGGCCGCGCGGCGCGCCCGAGCCGACGAAGATGGCGTCGTAGCCCTCGCTCATCAGCTGTTTCATGGAATCGATCTTGCGCTGCTTGAACGTCACCCCGAGGTTGAGGATGTAGCCCACCTCCTCGTCGATTACTTCCATCGGCAGGCGAAAGCGCGGGATCTGCGTCCAGATCATGCCGCCGGCGCGGTGGTCCTGGTCGAACACGGTGACCTCGTAGCCGAGCGGCGCGAGGTCGCGCGCCACGGTGAGCGAGGCGGGGCCGGCGCCGACGCAGGCGATTTTTTTGCCGTTGGATCTGGTTTTTTTATGAACGGAAATTCTTTTCTGGACGTCCTCGGCTTCCTTGTAGTCCGCGGTGACGCGCTTCAGGCGGCAGATGGCGACCGGCTCGGGCCTGGCCTGGTTCGCCTCTTCCACGCGGCCGCGCCGGCACGCCGGCTCGCACGGGCGGTCGCAGGTGCGCCCGAGGATTCCGGGGAACACGTTCGACTTCCAGTTCACCATGTAGGCGTCGGAGTAACGCCCCGCGGCGATCATGCGGATGTACTCGGGGACGGGGGTGTGGGCCGGGCAGGCCCACTGGCAATCGACAACCTTGTGGAAGTAGTCGGGGTCCTTGATATCGGTCGGCTGCAATGCGGCTCCTTAATACCCTGAATTAATTCTTCTTATCCGCTAGTCTACTCCCCCCCTGAGGGCAGCGAAAGGCCTGCATTTTCAGGCGCTAAGGCGATGACATAGAGCCTGCCGCCGGCGGCGTCGCGCAGCGCCCGCACGCTGCGCCAGGCGCGGTAGCTCTCGCCGTCCTTGCGCCGGCGCAGGACCAGGCGCGCCGAGCCGACGTCGAGGAGCCCGCCTTCGGCGCGGCCGATGGCCTCCTCGGGGGCATAGCCGGTGAGCCGGGTGTAAGCCTCGTTCACCGCCTCGACCAGGCCATCCGCCCCCACGAGCGCCAGCGCCTCGCCGCCCCCGCCCGGCGAGGCCTGGGAGACGAGCAGCAGGCGCGCCTTCAGCCCGCTTTCGGCCTCCAGGCGGTGCACCCGCATGCGGTAATCCCGGGCGCGGCCGGCGCGGTCGGTGAGCCGCACCGAAAGCACCTGGTCCGCCCCGGCGGCGGCCGCGCGCAGCACCGCGGCGCGCGCGCGGTCGGCGTCCTGCGGGTGCATGCGCCGGAACGCGTCGGCGCCGGGCTGCAGGTCCGCGTCGTCCAGCAGCCGCTCGTACGACGGGCTGGAATACAGCCAGCGGGCGTCCTGGTCGACGATGGCGATGAGGTCCGCGGCGTGCTCGGTGATCAGGCGGTAGCGCGCCTCGCCGGCGCGCAGGTCGTCGCGCGCGCCCATAAGGCGGCGCCACTGCACGTTGACCACCATGCCCACCGACAGCGTGTAGCCGAGCGCGCCGAAGAAGCACAGCGCGCTCACCAGGTCGCTGGTGAGCGGCCAGCGCTCGAAGCCGAACACCGCCACCCACAGCGCCGCGCCGGCCGAGAACAGCGAGAAGGACAAAAGCGCGCCCAGCACGCCGCGCGCGACGATGGCGTTCAGCGTGACGCTCGCGACCGCGGCGTAGGCGATCCAGGTGGGGAAGTGCAGCGCGGCGGTCCACAGGCCGAACAGCACCGCGTCGGCGAAGATGTTGCGCGTCTCGCCCTGCCGCGGGTCGCGCGAGCCCAGCGCGTGCATCGCGAGGACGTGCGGCAGCACGAGGTAGCTCGCCGCGAGCGCGACCCAGAACGGGGGGCCGAACTGGCGCTCCCAGCCGATCAGCCCGACCACCAGGAAGCAGTAGGCGTAGGCGGCCGTGCGCACCGCGTGGTTGCGGCGCACCAGCCGGCGGCCGCTCTCAGCCGCGCCGTGCTCGGAGGCCGGGATCTTCGCCATGGTGGCCACTGCGCGCCTCGAAGAACACGATGACGTAGTGCGTGGTGGCCCCCTCGGCATCGCGCACCGCCCGGATGCTGCGCCATTCGCGGTACACCGAGCCGTTCTTGCGCCGGCTCCACTTGGTTCCCGACCAGTGGCCCTCGCGCGCCACGCTGGCGTAGATTTCGTCGTAGAACTCGGGCGGCTGCAGCCCGTTGCGCAGCGCCTTCTCGGGCTGGCCGACCACCTCCTCGCGCGAGTAGCCGGTGATGTCGCAGAAGGCGCGGTTCACCGTCTGCACCACGCCGTCGGCGCCGGTGATGACGATCGCCTCGGTCATGCCCTCGAGCGCGTGCCCGGCGAGCAGCAGCCGCTCCTCGCTCTCGTGCAGGTCGGTGACGTCCTGCGACACGAGCAGGATGCGGTGGCGCGGCGCGGCGTCCTCCGCGACGGCCTGGACCCGCGTCTTGTACCGGCGCACGCGGCCGTCGCGGTCGGCGAGGCGCATCCCGAACTCGCGCGGCTTGCCGGTGCCCGCCACGCGCGCCACCGCCATGCGCGCGCGCGCCGCGTCGTCCGGGTGCAGGCTGCCGAAGGCGTCGGCGCCGGGCTCGAGGTCGGCGCGATCGAGCAGCCGCGCGTAGGACGGGCTGGCATAGAGCCAGCGGCCCTCCTGGTCGACCATCGCCACCAGATCGCCCGCGTTCTCGGTGATCAGGCGGTAGCGCTCCTCGCTCGAGCGCAGCCGCTCGCGGTTGCGCAGGATGCGCCGGTTCTGCCGGAACAGCACGAAGCCCACGGCGCAGGTGTAGGCGAGAATGCCGAAGAAGCACAGCGCGCTCACCAGCGCGCTCGTGGCCGGGGCATAGCGCGGGCCGAAGGCCGCCGCCGCGAGCAGCGCGCCGGCCGCGCTGCAGGCGAGCGCGACCAGCGCGCCCTGCAGGCCGCGGTTCACCGTGGCGTTGAGCGTGGTGCTCGCGAGCAGGCCGTAGGCGATCCAGGTCGGGAAGCCGAGGAAGCCCACCCAGGCGCCCAGCAGGGCGGAATCGATGTACAGGTTGTCCAGCTCGGCGCGCGTCGGGTGGGCCGAGCGGATGGCGCGCCAGTAAAGCAGGTGCGGGTAGGCGAGGAACTGCAGCGCGAACAGGATCCAGGTCGCCCCGCCATAGTCGTGCTGCCACAGGTGCAGGCCGATGGCGAGATAGCTGTACGCGAACGCAGCCGCGCGCACGGCGTAGTTGGTGCGTACCAGCCTGGACCCTTCGACCACGGTGCTCCCCCTGGAAAGGAAACACTACGCAACGCATTCCGCTCGTGCTGTGAGGATTTGTCAGGGATAATTCACGGATGCTTTCCCACCTGGATGCCCTGCGCCGGTACTCGCTGGTGGTGGCCGACACCGGCGACATCGACGCGGTGGCGCGCTGGAAGCCGCAGGACGCCACCACCAATCCCTCGCTGCTGCTCGCCTCGGCCGCGGACCCGCGCTACCAGCCGCTGGTGGAGCGCGCGGTGCGCCAGGCGGGCGGCGACGTCGCGGCGGCCATGGACGGCCTGTTCGTGCAGTTCGGCGTCGAGATCCTCAAGCATGTCGCGGGACGCGTGTCGACCGAGGTGGATGCGCGCCTCTCCTTCGATGCGGATGGATCGGCCGACCGGGCCCGGCGCCTGATTGCCCTTTATGAGAAGGCAGGCGTGTCGCGCGAGCGCGTGCTGATCAAGCTCGCCAGCACCTGGGAAGGCATCCGCGCCGCCGCGCAGCTCGAGCGCGAGGGCATCCACTGCAACATGACGCTGCTCTTCTCGTTCGCCCAGGCGGTGGCCTGCGCCGAGGCCGGCGTCACCCTGATCTCGCCTTTCGTCGGCCGCATCTACGACTGGCACAAGCAGGCGCGCAAGGTCGACGACATCCCGCTGGAAGAAGACCCGGGCGTCGCCTCGGTTACGCGCATCTACAACTACTACAAGAAGCACGGCTACCCGACCCAGGTGATGGGCGCGAGCTTCCGCAAGGCCGGCCAGATCACCGCGCTCGCCGGCTGCGACCTGCTCACCATCGCCCCCGATCTCCTCGACAAGCTGGCGAAGACCCCCGGGGAAGTGCCGAGGAAGCTGTCCCCGGAAACCGCGAAGGACCTCCAGAAGATCCACCTGGACGAGAAGGCCTTCCGCTGGATGCACAACGAGGACGCCATGGCGACCGACAAGCTCGCCGAGGGCATCCGCCGCTTCGACGCCGACGCCCGCAAGCTCGAGAAGCTGATCACCTCCCTCGCGGCCGCCACCGTCTGAAGAAAAAGGGGTCAGAACAATTTATCGTCACGGGAAGGCAGCTCGCGCTGCTATCCGGATAAATTGTTCTGACCCCTTTTTCGCTTCCAGCGCTCCCACAGCCAGCCGAGCAGATACAGCAAAGCCGGCACCGCCACGGCGAAGAACAACGGCGTGAGGGCCTTCTCGCGCTCGACCTCCTCGGCGAAGGCGAGGATGGTGATCACGTTGAGCGCCGCCACCACCACCCAGATGACGGTGAACAGCAGCCACAGCTTCTTCCACAGCGCCATCAGAAGCGCGGCGTGAGCGTGCGGGCCCTTTCCAGATCGAGCGCGGCGCGCTTCGCCTCGTCGAGCGCCCGCTGGCGCGCCTGCCGGCGCGCCGCGTCGTCCAGCGTAAGCGAGGCCTCGACGTAGGGCGCCAGGCGCTTCTGCGCCTCGGGCAGCGACTGCAGCAGCTCGGCCAGCGCGTTGAGCGAGCTCTCGAGGTAGAAGTGATCCTGCTCCACCTGCTTCTTGAGCCGCGAGGCGGTGCGGATCCACGACGAATCGCGCTGCGCGGCGCGGCGCATGTGCGCGGCGAGCGCCGCCCGGCTGGCGGCGAACGCCTGGGCGTGGCGCGCCGCGTCGGCGCGCTTCTTGGCGATCTCCCGCGCGCCGATGAGGTAATGCTCGGCGGCGTCGGCCATGTACGCGTTGCTCCAGCTGCGCGCCACGCGCAGGTTGCCGTCGATCTTCTCGGCGACCTGCGGCGAGGGCCGCTTCAGCACGTCGCGCAGCTGCGCGGTGGTCTCCGTGACCACGCTCACCACCGCGCGCTCCTCGGCGCGCTTCTTGACCTGCTGGTGCAGGCCGTAGCCCACGCCGCCGGCGATGACCAGGCCGAGGGCGGCCGCGACGAGGGTGCCTGTCCTGGGCGTATCCATGGCGCGAGGATAGCGCGCCCGCGCCCCCGCCGAGAGGGGATAGTTCACTGCCGGGGGGAATGGAGGCGAAGGTTGGATTCGAACCAACGTGAACGGCGTTGCAGACCGTAGCATCTTCCCCTCTGCCACTTCGCCCGCGCGGGCAATTGTGCGCGGGCCTTTGTTACGCTATGCGCGCCCCGCTCCCTCCGCCATGCCCATTGACTCTGACGGTTGGCTGACGTGCACGGCCTGACGGTCGCCGTTCTGGCGGCGGCGCTCGGGCTCTACCTGCTCGGCGTGGCGCGGCTGTGGCGCAGGGCCGGCGCGGGCCGCGCGATCCGCCTGCCGCACTTCGCGGCCTTCGGCGCCGGCTGGCTGGTGGCGGCCGCGGCCCTGCTCTCGCCGCTGCATCACTACGCCGAGCGGCTGCTGTGGGCCCACATGGTGCAGCACGAGCTGCTGATGGTGCTCGCCGCCCCGCTGCTGGTGCTGGGCAAGCCGGTGGAGGCCTGGTCCTGGGTGCTGCCGCTCAGGATCCCGCGCCTGCTCGGCGACGCGACGTTCGCCTGGACGCTGCACGCGGCCGCGGTGTGGCTGTGGCACGCGCCACGGCTCTTCGAGGCGGCGGTGGGCAGCGACTGGCTGCACCTCGCGCAGCACGCGAGCTTCTTCGTGTCGGCGGCGTTGTTCTGGTGGACGGTGCTCGCTCCCGCGGCGCGGCCGCTGCCGGCGGTCGTGTCGCTGCTCGCCACCATGATCCACACCGGCGTGCTCGGCGCGCTGATGACCTTCTCGCGCACCTCCTGGTACGCGGGCTACGCGCTCGAGGACCAGCAGCTCGCCGGCCTGGTGATGTGGGTGCCGGCCGGCATAGCCTACCCGCTGGGCGCGCTGCTCATCGTTTCGCGCTCGCTGCTCTACAGTAGCCGATAGCCATGTCCCCGCTCGAGCGCTTCGTGCTGGCCGAGCGCAGCGCGCTGCGCCGCTACGCCGCGGCCGTGGCGCTGGCGCTCGGATCGCTGCTGCTCGTGCACCTGCTCAACCTCCTCGAAGGCACGCAGCTCTCTTCGCTCGCGGTCGCCTCGGTGGTGCTGAGCGCTCTCTATGGCGGCCTCGGGCCGGCGCTGCTCGACGCCGCGATCACGGCGGTCGGCGTCGACTATTACTACTCCGAGCCGCTGACGGCGGTGTTCGACTCGTGGACCAGCGTGACGCGCGTGCTGACCTATGCCGGGATCGGCGTGCTCATCGCCGGGGTAGTGGCCTCGCTGCGCGACGCGCACCGCCGCCTGCACAGCCAGCTCGAGCAGGTGGAGCAGGCAAGGCGCGCGCGCGAGAGCATGCTCGCCATCGTCTCGCACGACCTGCGCTCGCCGCTCACCGCAGTGCTGCTGGGCATCGCCTACGTGAAGCGCGTGCTGGGCGAGGGCAAGCCGCCGGAGAGCGCGCGCGGCGCGCTGGACGCCATGCATCGCTCCGCCGACAGCATGAAGCGGCTGGTGGACGACCTGCTCGACGCGGCGCGCATCGAGTCCGGCGGCTTCCGCCTGGAGCCGGCGCTGCAGCCGCTGGTGCCGATCCTCGAGGACGCGGTGGAGTCGGCGCGGCTGGCGGCGCAGGCGCGGCGCATCCGCCTCGAGCTGGAAGCGCCCGCGGGCGAGCACCTCGCGCGCTGCGACCGCCAGCGCCTGACGCAGGTGCTCGCCAACCTCCTCGGCAACGCGGTCAAGTTCTCGCCCGAGGGCGCCCGCGTTCAGCTGCGGCTGGGCGAGGAGGGCGAATGGCTGCGCATCGACGTGCGCGACTGGGGCCCGGGCATCGCCGAAGCCGACCTGCCGCAGGTGTTCGCGCGCTACTGGCAGGCAGCCGACACCGCGCACATGGGCACCGGCCTGGGCCTGTTCATCGCCCGGACCATCGTCGAGTCCCACGGCGGTCGCATCGGCGTCGAGTCGCGCCTCGGCGAAGGCAGCACGTTCAGCGTCTACCTGCGCAGGCCGGACGGCGACTAGCCGTCCCCCGCGCCACTACAGCGGCATGACACGTGCTGCGCGTCTTGCGGAGATGCACAACCGCAGGAAGATCCGGTCCGGGCTGAAAGTGATCCATCGCCACCGGGTCGGCAGCTACGAGTTCCGCCGTGTCTCCGAGCTGGTCTATATCCGGGGCCGCCCCAGGGCGATCCTGGGTTGGATCGACGTCGGCGGCATGCGCACGCCCATCTACCTGGGCGACCTGGACCCGAAGAAGCTGCACAAGGCGGCCGCCGCGCCCAACACCTACTACTACGAAGACGTGACGAGCGATCCGCGCTACGAGGACCTGACCCCGGTCAAAGACCGAGCGCCGCCGCCGCAAGGCGCCTGAGCTCGCCGCGCAGGCGCGCCTTCACGCCGGCCGCGGACCGGCTGCCGGCGAGATTCTTCAGCTCGTAGGGGTCCCGGTCCAGGTCGTAGAGCTCGTCCAGCTCGTCCGAGCGGCCGCGGTTCACCCAGTGGATGTACTTGTAGCGGTCGGTGCGCACCGCCTTGTACGTCATGCCCACCAGCCAGGGCATGGCGTTTTCCGCCCAGTACTCCACCAGGATGGATTTTCTCCATGCGGGCCTGCGGCCGAAGAGCGGCAGCAGCGAGCGTCCCTGGATCTGCGGCCCCGGCTTGCCCCCGGCAAGCTCCAGCCAGGTCGGGGCGATGTCCTGGCAGATGACCAGGCTGGAGATGCGGGTGCCCGGCCTGACCTTCTTCGGAAACCTGAAGACGAAAGGCGCGCGAATGCCCTCCTCGTAGGCGAAGCGCCGCTCCGGCCCGAGGCCGTGCTCGCCGAAGAAGTAGCCGTTGTCGCCGAGGAACAGGATCGCGGTGTCGTCGAGCTGGCCGGTGCGCTCGAGCGCCTCGAGGAGCATGCCGACGCCGTCGTCCACCGCCGCCATCATGCGCGCGCGCTCGCGGATCTCCTCCTGCCTGCCCGAGTGGATTACGTCCAGCATCGCGCGGCACCGGGGCGAATCCTTGAGCTGGAAGGCCTCGGCCCAGGCCGGCTTGGAACGCACCACCTCGCGAGGGGACAGCATGTTCGGCTTCTTCGGGAACACCGCGTCCCGGTAGAGGCCGCGGTGGCGCTCGGCGGCGACGTAGCCGATCATGCTGAACGTGCCGTCGGCCGCCTGCTCGGCATCCGGATGCACCGCCTTGTGCGCGAGGAACAGCGACCACGGCTTGCTGCGCTTGCGCTCGACGAACTCCACCGCCATGCCGTTCAGCAGGTCGGTGATGTAGCCCTGGTGCGGCAGGTACTCGCCGTCGACGTTGAGCTTCGGGTCGGCGATGCGGCCGTGGCCGTCGAAGCTCACCCAGCGGTCGTAGCCCGGGCGCGGCTTGCCGTCGTTGCCCATGTGCCACTTGCCGATATGCGCGGTCTCGTAGCCGAGCTTGCGCAGCGCCAGGTGATAGTTCGGCAGCCGGTGGCTCATCGCGTCGCGCGCCACGTTGTCGATCACGCCGTGGCGGCTGGCGTACTGCCCGGTCAGGATCGAGGCGCGGTTGGGCGAGCAGATCGGCGTGGTGTGGAAGGCGCGCTCGAACAGCGCCCCCTCGTGCGCCAGGCGATCGACGTGCGGCGTCTTCATGTACGGGTGCCCGCCGGCGCCGAACTCGTCGAAGCGCAGGTCGTCGACCAGGATCACCAGCAGATTCGGTTTGTTGTTTTTCACAGGACTCTCAGCAATCGCTTTTCGGGATCGATCTCCACGGCGGCCCCGTGCGGCACCAGCGCGGTGACGTCGCCGTCGAAGCCCGCCAGCATCGTGACTTCGCCGAACGCCGCGCCCTGCACGAGGATCGGGTTCACGCTGTTGAACACCAGGGCGAGCGGCACCACGCCGCGCGAGGCCATCTCGCGCAGCATCCAGGCGCTCGCCACGCCGCCCTTCGCGGTGTCGAGCACCAGGATGCGGCCGACATAAGACTGCCCGGCGAGCTTGTGCGCCGGGCGCGAGAAGGTGCCGGCGACGCGGTCGAGGTCGTAGCGCGCGGAAAAGCCGTCCTTCGCCACCAGCGCCTCGCCCTTGACCGGCTTGCCGATGGCGTGCCTCGCAATCAGCTCCTTCATCGTTCTTGACCCCCTGACAAGGGGGTCGTGAGCCGCAGGCGAACGGGGGGTTGGTTTTCGCTCATCCCAATTTCCCCGTCTCGGCCGCCTCGACGCACTGCTCCATCGAGGCGAGCAGCGGCACGTAGCCGTAGCCGCCGAGGATGTTCACCATCTTCGCGCTGTTGGTGGCGAGGCGCTTCCAGCCGCGAGCCTCGGCGATCTCGCGCGCGTAGGACTGGTAGAAGCACATGCCCGAGAGCACCTGCCCGCCGGCGGCCTCGATGCGCTGCGTGAAGCCGAAGCGGTCGGCGTCGGGCTTCACCTGGGGGCTGGTCACCGCGAGCAGCGGCTTCACGAAGCGCCGGCCGTCGCACAGGCCGGCGAGCTCGCGCAGCTCGTACAGGCTGAGCTGCGGCGCCGAGAACACCACCACGTCCACCTCTCCCGCATCGGCATACTGGTTTTTCAATGCATCGACTTCCGCGAGGCCGACGCGATGCTTCGTGGGCAGCCTCCCCGCCCGGGCCTCGGGCGTGATGCCGGGCAGGTGGAACAAGGCGACCGAGCCGAAGCTCGCCATGGCGGCGCCGAAATGCTTGAGCTGGTCCGAGGTCGGCGCCGCGTCCAGCCCCTCGACCAGGGGCACCGCCCAGTAGTTGCCCGCCAGGCGCCCGATCACCCCGCCCAAAGCGCCCCAGTCGTTCAACGTTTGGGGAACGAAGGAGACGTGGATGCCCAGAGTGGGCGAGCGATTTTCATCCAGATGGAACCCGTACCTCGGCGTTCTGCCGGTGAGGCCGGCCGACAGCGCCGAGGGGCCGCCCTCGAAGTTGGAGCGCGCGCCGCACACCGAGTTGGCATAGATGACCACGCCGGTATCGCCGAAGGCCACGCTCTCGCCGCGCGTCGGCGCCTGGATGGTCTGGTAGTTGATGCAGGTATCGGTCATCGACACGCCGAGCTTCTCGAAAGCGGCGATGGCGCGGCGCTCGAGCTCGAGCATCCACGGCGCCTGCCCGAGCGCCCCGGCCTTGGCGAAGTCGGTGCCGCGCGGGTCGGTAATGGTGGGCACGCGCACCTGCCCCCCGTCCCGCGCCAGCGCCTCCAGCCACGCCACGCCGGCTTCGCCCAGGCTCTCGGTGTCGGCCATGACGTGCGCCTGGGTCACCGGCACGAAGTCCGGCGCGCCGAAGAATTCGCCCACGCGCACCTGGTGCTCGATCGCGAGCTGCGCGACGCGCCCCAGCTCGCCGGCGCGCATGGCGCGTTCGAGATCGTTCAGCTTCATGGCGTTTTTCGGCCGCCATTATGCATTCCCTGCCGGTCGGCCTGTTTCTCCCTGTCGAAACCGTAACTGCCGCCTGTCACGATATCGTCGGTGCTTAGTGTCTATCGCTCCCCTTGCTGCGACATCGGCGAGGCGCAGCGCTACCTGCGCTGCCAGGTCGGGCCCGGGCAGGCGCACGAGGTCCAGGACTGCTATCGCACCCTGGCCGCCGAATGCCTGGTGCGCAAGGGAAAGTCGCTGCTGGTGGTGGGCGCCGGCGGCGGCGACAGCTTCGTGCACCTCGCCGGGCGCGACTCGCTGCGCGCCATTGCGCTCGCCGGCGTGCCGCCGGGCTTTCGCCTGGCGCTCGTGGCGGCAAGCGCCGACATGATCGCGGTCTACGACGCGGCGGTGGTCGAGGCCGCGCGGTGCGGCATCCAGGCGAGGCGCTTCCGCACTGAAAAGGAAGCCTGCGACTGGCTGCTCGCCGCGTAGCGCCTGGCATGCCCGTTGCTCGCTGAGGCGGAATGGAACAGAAGCCCCGCTGGGCAGAGATGTGCGCGCGAATCCTCCAGCAATGCGAAGTAGTGAGCGGCGGCCGGGAGAAGCTCGCCCGCTTCCTCGACGTGCATCCGCACCAGCTCGCGCTGTGGGTCTCGGCCAAGGGCGGGCCGCCGCGCGAAGTGTTCGAAAAGGCGATGGAGATCATCCTGGCCGAGCACGACCGGCGCGCGCAGCAGGAGAGCGGCCGGATTCCCCGCCGCAGGAGCCATGAGCGACAATAGCGCCTTGCATGGCGCACAAATTGCGGATCCCGGCGGCGCGCTGCCCGGCGTGCGGCAGCGTGACGCGCGACTTCGCGCTGGTGGACAAGCGCTGCGAGCGCATGCTCGAGGGCGTGCGCTGCCGCGGGGTCAACAGCGCCACCCGCAGCTACGACGACTGGCAGGCCTGCGCGGCCTGCGACGGGACCGGGCGCCTGGAGGGGTCCCGCTGCGCCCCGTGCAAGGGCGAAGGCTGGCTTTATGTGGCTCCCGCCTGAATATTTGCCCCGACCGGCGGCGAATGAGGAAATAAGTCACCGCCCTCGGCGTGTCCCTGCGCACACTATTCGCCCATGGAACGGGAGCGCCGCAGGTACCGGCAGACCGACTCCGGGCGCAAGGCCTGGGAGAGCCGCCATTCCGGCCTGCCGCCGGCGTACCGGCGCATCCTTACCCTGGTCCAGGACAGCGCCTGCTGCGACCAGGTGTTCGCCGGCATGCACGACTGCAGCGCACGCCAGGTGCAGGGCTGGCTCGACGAGCTGGAGACCCTGTGCTTCATAGAGTCGCTCCCCTTCGCCTCGTCCGACGCCTCTTCCAGGCTGCCCCAGGCCGCCTAAGGGTTTCCACCGATTGACACCGCTGCCTGCCCCGACCGATAGTGGGCCAGGGAGGGGTTCGGCAGTGCCGGCGGCAGTCCACAAGCGCGCCCTGCACAGGGCGGTCGATATGGCAGGCAGCGCGGACGCGCTCGCCCGGCAGCTTCAGGTCCCCCCATCCGCCGTGCGCTTCTGGCTGAACGGCTCGTCTCCCCTGCCGGACGACATCTTCCTCAAGCTGGTCGACCTGCTCCTTGCCCGCAACGGGGGAGGAAAGACACTGGATTAGGCCGGGGGCAGAAGGGTCGGGCCTTGGAAGACTTGCCGTGTACCGTCGGAGTGTGGTTGCGACCGCCTACCAGGCCCGCCCCAAAGGTAATCCCTGCAAGTGCTATGCCTGGTGCAGCGCCGGCCCTGCGCCACCGGCGAGAAGCTCCTCCAGCACTGCGGGAGCGATGGGCTTGGCGAACACCTGCTCACAGCCCGCGTCGAGCGCCTTCTGGCGGACCTCGTCCATCGGCCGCCCCGTCAGGGCGATGATGCGCGTGCGCTCGAAGCCCGGCTCCCACTTCAGCTGGCGGGCGATGTCGTAGCCCTTGAAGTCGGGCAGGCCGATGTCGAGGAGAACGACCTCGGGACGAAACCGCCGGGCCACATCCAGCGCGGCGAAGCCGTTGATCGCGAATTCGACCTGGTGGCCCATCATCTTCAGAAGCGTGGCCATTGAATGCACCGAGTCCAGGTTGTCCTCGACCACCAGAACTCGCCGCTTCGCGTCGTGCTGCGTCGTCAGGGTATGAATGGTCGCCATGCGAATCGATGGGTGGTCTGCAGACGTTGCCCTAGGCAACATGATTCTGCTCGCGCATGATGCTTGCGCTTAAGCTTATAGCGAAATGGGTGCGTGAGTAGTCGGATTCGCGCGCGGCTGTCGCCGAGCTGCTACATGCCCCAGGCGGCGCTTAAGGAGCACTGGATGCGGGTGCTGGTTGTCGAGGACAACAAGGACACGTTGGCGACGATCGCTGCCGTGCTTCGCTTCGAGCGCTACGACGTAGTGACCGCGCGAAACGGCGTCGTGGCGCTGGAGATGGCCAAGCGTTATCCCCCGGATGTCGCGCTCCTGGACATCGGCCTGCCCGGCATGGACGGTTATGAGCTCGCAAAGGCGCTGCGCCGCCAGCGGCCGGAGCACGCGCCCCTGTATATCGCCGCGGTCACGGGCTATACCAAGCCGGAAGACAAGCAGCGTGCCGTCGAAGCCGGCTTCGACGCGCATCTGGCGAAGCCCGCCCATCCCGCCGCGATCATCCGGCTTCTCGAACAATTCAAATCGAAGCCGTAATACGGCAGGCGCCTAGACCCGGGGAGTGACCGGGCGATACGCCGGGTCGGTCTTCCTCAGGAAGGAAAGCATCTTGCGAAAAGCGCGCGGCGGCGGGGTGACCGTCCCGGCCAGCCAGGCCTGTACCGCGCTCCGGGACACGTCCAGGCGGGCCGCCAGGCCCTCTATGCCGAGCACCTGACAGGCCCTGCGCGCGACGTCGCTGTGAACGTTGTCCATATCGAAGATGATGCTCCAGGAAGGGCGCAATCCTCCTCCCGGCAATCGACTTCTTACAGTTCCGAACATCCCGGGTTGCGGGAAAGCCACCATCGGCGTGAAGAATTCCTGACTGTGGCGGCCTGCTCCGTAGAAGCGTATGGTGACGTTCCAGGGGGGAGTGCGCACGTGAAAACGCAAGGGCCGTATTGCGCCCTGGTCGTCGACGACCACGAAGACACCGCAGAGAGCTTCGCGAAAGTATTGCACCTGCTGGGCTGCGAGGCCGTCTTCGTCACCGACCCGCGAAACGCCTTGGCCGAGGCCCAGCGCGTGAAGCCCCATGTTGCATTCCTCGACATTGGAATGCCCCACATAAATGGCCGCGAGCTGGCGCGCACCCTGCGGACGGCTTTCGGCGAAGACCTGAGGCTGGTTGCCGTTACCGCATACGGTGGCGCGCACGATCGGGCAGCGAGCCGAAGAGCCGGCTTCGATGCTCACGTGGTCAAGCCGGTCGACCCGGCCCTGGTCGAAAGCATCCTGAAGACCATGTTTCCTGCGGACTGACTCGCGGCCAACACTGCGCCTGCGGCTCAGGAGATGTCTAGCTGCTTCTCGGATAGCGCATGCGAGGTACCGAACATACGGGACGAGAGGCGTAGCGTATCTTCGAAAACCTTCCGTTCGCGGCGACGCCCTCCCACCGCGCAAATTACAAAGGGCCCGCTGTGAACCTCATCTTCTCTTACGTCCATCCGAGTCAGGCGTCCATCACGCTCGGCCCATTTGATTCCATTTGGCTAAGTTCAAAGGGGATGAGAACTGAGCCAGAGGGCGCCATCCGCGCCCCGTACCGCAAGCACCAATGGGAGGTTGATGACGAGTCGTATTTCCGACTTGACTGCACCGCTCGGGTGAGCATGCAGTTCGAGGACGGGTCAGAACGGTCAGCTAAATGTGGACCATATAAACGCTTCTCCGCCGTGGATGGCCTTGCATACGGCGATGACAAAGTACTCGCGTTCATGGATCAGAAGTCGGATAAGTGGCTGTACTACGATACCGGCTACCACTGGCCCGTTATGGTGGTAACCGACATAACGGCTGCGCGGAAGCGGTAAGTCATGAAAGGTAAAGTTGTCCTTAGTGGCGGACCCCATGTTGCCGTCGGCGAAGTTTAAGAGGTAAGCCTCGTTCGGGATGTCGGCTCGTTCCAGGGTACGCCACCTGCGAGCGCCAAATCGGACGCGGCGCGCTTCTCGAGCTCAGTGACGCGCCGCTCGATTTCGGTGTTGACCAGCACATCGGCGATCTGCCGCGGCGCCATTGAAGCCAAGTGGCTTCGCCAGCTCGACGACCATGAGGTCGCGCCCGGGACGAATCTCGCCCCGGGCGGCTTCAGCCGGAAGAAGCTATTTCTCCTGCCCTGCGACGACAAACAGCACCGCAGCTTGCGCGCAGAGCAGTACTAGCAGACTCCCGAGCAATATCTCTATAGCGTGAGCAGAAGGAAACACCTGGTGCCACAACCAGGTCAGGCCTGCCCCCGCAAGAACCCCGGGCATGATGAAACCGCCCAGGGGATCAGCTTCATCCGCCCTGCTGCGCTGCGCAGCGGCGTTATTGCCGCAAATTTGCTTAACGAAGGACAGCGTCCTGCGGTTCAAAACGCTGACGTGAAATCTCGCACCGAAATGTAGATAAGCCATGTCAGGACTCTCCTTCGGCCAGAATACCTAGTATGCGAATGCTGCAAGCCGCTGCAATGGTCCGATCGGTCCAGGCCTGAGGCGACGAACTTAACGTCCCCGGGTGGGAGTACTACTTCCTGCTCGAATATTCGTAACGCGGAACGACCTAACATCACCGGTCGTAGCTAGGAGCGGCTCATCCTCTAACCCGCGAAGGGTAATCTCATGAATAACATCGTCTATATCGTCGGCCTGATCGTCATCATCATCGCCATCCTGTCGTTTTTCGGGCTGCGCTGAACCGTGACTTGAGCAGAGCGGCGGGCGCTGGGCACCCCCTGCAAAATTGGCGGGTGAACTGACGGGTCAGAGTGGCGTCCCCACGGGGCGCCCGTTCGTTTCTAGCGAGTGCTCTCGGGAGCGTGCGGTTCTATCGGGAGGCCGCCTGAGCGCTCGCTACTTGCCTTTGGTTTTTGCTTGACCATCGATCTGGGCCAGTTCATTCCTGGCCACCGGCTTGCTTGAAAAACACACCCCGGGGGTGTATAGCCTTATCTGGGGGAGCGAGTGAACGGAAAGCATAGCGTCTTAATTGCTGCCCAGCCGCCTGCCTGGGCTATCCTTAAGCCGATGCTGGGCGACCTAGCAGACCTATTCCCAGCTCACACCACGGCAGGCGCTTTCAAAATCCTCGAACGCGAGCGGATCGATCTCATCGTCTCCACGATCGCTTTCGATGAGTCACAGATGCTGCAGTTTCTGACAACCGTCAAACGGAAAAACTCGACGGGCGACATTCCATTTCTCTGTGCACGCGTCCTGCCTGGCATCGTTCGCGATAGCCTGATGCCAACGATACGCCAGAGCTGCAGAGCACTTGGCGCAGTGGATCTAGTGGATATTGCGAACCTTCCACCGGAGCGCGCACAGACGGCCATGCGGACAGCAGTTGCGGCTTTTCTTCTATGACTACGCCCGCCATCCGGCCCGCCAGCAAACCGGCTTTTCTAAATTCCTCTTGGAATCATGGCGTCCCCACGGGGATTCGAACCCCGGTTACCGCCGTGAAAGGGCGATGTCCTAGGCCTCTAGACGATGGGGACCCGGTGCTGCGGTGCTGCGTCGGTTGGTGGAGGTAACCGGGATCGAACCGGTGACCTCTTGCATGCCATGCAAGCGCTCTCCCAGCTGAGCTATACCCCCGACCGAGGGGCGAAATTATAGCCCCTGGCGCCTAGCTTTTGCAGGGTCCGAGGCGCCGGCCGGACATTTGGGTGCGCATTTCGAACCTCTGGCCCCGCATCTCGCCCGACATGTGCATCTCGCTCTGCAGGGTGCCGCGGCCGATCCGGGCGCTGCCGCTGCCGCGCATGTTGGACTTCGGGCAGCTCATCTCCCAGGTGACGGTATCCGGACCTTTCTTGCCGTGCGTGAACTTGCAGTCGCTTTTGCCGTCCTGGCGGCCCATCCAGCGCTCGGGATTGCGGGCGTCCTCCTCCTTCACGCACTGCTTCACGGCCACGGTCTGCGGCTTGGGAAGCATGGGCGAGCTCGTGGTGGAGGTGAATTCCCACTCGCCGGGCTCGATGGCCTGGGCGAGCGCGGGCGCGGGGGCGGCAAGCAGCAGCACGCAGAGCAGGCGGCGCATGTTCAATCCTCGTTCAGGTGGGCCGAGAGGCGCTGGAGCACGGTCTCGCGGCCGAGCAGCTCCAGCACCGCGTCGATGGAAGGGGTCTGGGTGCGGCCGGTGACCAGGCGCCGCAGCGGCATGGCGACCTGCGGCATCTTCAGGCCGCTGGATTTCACCACCTCCTTGAGCGCCTCGCCGATCGCCGCGCGCTGCCACGGCACCGCGGCCAGGCGCGCGCGCAGCATGCGCAAGGCCTTGCCGGTGGCCTCGTCCCAGTCCGGCGTGCCGGGATGCACCTCGACCGCGTAGAAGAGCATCGCCTCGTCGGCGAGCTGCAATGTCGAGTTGGCCCGATCCTTGAGGAGGCCGATCACTTTCAGAAGCGAGGGACCCCCGCCGGGCTGCGCGCCGCGTTTTCTCAGCTCGGGCTCGACCAGCGCGGCGAGCGCCTCGTCGGCGGCCGCCTTGAGGTACTGCTGGTTGATCCAGGCGAGCTTCTCGGGATTGAACTGCGCGGCGGAGCGGGAAACGTGGGCGAAATCGAACCATTCCACGAGCTGCGCTCTCGAAAAGATCTCGTCGTCGCCGTGCGACCAGCCCAGGCGCGCCAGGTAATTGACCAGGGCTTCGGGCAGGTAGCCTTCGTCGCGGTACTGCGTCACGCTCACCGCCCCGTGGCGCTTGGACAGGCGCTCGCCGTCGGCGCCGAGGATCATCGGCACGTGCGCGAACCGGGGCAGCTCCTTGCCCAGCGCCCGGAAGATGTGGATCTGGCGCGGGGTGTTGTTGACGTGGTCGTCGCCGCGGATGACGTGCGTGATGTCCATGTCGAGGTCGTCCACCACCACGCCGAAGTTGTACGTCGGCACGCCGTCGGCGCGCAGCAGCACCAGGTCGTCGAGCTCGGCGTTGGGAAATGCGATCGGCCCCTTCACCAGGTCGTTCCATCCGGCCTCGCCGTCCTCCGGCGTGCGAAAGCGCACCACCGGCTTGACGTCCTTCGGGATGGCCTTGCCCCTGGCGCGCTCCGGACGCCAGCGGCCGTCGTAGCGCGGTTTGTCACCGCGGGCGACCTGCTCTTTCCTGAGGGATTCCAGTTCTTCGCGCGACATGTAGTCGTAGTAGGCGTGGCCCGCGGTGATGAGCTGCTCGGCGACCTCCTTGTAGCGCGCGAGGCGCTGCATCTGGAAGAACGGGCCTTCGTCCCAGTCCAGGCCCAGCCAGCGCATGCCGTCGAGGATCGCCTGCACCGACTGCGCGGTGGAGCGCTCGAGGTCAGTGTCCTCGATGCGCAGGATGAACTTGCCGCCATGGCGGCGCGCGAACGCCCAGGAGAACAGCGCGGTGCGCGCGCCGCCGATGTGCAGGTAGCCGGTGGGGCTCGGCGCAAACCGGGTTCTCACGTTCATGGATGGTAGGATTTTCCCATGCCGCAGACGTTCCAGCCGAGCAGCATGGCGGGATATTCGCTCCCGGTTTACGAATACCGCAGGCCGCCGGAGCTGGACGGCGCGCCGGGCGCGCCCTGGCCGGTGGTCGTGGTGGGCGCGGGCCTCGCCGGCCTCACCGCGGCGCTCGAGCTCGGCAGCCGCGGCATCCGCACCGTGGTGCTCGACGAGGACAACACCGTCGGCGCCTCGGGCCTGTCCTCGCGCGGCATCTGCTACGCCAAGCGCTCGCTCGAGATCTTCGACCGCTTCGGCGTCGCCGGGCGCATCCGCGACAAGGGCGTCACCTGGAACGAGGGCGAGGTCTACCGCGGCGAGCGGCGCATGTACCGCTTCAACCTGCAGCCCGAGCGCGACCAGAAGTTCCCCGCCTTCGTCAACCTGCAGCAGTTCTACGTCGAGCAGTTCCTGGTGGAGCGCCTGCAGGAAGTCCCGGCGGCGCAGGTGCGCTGGAAGAACCGCGTGGCGGGCATTTCCCCGGGAGAAGACCTCGTATCGCTTACGGTCGAAACCCCCGAGGGCCGCTATGCGCTGAAGGCGCAGTACGTGATCGCCGCCGACGGCGGCCACAGCACGCTGCGCGAGCTGCTCGGCGCGCGCGACGAGGAGCGCTCGTTCTCCGAGGACCGCTGGTGCATCGCCGACGTGCGCATGGACACGCGGGAAGAGGCGGTGCGCAAGGCCTACCTCGACGGCGTGCCGACGCAGGGCGGCGCGATCTGGTACCACCAGATGGCCGACGGCGTGTGGCGCACCGACTGGCAGATCGGCCACCTGCCCGACCCCGACGCCGAGGTCACGCCGCAGCGCGCCACCGAGCGGCTGCGCAAGCTCCTCGGACCGGGCGTGCGCTTCGAGCTGGTGTGGGTCGGGCCGTGGCGCTTCAAGAAGCGGCTGCTCGAGCGGTTCGTGCACGGCCGCGTGCTGTTCGCGGGCGACGCCGCGCACGAGCATTCGCCGTTCGGCGCGCGCGGCGGCAACTCGGCGATCCAGGACGCCAACAACCTTGCCTGGAAGCTCGCGCTGGTGCTGCAGGGGAAGGCGCCCGCCGTGCTGCTGGACACCTACGACGCCGAGCGCCATTACGCGGCGCGCGACAACACCGAGAACGCCACGCGCAGCGCCATCTTCATCGGCCCGGCGACCGCCGGGCAGCGCCTGATCCGCGACGCCATCCTCGATCTCGCGCAGCGCCACGAGTGGGCGCGCGCCTGGGTGAACGTCGGGCGGCTGTCGGTGGCGACCTGCTACGAAGGCTCCCCGCTGGGCGAAGCGCGCGGAACCTTTCAAAGCGAAACGGCGCGCCCGGGCGCGTGCGCGCCCGACGGCCGCTTCGGCGAGGGCTTCCTCGTCGAGCAGCTGCAGGGCCGCTTCACGGTCGTCTATTTCGGCCGACGCGGGCCCGAAGCCGGGGAAAAGACGCTCGTGGTCCCGCCGGAGAGCGAGGCGCTGTGGCAGCGCTACGGCGTCCCCGGCGAAGGCGCCACCTACGTCATCCGCCCCGACGGCCACGTGCTCGCGCGCTGTACCGGCATCGACGCCGCCTTTGCGCGCGAAGCCATCCAGGCAGTGCTCAGCTACGGGAGCCCGGCATGACCCAGCTCGAACTGGACCGCCTCTACGACGAGCTCGCCGCCCTCGTCGACCGCACTCCGCCCGCGGAGCGCGAGCGCGTGCTCGCGCGGCTGGTGATCGCGCTGGCGCAGGAGGTCGGCGACTACGTCCGCATCAAGGCCGCCATCGCACAGCTCTGATTTGCTAAAATTGCGCCCCAGGCCGGGTGCTTAGCTCAGCGGTAGAGCACTTCCTTCACACGGAAGGGGCCACAGGTTCGATCCCTGTAGCACCCACCATTT
>DASUUN010000211.1:0-11035 GCA_036374055.1 Burkholderiales bacterium
CCCAGCCGATCTGCGCGTGCGCGGTCTCGACCAGGCGGCCGCGGATCAAGTCGCACTTCAGCATGTCGTCGCGCTTGCTCTCGCCCGGCAGCAGGGGAATGTCGAGGTCGATCGCCTTGCCGTGGTGGTTGGTGCTGCTGCGGCCGTGCTGCTGGTTGTCCAGGCTGCAGCGGTAGGCCGAGGACACCACGAACTTGTGCTGGGGCAGGTAGAAGAACGCCGCGCGCGCCGCCCAGAGGAGCATGCGGTGCACGCCGGGATACTCGTAGCGGTGGAAGGCTTCCACTTTGGGCTTGCCGGCGATGTAGCTTCCCTTGAAGCGCCGCTTGCCGAACCCGTCGCACTCGCCGCAGCGGCATTTGAGCGCCTTGAAGTCGATCGGAAAGCGCTGCGCGAACGCATCGATCGCGCGCATCGTCGCCCGGTCGACCACGCCGGTCGGCGCGACGCCCATGAAGTCGCTCTGGAAGGTCATCACCTGGCGCTCGGTGCCCGGGCCGAAGTCGCCGTCGGGCACGGTGCCGCGGAAGCCCGCGAGGCGCAGCTGCAGCTCGGCCACGTCGGGCCCCTTGCACTTGCGCTTCAGCTCGCGCTCGCCGTACTGGAAGTCCATGGCCGGCCTAGGCCTGGAGCGTTTCGGCGCGCGCCCTGAGCTTTTGCAGCTGGGCGGCGAGGTTGTCGAGCAGCTTCGGCAGGTCGCCGAGCTCCTTGACGTCGTCGAGCTGCGCCTTGAGCGCGTCCGTGGCCTGCTTCAGCTCCTCCACCGCCTCCAGCATCGTTTGGGCGCTCTTCGCGAGGCGCGGAAAGAGCAGCTTCTTCGCGCCTTCGGCGGCAATCGCCGCGGCGGCATCGAGCCCCGGCCCGGCGGCCGCCATGCGCGCGGCAATGCCGCGCAGCGCTTCCAGGCTCTCGGCCATCACCTGGTTATCGGCCTGCAGCCTCGCCTCCTCGGCGGCGTTGCGCAGCGCCTGGGACACCGGCAGCATCATGAAATCGATGAGTCCCTGCGTGGCCTCGTCTTGCGCGGCGATGTCGCTGCGCTGCTTCGCGGCGATGAGCGCCTCGATCAGCTTGCGCAGGTCGGCTGCGTCCTGCGCGTCGTGCGAAGGCCGGGCCGGGCGCGACGCCCGTTTCTTCCCGGCGCCCGCCCTGCTTTTCCTTGCGCGCTTTGCCATGGCTAGCGGCTCCTCAGCATACCAATCTCGTTGATCCGGTCGACGGCCTTCCTGAGGGAGGCGGCATCGATGCGGGCGCAGCGCACCGCGTTCAGCCCGCCGCAGCGCTCGAGGGCCTGCGCCACGCGCGCGTGCTCGGCCTTCCAGGCATCCATCGCCCTTGCGATGGCGGCGAGATTGGCCTTGCGATCCGCGCGCCAGCGGCCCAGCGCCGCGCGGCTCGTCTCGTAGGCTTCATACCCCGGCCGCAGCTGCTCCAGCAGCCGGCCGAGCTGGTCGGCGTTGCTCAGCGCACCCTGCAGGTCCTTGCAGCGCTCGCCTCTGCAGCCGAGCAGATCGGCGATGACGGGCGCTCTCAAGCGCCTGGCGATCATCGCCTCGCGGTTGAGTGCCGCATCCTGGAAGAGGCCGATCAGGTCGGGACCGGCGAGCTTGAGCAGCAGCACCTGCTCGTCGTTGTAGAGCACCTGCGCGATGCGGTCGCTCGGCGCATGCATCTCGCGCACGCCGTCCGCCACCACGTTGATCGGCTCCTGCGCTGTCTTCGTGGCTTCGGCCAGCGAGCGCTGCGCCTGCACCCGGGTAACGGCGGTCGAGATCTTGCCAAGGGTGTCGGCGATCGCCGGGGTGATCGCGGCGCCGCCGACGCCGACCAGGCTGCCGAACTCCCTGACGCTGGTGAGCAGCGACTGCGCCGCCTGGCCGCCGGTTTCGCCCGCGGCGGCGAGCTGGGCGAGCGAGGAAGCGTAGCCGACCGCCTTGTCGAGGACCCCGTCGATGATGCGCCGGCTTTCGGCGTAGCCCTCGGCGTCCTCCTCGCGCTGCTTCTTCACCGCGCACGCCGAGGTCTTCGGCGGCTCGGGCGGATCGGGCAGCCTGGCGGCGGCCTTTTCCTTCCCGCACGCCTGCTCGTTGAGCTCGATGACGCGCTCGAATTGCAGCGCGATCTGGCGCTGCTCTTCGGCTACCGCGCCCGCCAGGCGAGCGGTTTCGTCGGCGAAGGGTTGAAGGTCCGGCGTGGCGCAACCGGCGAGCAGCGCAGTCGCCAACGCAAGCGGTGCCGCGAGCTTCGGCATGATGACCCTCCTGCGGGAATTAGATACTCCCGGAGGGAAGCGCGCTTATCTGGCTGTCCGGACTTGGTTCTATCGCAGGTGGTGGACCGGATCGATGAAGTAGACGGCGTCGGCAGGCCCTCGTAGCGCGCCTTGAGCTGCAGGGCGAGGTAGAGCGAGCAGTGGCGCGCAACTTGCTGGTTTCACGCGTGCGTTTCGCACAGAGACCCTAACCAAAAGGAGCCTTCTCATGAATACTTCCAACATCCGCGAGCATATGAAAGTCGTCGGCTCCGACCGCCAGCCGGTCGGCACCGTGGACAAGGTCGAGGGCGATCGCATCAAGCTGGCCAAGAACGATCCGCAGGCCGGCGGCATGCACCATTACATCCCTTCGGACTGGGTCGACAGCATCGAGGGCGACCAGGTGTGCCTGCGGCAAAGGGCCCAGGAAGCCTGCCAGCAGTGGCAGGCCTGACCTGAAGGGTTACCACCCCGAGCCGCCGCCGCCCCCGCCGCCGCCGCCCGAGGAGCCGCCCCCGCTGCCGCCGGAAGCGCTGCCGGGGGCGGTTGCCGAGGCGGCGACCGTGCTGTCCATGCCGGAGAAGGAGCTCGCGAAGCCCTCGAAGCTGCCGCTGCTCGTCTCGTAATAGTCCTGGACCGCGGCGGCCACGGCGGCGGCGCCGAGGATGCCGGCGAAGCGCTCGGCCCAGGTCTTCTCGACCTCGAGCGCCATGGCGTACGGCAGGAAGCGCGCGAACTCCTCGGGTGTCTGCGGCGGCGCCTGCATGCGGGCGAGGTCGTCCTTCTCGGCCACCCCGAGGTACTGGCGCAGTCCTTCCACCGTGTCCTGCAGCTTGCGGCCTTCGACCGAGTAGGCCGGCAGCAGCCGGTAGAAGGCCGCAAGCATGATGACCATCACGCCGATCGCGCCGGCCATCAGCATGGGGGCTCCATCCAGCAGGAACATGACCCAGACGGTGAGCGCGGCGAGGATCCAGCCCGCGGCCTGCGCGCCCCAGTTGCGCGAGAACAGGCGCGCGCCGAAGTGCGCCTTCAGCGCATCGCCGAAGCCCTCGCGCGCGGTGCGCAGCGTAGCGCTGGGCTCGCGGTCGAAGAACACCTGCTTCTGCCCGTGCGAGAACAGGCCGCGCAGGATCTGCTGCTCGAGCTCCCGGCCGTCGGGCGCCTTGCCGGTGCGCGCGAGCTCGTAGCGCCCGCCCTGCTCGCGGATCTTCAGGTAGCCGCTCGCGGCGAGGCCGAGCAGCGCCGCGGCGAAGCCGCGGTGGTCGTAGCCCATGCGGTCGAGCCAGCGCACGGCGCCCGGGCCCAGGCCCGCGGGCGGCTCGTAGCGCGGAAAGCGCGGCCCGGCCTTCGGATCGCGACCGACCCGGCGCCAGACCAGCGTCAGGTACACGCTGAGCACGAGCAGGCCGGCGAGCGCGGCGATCACCGCCGGGTTGGTCTCCAGCCAGGCATCGAAGCGCTCGGCGCCGCTCGGCGGCGCGACCACGCCCTTCGGAAACGCCACCACGATGGTCATGCCCTCGCGCGGGGCGAGCGCCTGCGTGGTGCGGAACGCCACCGCGCCGTGGCGCACGAACGCCTGGTAGTTGCGCGCGCGCGAGCCCTGCGGCCCGGTGTACGCCTCGACCTTGAGCTCGTCCGCGGGCACCGGGTCGGCGAAGCGCACCTCCGCCGACATGCGGTCGAAGGCGAAGGTCCAGCCGTTGCCGTTCACGTTCCAGTAGAGCTCGTCGTGCCTGTCGAAGAAGCCGATCTGGCGCGCGGTGCGGTAAGCGATGCGGTACTCGTGCGGCCCGAACGGCAGCAGCACGTCGGGCGAGCCGATGCGGATGCGCATGCCGTTGGACAGGCGCTCGAGCGCGTAAGGCTCGGGCTCGCCGTTGCGCGCCACGGACAGCACCTCGAAGGGCACGCGCACGCGGTTGCCGAGCCGGTCGCGGTAGTCGGTCGGAAAATCGCGCAGGATGCCGCGGCGCACCTGCCGGCCTTCGGCCTGCACGCTGATCACCTCGGTCACCGTCAGCCTGCCGTCGCGCGCGATGCGGATCTCGCTGTGGAAGTCGAGCACGCGCTCGGCCGCGCATGCCTGGAACGAGAAGAGGAATAGCAGCATGACGAACGCAAGCTTCGTCGCAGGTCTTCTCCTGCCGACCCCCTGACTAGGGGGTCGCGAGCCGAAGAGTCCTCTGCCGACCCCCTGAGAAGGGGGTCGCGAGCCGAAGGCGAGCGGGGGGTTGGGTTTTCGGCGGCGTAAACCCCCCGCTCGCAAAATCCGCTCGCCTCCCCCCTTGTCAGGGGGGCAAAGCCAGAACGTCATACCTTCACTCCGACTGCTTCACGATCGTCGGTTTCGAAAAACGGCATGGGCTCGAAGCGGAACAGCTTCGCGATGAGGACGTCGGGGACGGATTCCATCCGCGTGAGGTACTGCTGCACCGCGCCGTTGTAGAAGCGCCGCGCGAACTGCAGCTGGTCCTCCACCTCGACCAGGCGGGCGGAGAGGTCGCGGAAGCTCGCGTCGGCCTTGAGCTGCGGGTAAGCCTCGGCGAGCAGCACCAGCCGGTGCAGGCCCTCGCCGAGCGAACGCTCGGCGCCGAAGCGCGCGGCGGCCGGCTGCGGCACCAGGTCCGCCCGGCGCTTGAGCTGCACGTCGATGTCGGCGTAGCCCTGGCGCGCCTGGTTGCGCTCGGAAACCAGCCTGTTGTAGACGAACACCGCAGGCAGGCTCAGCGCCAGGCCGACCACCGCGGCCCACAGTTCTAACCCCATCCCTGGACCCCCGGCAGGAGTCTAGCGTTCCGTGAAGAAGTTCGCTGACGGCAGCGCGGCCCGGTGCAAGACTTGCTTCGGGTCAGCCAAGGGAGAAGAACATGGACCTGTCGAGAACCGTCGCGTGCACCGCTTTGCTGCTGGTCGTGGTGCTGGCCGCCGGCCACGCGCTCGCCCAGGGCGCGCTCTCGGAGCGGGAAAAGGAGCGCCAGGAAGCGTTCATGCGCGCCTGCACCATCAAGGCGGTGATGAGCGACGCCGAGATCGAGAACTGCCGGATAGCGCATCGGCGGTGACGATCTGAAATAGGGGCGTGCGCAAGGCGAGCAGCGCCTGGTCGCGGGTCACGAGGCAGTGGGCACCCGCGGCGCGCGCCAGCTCCAGGAGCTTCTGGTCATCCGGGTCGCTGCACGAAGGCAGCGCGCCCTTTTCCGAAGGAGACGTTTGTACCCGCCTGGCGATCGCACGGCATTGGGCGAGGCAGGCCGCCCGGGCGGCCTCCGCCAGCGTGCGCCGGCCGAGCCGGTAGCCGAGCACGCGCTCCAGCTCCGCTTCGCAGGCATCGTCGATCAGCACCTCCGCGCGGTCGGCGGCGAGCAGCGCGCGGATCGGCAGCGTCGAGGGATCGTCGAACACCAGCCAGTCCAGCCACACCTGGGTGTCGAGCACCAGGCGCAGCTTCGCGAGCATCACCAGCTCGGGCGCGGCGCCCTTCTCGATGAACACGATGGCGTTCTGCCGCAGCGCGCGCCCCAGGGCCTCGGCCTCGCCGCGCGCGATGCCCACCACCAGCAGGCTGGGCTCCGCGGGCCAGATCCCATCGGGGTCGCGCCCCTCGCCGCGATGGAACGGGTACGCGAGGCAAGCTTCGAGCTCGGCAAGCGCCGCGCGGTTTTCCGCCTCGCTTCTTCTCTCGCCGCGCGGATTCGCCGGTGTGACGAATGCCGCGCTCGTCGCGCCCTGCGCTTCGAGCAGCGCGTCGAGCGGCGCGCTGCGCCGGCCGACCTTCAGCGTGAAATGGCCCGGCACCACGTAGTCCGCGCCCTCGTAGGCGGCAATCAGCTGCGGCGAAAGCAGCATAGAATCGGACAATGAGCGAAAGACAGGCCACGGTGCTGTTCGCCGACGTGAGCGGCAGCACGCGCCTGTATGAGACCGCCGGCGACACCGCGGCGCTCGCCGCGATCACGCAGTGCCTCGCGGCCATGCGCCAGGCCACCGAGGCCGCCGGCGGGCGCGTGGTGAAGACCATCGGCGACGAGGTGATGGCGATCTTCCCCGGTCCCGACGCCGCGGTGGCCGCCGCGGCGGAGATGCAGGCAAAGACCGAGGCGCTGCCCGAAGTCGCCGGCACGCGCATCGGCCTGCGCATCGGCTTTCACTACGGGCCGGTGCTGCAGCAGGACAACGATGTGTTCGGCGACACCGTCAACCTCGCCGCGCGCCTCGTGGCGCAGGCGCAGAAGTCCGAGATCATCACCACCTCCGAGACCGCTTCGCAGCTCGCCCCCGTGTTCCGCAGCATGGTGCGCCACCTGCACGCCATCACCGTCAAGGGCAAGTCCGAGGAGGTCGAGCTCGCCGAGATCATCTGGCGCAGCGACGTCAACGCCACCACCTTCGTGCGCAACCGCGTCAAGTCCAAGGCGGCAGGCCGCACCCTGCGCCTCAAGTACCACACCCGGGAAGTCGTGCGCCGGCGCGACGGCGACGCCGTGGTCATCGGCCGCGACGCGGGCTGCGGCCTGGTGATCGACGACGACATGGCCTCGCGACAGCACTGCACCGTCGAGCGCCGCGGCGACAAGTTCGTGCTCAAGGACCACAGCACCAACGGCACCTACGTCACCCTCGAGGGCGACACGGAGCTCTTCCTGCAGCGCGAAGAGCTCACCCTGCGCAAGCACGGCTGGATCGCCTTCGGCCAGCCGCGCGCCGGCACGACCGAGGTAGTCGAGTTTTTCTGCGATTGAGACGGAAAATAGGGACGTACCCCATTTTTTGTTAGCTCGAGCGTCGGGAAAAATGGGGTACGTCCCTATTTTCCGGAAAGTAGCGCCTCCGCCAGCTCCAGGACGTCGTCGGGCCAGTAAGCCATGGGCCGCGGGCGCGGGGCGTTCGCCTCGGCGAGCGGGCGGCAGGCGAGCACCGTGGTGACCCAGCGGGTCGGAAACGCGGCGCGGCCGTGGCAGGCGCCGAGCAGGGCGCCGGCGATGGCCGCGTTGGTGTCGGTATCGCCCCCGCAGCCGACGGTGGAAATGAGGGCTTCCTCGACGTCATCCGAAGCGCCTAGCCTGGAAAAAGCATTCTGGAGGGCGGTGATCACCCAGCCCTGCCGGTTCTGGAAGTCTGCGGGAAGCGCGTTGCGCTCGATCGCCTCGCGCGCCGGGCCGGCGCAGTGCGCGAGGGCCGTCTTCGCCATTTCGGCGCGCGAAGCGCCGGCGATGCCGGCCGCGATGGCGGCGCAGAAGGCGGCGCAGGCTTCCAGGCACACCGGGTTGGGATGGGTGAGCGCGGAGTCGAGGCGCGCGGTGGCCGCGGCGCGCGCGGGATCGCCGGCCGCCCAGATGCCGATCGGCGCCACGCGCATGAGCGAGCCGTTCGACTGGCTCTCGTTGGTGTGCATGCCGAGCAGCCCGCGCTCGGTGGTCTCGCCGATGTCGATCGGCCGTGTCTGCAGCCATTCGCGGTACGCGTCGAGCACGCGATCGGCGTCGTGCCGCCCATCGCGCACCAGCGCGCGCGCCAGGGTCAGCGCCATCTCGCTGTCGTCGGTCGGCTGCCCTGCGATGGTATGGAACACCCCGCCGTCGGCGAGCTCACGCACGCCGTCGGGGAAGCGCTTCGCAATCTCGGCGGCAGACTTGAACTCCACGCGCGAGCCCAGGCTGTCGCCAATGACCTGGCCCAGCAGACAGCCCTGCGCCCTTTCGAGCAGGGGGCTTTCCTTGCGGGGAAACCCCAAGGCGATGCGCGGCTCGCGCCTGGGCTCCTGGTCGAGCTGCGCCCAGTCGAAGCGCTGCAGCTGGCGCGCGGCTTCGGGCGCGCCGGCGAAGATGCCGCTCACGCGCGTAGCGGTGTTGCCCGCGAGCACCACGTCGCGCCCCTGTGCATCGAGCACTACGCCCCGCGCTGCGGCAATCAGCGCCATGCCGGCGGCGACGTCGTACTCGTTCACGCCGTGCAGCGAGACGGTGGCAACGCCGTCGCCGCAGGCGATGCGCGCCATGCGGTAGGCGATGCTCGGCATGGCGACGTAGCGCCCGGGGGCGGCGGCGAGCGACCAGGTGACCGGCTTGTGCGCCGAGGACGCGGTGGCCCACACCAGCTCGCCGGGGGCGAGCAGCCGTTGCGAAAGGTCGTTCCTGACCGGCTGGCCGTTGCGCAGGATCGCCGGCGCGCCTTCCGCCCAGGCGATGGTGTCGCGCCCGAGGTCGGGCGCAAGCGGCGCGCAGACGACGCCCAGGACCGGCTGGCCCGCGCGCAGCAAAGCCACGGAGATCGCGCTGCCCCGCCGGCCCGACATGAATTCGAAGGTGCCGTCGTGCGGATCGACCAGCCAGGTCCAGCCGGCCTCGCTCCCCGCGTGCATGCCGGTTTCCTCGCCGGCGAACGCGCAGGGCAGGATCGCCTGCAGCCGGGCGCGCAGGCGCTCCTCGATCTCGCGGTCGGCCTCGCAATGGCCGCGGCGGCCGCGCGGGCCGCCCGGGCGGTAAAATTCCTGCCGCAGGCGCTCGGCCTCCTCCTCCACCGCGGCAATGACGCGGTTCAGCGCACCGATCACCATGAAAGGAACTCCATGACGCTTGGCATCGAAGATCTCGTCGTCGGCAACGGCGACACCGCCGCCAAAGGCAACCAGGTCACCGTTCATTACACCGGATGGCTCACCAACGGTAGCAAATTTGACTCGAGCAAGGATCGCAACGAGCCTTTCGAGTTCTCGCTCGGCCGCGGCCAGGTGATCAAGGGCTGGGACCAGGGCGTGGAGGGCATGAAGGTGGGGGGCAAGCGCAAGCTCACCATCCCGCCCGAGCTCGGCTACGGCGCGCGCGGCGCCGGCGGCGTCATCCCGCCCAACGCCACGCTGGTCTTCGAGGTGGAGCTCCTAGGCGTCGGCTAGGCCGGCTTTCCCGCGCAGCGCCTTGATGCGGCCGCGCTGGCGCTTCTGGTCCATCCTGCGGATTTTCGAGGAACGGGTCGGGCGCGTCGGCCGGCGCTTCTTCGGCACGTGCGCCGCGGCGGCCACCAGCGCGTTCAGGCGCGCGATGGCCTCGGCGCGGTTCATCTCCAGGCTGCGATGCTTCTGCGACTTGATCACCACCACGCCGGTGCGCGTGACGCGCTGGTCGCCGAAGCGCAGCAGCCGCTCCTTTACCTCCTCGGGCAGGGACGAGGCGCGCACGTCGAAGCGCAGGTGCACCGCGTTGGAAACCTTGTTGACGTTCTGCCCGCCGGCGCCCTGCGCGCGCACCGCGGTGAGCTGGATTTCGGACTCGGGAACACTGAGGGGGCTGGTCAGCACCCCGATAGTTTAGGCAAAGACCTAGTTCGTTTCTTCGACTTCCCGGCTGCCCGGGCGGCTGTCCCAGCGGTCGCGCTCGAGCTCGAGCTTCGCCTCGCCGGCGGTGGCGCCGCCGCTCGCCTCACCCGTACTTTCCCCAGTGCTCGCGCAGGCCGCCGCGAGCGCGGCGAAAAACGAAGCGTAAACAAGCGCCTTCACAGTTGCTGGCGGCATAGGGACCTCCAGTCCCCGCCGCAATCCCCGTGCCTGGTCTATTTGCTGACGCGGTTGCGGCCGGCCTGCTTGGCGCGGTAGAGCGCCTCGTCGGCGGCCTTGAGGACCTGCGAGGGGGTGCGCAGGGCGTCGCCGGGCTGCGCCACGCCGATGGAGACCGTGACCGAGAGCGTTTTCTGCGCCGGCTTGTTGAGCCGCAGGCTGGCGGTGTCGTCCGGGTTGCGCGGGCGGTCTTCGCCGCGCACCGCCATCTTGTAGCGCTCGATGGAGCCGCGCATCGACTCGAGGTGGCGGGTGGCGCCGCGCAGGTCGCCGTCCGGAAACAGCACGCAGAACTCCTCGCCGCCGTAGCGGTAGGCGATGCCGCCGCCGCCCATCTGCGCGAGGCGCCCGGCCACGAGCTTGAGCACCTGGTCGCCGATGTCGTGGCCGTGGGTGTCGTTGAATTTCTTGAAATGGTCGACGTCGACCATGGCGATGGCGTAGCCCGCGCCCAGGGTGCGCAGGCGCTCGTCGAGCGCGCGGCGGCCGGGCAGCCCGGTCAGCTCGTCGCGGAAGGCGAGCCGGTGCGATTCCTGCAGCAGCGCGACGATCAGCATCGTGCCGGCGGCCGTCAGGAACGCGGCGAACACGCCTGTGCTCTGCGCCCAGTACGCGCCGATGAAGAATGCGACCAGCGCGGCGGCGTTGGCGATCTGCAGCGGGCGCGGCTCGAGGTAGGCGCGCCACACGGCGGCGGCGAAGGCCGCGGCGAACATCAGCCGTCCGACCAGCGGCGCAGGCGGCGAGCGCAGCGCCCAGCTTTCAGTCATGGAGTCCGGCACGGCGAGCCGGCTCAGCCAGATGACCAGAACAACCTCCGCCGCAAAAAGCGCGAGCCAGCGGAACGCCATGCCGTAGCGCGCGCCGCGCTCGCGCGCGATGAAGGCGATCAGGGGGTTGAGCGGCACCAGCAGCGTAATCGCGACGAAGACCGGCTTGCCGGGCAAGCTGTCGAAGGCCGCCCAGCCGAGCAGCAAAGAGGCGAGCAGCACGAAGCTGCGCCCGCGGTTGAACCACACGGCCATGCTCAGCCCGGTCACAAGAACGGCATACGGGCCCGCGGTGCGCAGCCCTGCGTAGTCGCGCGGCAGCTCGGGCAAGACGGACACCGCGACGATGGTGGCGAGCAGGATCGCTCCCACCGTCCACAGTGGACGCGTTACCCTTAGGAGCTCGTGCAATGACCCCCCGGAATCTCGCCGAAGGCGTTCCCAGGAAGCTCGCCGCAG
>DASUUN010000212.1:0-6224 GCA_036374055.1 Burkholderiales bacterium
ACCTGCTCGCCGGACTGGACCCGGTATTGTTTGCCGCCGGACTTAATGATCGCGTACATGCCCGATAGACTCCTAGCCTCGCCTTGCTTCCGAAAAGACTTGGAATTATAAGCGAATCATGAGCTTCGTGACAATGCTGGCGCCGGTCGCCGCCGACCTGGAACGGGTCGACGCGCTGATCCGCGCCCGGCTGGCGTCGGACGTGGCGCTGGTGGGCGAGGTCGCGCGCTACATCGTCGCCTCGGGCGGCAAGCGCCTGCGGCCGGCGCTCCTGCTGCTGGCCAGCGGCGCCGTGGGCTACAGTGGGGAACAGCGCCATGCGCTGGCCGCGGTCGTCGAGTTCATCCACACCGCCACGCTGCTGCACGACGACGTGGTGGACGAGTCGCAGCTGCGGCGCGGTCGCAGTACCGCCAACGCCGCCTTCGGCAACGCCGCCGCGGTCCTGGTGGGCGACTTTCTCTACTCGCGCGCCTTCCAGATGATGGTCGAACTCGACGACATGCGCGTGATGCAGGTGCTCGCCGAGGCCACCAATACCATCGCGGGCGGCGAGGTGCTGCAGCTCATGGGCAGCCACGATCCCGAAGTGGACGAGGCGCGCTACCTCGAGGTGGTCAGGCGCAAGACCGCGAAGCTGTTCGAGGCCGCCGCGCGGCTGGGGGGGATCCTGGGCCGCTGCGCTCCGGCGGTGGAGCGGGGCCTCGCCGACTACGGCATGCACGTCGGCACGGCCTTCCAGGTCATCGACGACGTGCTCGACTATTCCGGCGACCCCGCAGCCATCGGCAAGAGCCTCGGCGACGACCTCGCCGAAGGCAAGCCGACGCTCCCGCTCATCTACGTGATGCGCTGCGGTAGCGCGGCGCAGGCAGCGCGGGTCCGCGCGGCCGTCCGCGACGGCGGGCGCGAGGACTTCGCGCCCGTCCTCGAGGCGATCCGCGATAGCGGCGCGCTCGACTATGCGCGCGCCGCGGCGCAGCGCGAAGCCGAGGCCGGCGCAGCCGCGGTGGCGCTGCTTCCCGCCTCGGTGTTCAAGGATAGTTTGCTAGAATTGGCGTCCTTCTCTGTGGCGCGCCGCAGCTAGCCGTCCGGTGCGGAATTCGGGGTGTAGCTCAGCCTGGTAGAGTACTGCGTTCGGGACGCAGGTGTCGGAGGTTCAAATCCTCTCACCCCGACCATCTCCCGCCGGTTTTTCCCTCCCGGTAGATAATCGCGCGATGGGCCGCCTGCTCGTGCTGATCCTGCTCGTCGTCCTGGCCGTATGGCTGGTACGCCGTGCGTTGAGGAAAAGCGATTCCCCGAAGTCGCTGTGGGAGGGCGAGCTCGTGCGCTGCGCCCACTGCGGCGTGCACCTGCCGCGCGCCGAGGCGCGCCATGCGGCCGGCGGGCTGTACTGCAGCGACGAGCACGCGAGGCTGGGCAAGCGCTGATGGACGCGCCGGTCCGTTACCCGGAGCTGTTCCTCGCGCGGGAGGTGCGCACGCCCGAGTCGTTCTGGACCTCGCTGCACTACTTCAACCTGTACCGGATCGCCGCCGCGGCGGTGTTCCTCGCCACCTCCCTCGTCTACGACGACCTGGTCGGCCGCCACTGGCTGGACATGTTCCGCTTCGTGAGCGCCGGCTACCTGTTCCTGGGCATCGCGTTCCAGTTCGCGATGCGCTCCTGGCGCGAGGGGTTCAACCTGCAGCTTTCGCTGCACGTGGCGCTGGACATCGGCGCGTTCACGCTGCTCATGTACGCGAGCGGTGGCATCCGCAGCGGCCTGGGGGTCATGCTGCTCATCTCGCTCATCGGCGCGGCGATCGTCGCGCCCCGGCGCCTGAGCTACCTGTATGCCGCGGTCGCTGCCATCGCGCTGCTGCTGGAGCAGGGCTACTGGGTGCTTGCGCACGACGCGGAGCCCACCAACTTCCTGCAGCCGGGCCTGCTGGCGATGGGCTGCTTCGCCACGGTCGGGGTGACCAGCTGGCTTGCCCAGCGCGTGGCCGCGAACGAGGCCCTCGCGCGCCAGCGCGGGCGCAGCCTCGCCACCCAGACGCGCGTCAACCAGCTGGTGATCGAGGACATGCACGACGGCGTGGTGGTGCTCGACCGCGAGGGACGGATCGTGCAGCACAACCCCCAGGCGAAGCGGCTGCTGGGGGTCGATGCGCTGCTGGGCAGCGCGATCAGCGACGTGCTGCCCGGATTCGGCCACGCCACCGACTTCGAGCTGCGCGGCAGGCACCTCGGCGTGCGCCTGCTCGACACCGGGGCGGGCGAGCTGTTCAGCGTGGTGTTCCTGGAGGACACCACGCGCAGCCGCGAGCAGGCGCAGCAGCTCAAGCTCGCGGCCCTAGGGCGCCTGACCGCCAACATCGCCCACGAGATCCGCAATCCGCTCGCCGCCATCAGCCACGCGGCCGAGCTGCTGGGCGAAGAGAAGCGCAGCGGCGACAAGACGCGGCTCACGCGCATCATCCGCGACAACACCCTGCGCCTGGAGCGCCTGGTGTCGGACGTGCTGCAGCTCAACCGCCGCGACCGCGTGGCGGGCGAGCGCATCGAGCTGCGCCCCTGGCTCGCCGCTTTCGTCGCCGAGTTCGTCGCCAACGAGGCGCTGCCCGCCGGGCGCTTCGCCGTGCGCTGCGCCACCGACGCCGCCATCGAGTTCGACCGCGAGCACCTGCACCAGGTGATGTGGAACCTGCTGCGCAACGCCGTGCGCCACGCGCGCCCCGAGCCGGGCAGCGTGCGGCTGGAAGTCGCCGGCTTCGCCGGTCGCGTAGAATTGAGCGTCATCGACAACGGTCCCGGCGTGCCGCCGGCGAGCCAGGGTCAGCTGTTCGAGCCTTTCTTCACCACTGACAGCAAGGGAACCGGCCTGGGCCTGTATCTCGCGCGCGAGCTGTGCGCCGCCAACCGCGCGCTGCTCGAGTACGTCAACGACACGAGCGGGGCGCACTTCCGCATCCTGGCGCGAGAGGCGCGCGCGTGAGCCGGCGCCAGGAGCGGCGCTCGCCGCCCGCCGGCGCGCAGGTGCTGGTGGTCGACGACGAGCCCGACATCCGCGAGCTGCTCGAGCTCACGCTGGTCAAGATGGGCCTCGGCGTGGCGAGCGTGGGCACCCTCGCCGAGGCGAAGGAACGCCTGAAGGAGGCGCGCTACGACCTGTGCCTCACCGACATGCGCCTAGCCGACGGCGAGGGTCTCGAGCTGGTGCGGCACATCGCCGGTCTGGCGATCGACCTGCCGGTGGCGGTGATCACGGCCCACGGCAGCGCGCAGAACGCGGTGGCCGCGCTCAAGGCGGGCGCGTTCGACTACGTCTCCAAGCCGGTGGGCCTGGAGCAACTGCGTGCGCTGGTGCGCTCGGCGCTGTCGCTGCCCGCCGCGGCGCCGGCCAAGGGCCAGCAGCTGCTCGGCGACAGCGCGCCGCTCGTCCAGGTGCGCGAGCTGATCGGCAAGCTCGCCCGCACGCAGGCGCCGGTGTACATCTCCGGAGAATCGGGCAGCGGCAAGGAGCTCGCCGCGCGCCTGATCCACGAGAACGGCGCGCGCCGCGACAAGCCCTTCGTGCCGGTCAACTGCGGCGCGATCCCCGAGAACCTCATGGAAAGCGAGTTCTTCGGCTACAAGAAAGGCGCCTTCACCGGCGCGGGCGAGGACCGCGAGGGTTTTTTCCAGGCGGCCGACGGCGGCACCCTGTTCCTCGACGAGGTGGCCGAGCTGCCTCTCGCCATGCAGGTGAAGCTGCTGCGCGCCATCCAGGAAAAGCGCGTGCGCAAGGTGGGGGCGCCGCAGGAGGACCCGGTCGACGTGCGCATCATCAGCGCGACGCACCAGAAGCTCGCCGACCTGGTGGCCGCCGGGCGCTTCCGGCAGGACCTGTTCTACCGCCTGAACGTGATCGAGCTGCGCATGCCGCCGCTGCGCGAGTGCCGCGAGGACATCCCGGCGATCGCCGGCAGCATCCTGGAGCGCCTCGCCCGCACGCACGGCGTGCCGGTGCCGCGGCTCAAGCCCGCCGCGGTGCAGGCGCTCGAGGCGTACGACTTCCCGGGCAACGTGCGCGAGCTGGAGAACATCCTGGAGCGCGCGCTCGCGCTGTCGGGCAGCGAGGAGATCGGCGCCCCGGACCTGCGGCTCGCGCCGGCGGCCGAAGAGCAGGAGCCGAGCAACGGCGCAGGCGAGGCGCTGCCGGAATACCTGGACGCGCTCGAGCGCAAGGCGATCCTCGAGGCGCTCGGCAAGACCGGGTTCAATCGCACCGCCGCGGCGAAGCTGCTGGGCATCACCTTCCGCCAGCTGCGCTACCGCATGCAGCGCCTGGGCATCACCGATGAGAGTCGTTGATTCGCCCAACCAGGACGAGCGCCCGCCGGGCACCGCAATCACCCTGGCCGTGCTTCACTGCATCAGCCTGCCGCCGGGCGAGTACGGCGGCGACGCCATCGAGCGCCTGTTCACCAACCGGCTCGACCCCGGGGCGCACCCCTATTTCGAGAAAATCCACGGCATGAGGGTTTCCGCGCATTTCCTCGTCCGGCGCGACGGCGAGCTGGTGCAGTTCGTGCCGGTGGCGCGCCGCGCCTGGCACGCCGGCGCCTCGAGCTGGCGCGCGCGCAGCCGCTGCAACGATTTCTCGGTGGGCATCGAGCTCGAAGGCAGCGAGGACTCGCCCTTCGAGGACCCGCAGTACGCCGCGCTCGCCGCGCTGCTGCAGCGCCTGTCGCTGCCGCAGATTGCCGCTCACAGCGACGTCGCACCCGGCCGCAAGACCGATCCCGGCGCGCGCTTCGACTGGCCGCGACTGCTGACGGCGCTGGCCGCCTACCAGGTCTAGTAATCCCTTCGTCGTTCTTCACCGCATACGGTGTTGCATCGCCGCAAGCGTCCTACATGTAGGATGCCGTTGTGGCATTAACCCAACATCTAGTGGGTCACGGTTGCAAAAATAATCTCGGTGTGTACACTGGGGCCACAACACGTAGGTTCCTGCTAGGTACCACGTACTAGATTTTGTAGGTCGTCATTAGAACCGCGCACGCGGCGGGACGGCCCGGGCGAGCAGTCAGGCTGAAAAGGAGAGGAATCATGCAAATCGCTCAGGACAACGCCACGGCCAGCCCCGCTTTGGGCGTCGCGCTCCCTGAGGCAGGCGGCGCGGCGCGCGGCGCCTACGCCGAGTACAAGGTGATCCGGCGCAACGGCGCCGTGGTCGGCTTCGAGCCGGCCAAGATCACGGTGGCCATGACCAAGGCGTTTCTCGCGGTGAACGGCAGCCAGGGCGCCGCCTCGGCGCGCATCCGCGAGCTGGTGACGGCGCTGACCGAGGCGGCGGTGGGCGCGCTGATGCGCCGCCAGCCGCAGGGCGGCACCTTCCACATCGAGGACATCCAGGACCAGGTCGAGCTCGCCCTGATGCGCTCCGGCGAGCCCGACGTTGCGCGCGCCTACGTCCTTTACCGCGAAGAGCGCGCGCGGGTGCGCGCGCAGGAGAAGTCGCACAGGAGCGAAAGCGGCATCCACGTGGTGGACGGCGGCCAGAGAAGGCCGCTCGAGCCGCGCGCGCTCGAGCGGCTGATCGAGTCCGCCTGCGAAGGTCTGCCCGGCGCCTCGCCCGCGGCGATCCTCGAATCGACCCTGCGCGATCTCTACGACGGCGTGCCGATGGAGGAGGTGAGGAAGTCGGCGGTGCTCGCGGCGCGCGCGCTCATCGAAAAGGAGCCCGCCTACGGCTACGTGACCGCGCGGCTGCTTCTCAACACGATCCGCCTGGAGGTGCTCGGCGAGGAGGTGAGCCAGGCCGAGATGCAGCTGCGCTACGCGACCTATTTTCCGCAGTGCATCGAACGCGGCATCGCCGCCGAGCTGCTCGACCCCGAATTGAGAAAGTTCAACCTGGCGCGGCTCGGCCAGGCGCTGAAGGCGCGGCGCGACCTGCAGTTCAACTACCTCGGACTGCAGACCCTGTACGACCGTTATTTCCTGCATGTCGGCGGCCGGCGCATCGAGCTGCCGCAGGCGTTCTTCATGCGCGTGGCGATGGGGCTCGCGCTCCGGGAGAAGGACCGGGAAGCAAGAGCGATCGAGTTCTACGACGTTCTGTCGTCGTTCGACTTCATGAGCTCGACGCCGACCCTCTTCAATTCCGGCACGCTGCGCCCGCAGCTTTCGAGCTGCTACCTCACCACGGTCTCCGACAACCTGGAAGGCATCTACGACGCGATCAAGGA
>DASUUN010000213.1:0-5242 GCA_036374055.1 Burkholderiales bacterium
GTCGTTCGGCATGGTGGTGATGTTGATGAACTCGGCGAACATCAGCGCGCCGATCAGGATCATGAACAGCATCGAGGTGGTGCGCGCGCTCTCCACCAGCGCCTGGTAGAGCGACTTCCAGTTGAGCACGCGGCGCCACAGGGCGAATACCATCGCGCCGAAGGCGCCCATGCCGGCGCCCTCGGTGGCGGTGAAGAAGCCGCCGTAGATGCCGCCGATGACGAACACGAAGAGCGCCGCCACGGCCCAGACGTCCCGCGTGGCCGCCCAGCGCTCCTTCCAGTCGGAGCGCTCGCCGCGCGGGCCGGCTTTCGGGTCGCGCCAGGTGACGTACTGCACCGCCAGGCACAGCAGGATCGCGCCCAGCAGGCCGGGCAGGATGCCGGCGGCGAACAGCATGCCGATGTTGGTCTCGGTGAACACGCCGTAGATCACCAGCAGCGTGGAGGGCGGGATCATGATGCCGAGCGTGCCGCCGGAGGCGATCGCGCCGGTCGCCAGCGTGTCGGAATAGCCGAAGCGCTTCATCGAGGGGTAGGCCACCTTGGACATGGTGGCCGCCGTGGCGATGGACGAGCCGCAGATGGCGCCGAAGCCGGCGCAGGCGAGGATGGTCGCCATGGCGAGGCCGCCGCGCAGGTGGCCGATGAAGGCGTTGGCGGCGCGGAACAGCTCCTGCGACATGCCGGCGCGCGTGACGAAGTTGCCCATCAGGATGAACAGCGGCACCACCGAAAGCGTGTAGTTGCGGCCGGTCTCGTACAGGCGCGTCTGCAGGCTGGCGAAGGCGGGCGCCCAGTTCCAGTCGCGCATGTAGGCGTAGCCGATGACGCCGACCACGGCCATCGACAGCGCGATCGGGATGCGCATCAACGAGAGCAGCAGCATGGCCAGCAGCCCGACGACCGCCTCGGTCATCGCTGCGCGGCCTTATAGACGTGGATGAGGCCGGCGAGCGCGATCATCGCCGCCGAGAAGTACACGAACGGCCCGTACTCGATGCGCAGCACGTCGGTGGCGTCGCCGTAGGAGGAGATGCGGTCGGCCTTGATGGTGACCTGCCAGGCCATGAAGAACATCATCGCCGCGACCAGCAGGTGCACGCCGCGGTTGAGCCACACCCGCGCGCGCCCGCGCAGCATCCGGTCGATGAAGTCCATGGTGACGTGCTCGTCGGCGTGCGACACGAGCGGCAGCCCGGCGAAGATCAGCGTCAGCAGCAGCAGCTCGGTGACCTCGAAGCCGCCGCGCAGCGGGCGGTTGAACACGTAGCGCGCCACCACGTCGACGAACGTGAGGCACATCAAGCCCATCAGGATGGCGGAGGCGGCGACGCCGAGCACGGCGTCGGCCCGCCTCTCCCACTCGTGCTCCGGCGCCTTCATGGAAAAGGCGCGCGGCGCTTACTTCTTCACTTCGCCGGCGACCTTCTTCAGCTCGGCGCGAAACTCCGCCAGCGCGGCCTTGGCATTGACGCCCTTGGCGCTCGCTTTCTTCACCCAGTCGTCGATGATGGGCGCGGAGCGCTTGCGCACTTCGGCCAGCAGCTTCGGATCGGCCTTGACGATCTTGACGCCGGCCTTCTGCAGGCCTTCCAGGCCCCGCTGGTCCGCCGTGTCCCACGACTTGCCGTTGCTGCGCGAGACGTACTCGTAGGACAGCTTCTCGATCGCCGCCTGGTCCTGCTTGGGCAGCTTTCTCCACTTGTCCTCGTTCATGAAGAAGCCGAACGCCGAGCTGTACATGCCGCCGGGGAACAGGGTCGCCTGCTCGAGCACCGTGTCGAGCTTGAACGAGACGATCGACTCCAGCGGGAAGAACACGCCGTCGGCCACGCCAGACTTCAGCAGCTCGTAGGACTCGGGCGCCGGCTTGACGAACGCCGAGGCGCCGAGGGCGTTGGCCACCGCCTCGGCCACGCCGCCGCCGGTGCGGATCTTCAGGCCCTGGATGTCGGCGATGCCGCTCACCGGCTTCTTGGTGAACATCTGGCCCGGGCCGTGCGTGAACACCGCGAGCAGTTTCACGCCCTTGTACTCGCCGGCCTTGTGGAAGTGCTTCCAGTGGATGCGCGAGTAGGCGATCGAGTTGATCTCGGCGGTGTCGCCGGCGCCGGGCAGCTCGGCCATCAGCGGCAGGATGTGGCGCGAGGGCGTGTAGCTCGCCGTGACGTAGGAAAGGTCGACCAGGCCGTCGCGCACCGCGTCGAAGGTCCCCGGCGGCGCCGCGGGCGCCTTGGGCAGCGAGTTGAACTTCACGCGCCCGCCGGTGGCCTTCTCGACTTCCTTGGTCCAGTTGGCCTGCCAGATGGTCAGGTGGTGGGTCGGCGGCACCCACGAAGAGTAGGTGAGCGTGGTTTGCGCCAGCGCCGGCGACGCGATTGCGCCGGCCGCGCAGCCGGTGAGCACGAAATATCGCAATTTCATCAGGTCCTCCTCCTTGGAGGCCTAATCATAATTGTTTTTCGAATTTGATTTCGATACGATGCTCCTTCGCCTGCTGGCCGCAAGCAGGCGTGAAAAAGGGGAATCGCATGCCACACGTGGTAACCAAATCAGACCTGGTCCAGGCTGCGGCAAAGGCCAGCAACCTCAGCAAGGCGGCGGCGGGCGAGGCGGTGAACGCCGTGTTCGACGCCATCGTCTCGAACGTCGCGAAGGGCAAGCGCGTCACCGTGGTCGGCTTCGGCACCTTCCTGCCGCGCAAGCGCAAGGCGCGCGCCGGGCGCAGCCCGGTCAACGGCAAGGAGATCAAGATCACCGCCAAGACGATCCCGGCGTTCGCCGCCGGCCAGGGCTTCCGCGAAGCGGTCGACAAGAATTAGAAGTTCCGCCCGCAGGCCGTTGTTTTAGCGGCCATTGCAAAGCTCGTGCAGGCTTGGCAGAATGCCTCGCCAAGCACGATCAATGCCAATGGACAAGCCGCTCATCCTCTCGCTCGACAGCCACGGTGTCCCGCACCGCTGGATCAGCTGGCAGCAGGCGTGCTTCTACTACGCGAAGAACCTGGTCGCCTGGACGCTGGGCGACGAGACCTTCACCTACTACGGCGGCATCTCGCGCATCACCGGCGAGCGCTCGAGCATCACCGCGCACTCGATCGTCGCCATCAAGGGCAGGGCGCTGGCCGCCAAGGGCTTCAACCAGGTGCCGCCGCTCAACAACCGGGAGCTGTTCCGGCGCGACCGCCACATGTGCGCCTACTGCGGCGGCGAGTTCAGCTACTTCCGCCTGACGCGCGACCACATCACGCCGCTGTCGCGCGGCGGGCGCGACACCTGGATGAACGTGGTGACGGCCTGCCGGCACTGCAACGGCCACAAGAGGAACCGCCTGCCGCAGGAATGCGGCCTGGAGCTGCTGTACGCGCCCTACGTGCCGAACAAGGCCGAGTACCTGATCCTCACCAACCGCCGCATCCTGGCCGACCAGATGGAGTTCCTCAAGCAGCACGTCGCGAGCCACTCGCGGTTGGTCCTGACCCCTGCCTGATTTCTGGCGCAATAGCGGCTTTCACCTCCTAGAGCGCGACCCGGCCGGCAGGCTGCGGGTCACGGACGATTTCCTGCGCGCCTACTACCTGCGCCCCGAGATCCATCCGGTCGAGGAATCGGGCGAGGGCGAGCTCGCGCTTCATGCCTCGCTCATGCAACAACCAAGAAAGGTTTTGGAAGAAAACGACTTCCTCGCTATCGAAGACGAGGACGCGCGCGACAACTACCGCATCCTGATGCGCTTTCGCGACCGGCTGCTCGCCGCGGGCACGGTGGAGGGCGCGTACATGAGTCTCTTCAAGGGCGCGATCGACGTGCCGCCGATGTTCGTCGACCAGCTCGCCCACGTCATCCTGCGCAACCTGCTCGACGGCGCCGAGGACGCGCTGCGGCTGCGCGCCGGCGAGGTGTTCTTCCGCGAGCAGAAGGCGACCGTCAGGGACGGCCACGTGCTGCTCGCCGACCTCGAGACGGTGGAGATGCACGCCGCCGGCAGCCGCTACGGCAGCATCGGGCGCCTGATCGTCGAGGCGCAGGGCGAGCTGGGCAGCGTGGATCTGGACGTGCTCGACCGCGCCAACGCCGACATCTACTGGGGGCGCGAGTCGAAGCACGACACCGTCATCAGCCTGACCTACGGCCGTCCCGCGCTCGACGCCTTCGCAGAGGTGCTGGAGCAATGGGTCGCGCATTTCTTTTCCGTGCAGGTGAAAGTCAAGCCGGTCCGAAAGATCGAGGAGCCGCGCTGGGCCTGGCACATCGGTCTCGATGCCGAGTCGACCGCCATCCTGAACGAGCTGTGGGCCGGCAACGAGGTGGAGCAGGGACGCATGCGCAACATCCTCGCGCTGTTCGCGCTCGATTTCGAGGATCCGACCCTCATGCGCCCCGACATCGCCGGGCGCACGGTTTACCTGGGCCTTGCCTGTGATGCAAACCAGGTGGTGCGCATGAAGCCGCAGAACCTCCTCACCAACCTGCCGCTGCATGAAGCCTGACTACTGGGACCGCGCGAAGCGCGCGCTGGCGAAGCGCGACCCGGTCATGGCCGGCATCATGCGCCGCCACCCGAAGGTGTTCATGATGCGCCGCGGCGAGCCGTTCATGACGCTGGCGCGCGCCATCGTCGGTCAGCAGATCTCGGTCAAGGCGGCGCAGAGCGTGTGGGACCGCCTCGTTGCCTGCGTCGGCGAAATGAGTCCTGAAAAAATACTCCTGAAGGAGCGCCCGGTGCTGCGGGCGTGCGGCCTGTCGGACCGCAAGACCGAGTACATCGCCGACCTCGCCCAGCACTTCGCCGACGGCAGGATCCACGTGCAGCGCTGGCCGCAGATGGGCGACGAGGAGATCATCGCCGAGCTGGTGGAGGTGCGCGGCATCGGCCGCTGGACCGCCGAGATGTTCCTGATGTTCAACCTGCTGCGGCCCGACGTGTTCCCGCTCGACGATCTCGGCCTGCAGAAGGGCATCTGCCTGGCGTACTACAAAAGGAGAAAAGTCTCGCTGCGCACCATGCGCCGCCTGGGCGAAACCTGGCGTCCCTGGCGCTCGGTGGCCACCTGGTACCTCTGGCGCTCGCTCGACCCGTTGCCGGTAGAATACTGACCCCGAAATGAAGACCACGTTCCTCGAGTTCGAGCAGCCCATCGCGGAGCTGGAAACGCGCATCGAGGAGCTGCGCTACGTGCAGGACGACTCCGCCGTGGACATCTCGGAGGAGATCCAGCGCCTCACCAAGCGCAGCCAGAC
>DASUUN010000214.1:0-7665 GCA_036374055.1 Burkholderiales bacterium
TCGGGCTGCTGCTCGCCATGCCGCTCACCGTGTGCGTCGCGGTGATCGGCCGCTACATCCCCGCCTTCGGCTACCTCAACGTGCTGCTCGGCGTCGAGCCGGTGCTCGCGCCCGAGGCGCGCTTCTACCAGCGCCTGGTCGCCATGGACCAGGAGGAGGCCGAGGATCTGGCGGAGGACTTCGCCAACGAGCACGGCCTGCTCGCCCTGCACGAGAAGGTGGTGATCCCGGCGCTGGCCCTCGGCGAGCAGGACCGCCATGCCGGCGCGCTCGACGAGAAGCACCAGCGCTTCATCTTCGACACCACGCGCCACATCGTCGAGTACGTCGAAGACCGCAGCAAACAGGGGACAAGCAAACAGGGGACAGACCCCCAGGGGTCTGTCCCCCAGCGCCGCCCGGCCGCGCCGCTGTGCGTCGTGCCGGCGCACGACGAGGCCGACCACGTCGCCGCGCAGGTCCTCGCCCGCATGCTGCCCGCGCCCGAGTTCGACGTGCGCGTGAGCCCCTTCCCGCTGCTCGCCGCCGAGCTCATCGAGTTCGTCGGCGAGAACGGCGGCAGGGTGGCGTGCATCTCGGCCATGCCGCCGCGCGCCGCCACGCACGCCGCCTACCTGTGCAAGCGGCTCAAGCAGCGCTTCCCCGACATCCGGGTGCTGGTGGCGCTGTGGACCAGCGAGAACACCGACCGGGCGCAGGCGCGCCTGCGCGAAGCCGGCGTCGACCAGGTCGTCACCCGCCTGGGCGAGGCCGTCGACCAGCTGCGCCAGCTCTGCCTGCCCGCGACCCTCGAGCTGCAGCAGCAGAAAAAACACCACCTCGCGTAGTATTCCTCCATGAAGAGGATCCGCCTCGATGCCATCCCGGCGGAGCCGCCTGCCGGCATGACCAAGGAGAAGGCGCGCAGGCGATTCGACCGGCTGAGCGAAGAGCTGTTCGAGCTGCAGGACGCCATGTTCGGCGCCAAGCTGAACAGCGTGCTCGTGGTGCTGCAGGGGCGCGACGGCGCGGGCAAGGACGGCACCATCAAGCACGTCGTCGGCTGCCTCAATCCGCGCGGCGTGGCGGTGACTTCCTTCGGCGTGCCGACCGAGGAGGAGCGCGGCCACGATTTCCTCTGGCGCGTGCACCGGCACGCGCCGCGGCTGGGCGAGTTCGCCATCTTCAACCGCTCGCACTACGAAGACGTGCTGGTGGTCCGGGTGCGCGGCCTCGCGCCCGAGAAGCTGTGGCGGGCGCGCTACGCGCACATCGGCGACTTCGAGCGGCTGCTCGCCGAGCACGGCACCATCGTGCTCAAGTACTTCCTCCACATCACGAAGCAGGAGCAGGAGGAGCGCCTGCTCGAGCGCGAGAAGGACCCGCGGGCGGCCTGGAAGCTCAATCCCAAGGACTGGCAGGAGCGCGACCACTGGGACGCGTACACCGAGGCCTACGAAGACGCGATCGCGAAAACCTCCGCCCCGCACGCGCCCTGGACCGTCGTCCCGGCCAACAAGAAGTGGTACCGCAACCTCGTGGTCGCCGAGTCCATTGCAGAGGCGCTGCGCCGCCACCGCAACGGCTGGAGCGCGAAGCTGGCGGAAATGGCAAAGGCGGGGAGGGCGGGCCTTGCCGCCTACCGGAAGCAGCGCCCCTGAGCTCGCCGCCGTGGCGCGCTACGTAGGCAGGCAGCTGCTGCTGTGGGCGGGCGTCGCGCTGGTGCTCGCCTATCTGGCGGCGCCGCGCGGCGAGGGCGAGTGGTACGCCGGACTCGCGGCGATCGCCATCGTCGCCTGGCTTGGACTGCGGCCGCGGCGGAGCCGCCGCCATCGCGAGACCTGCAACAAGACATGGCCGTCCGCATAGTCCGCTTGGGCACGCGCCGGGCAAAGGGCGAAGGCCCGCGACTGGGCACCGTGCGCCGCCCGCCGCGCGGGGTGCGCAAAGCCGATTACGCCCGGCTCGACTACTACGACCAGTGGCTGCCTTTGCTTTCGCCGAGCGCGCCGCTGGTCAAGCGGGCGAGCGCGGACTGGGCAAGGTTCGCGCGCGACTACCGCCGCGAGATGAGCCAGCCCGCGCCCCGGCAGGTGATCGAGCTCCTCGCGCGTCTTTCGCACCATGCGGATTTCTCGGTCGGCTGCTATTGTGAGCGCGAGAATCGCTGCCACCGCTCGATTCTGCGGGCGCTGCTGGCGGAGCAGGGGGCGAAGCTCAAAAAAGGAGGTCAAGAATGAAAGCACAGGCGGCCGAGCAGGACGAGTTCAATCCTTATGCGGCGCCCAAGGCGGCGGTGGCGGACGCCGTGGTGCCGGGCGTCGAGGCGGTGTTCTTCCCGGTCAGCCTGGGCAAGCTCGCGCTCATGAGCGTCGGCACGCTCGGCCTGTACCAGGTGTACTGGTTCTACAAGAACTGGAAGTGCGTGCAGCAGAACTCCGGCGACAAGGTGAGCGCGCCCATCCGCGCGGTGTTCTATCCGCTGGTGTCCTATGCGCTGTTCCGGCGCGTGCGCGATCGCGCGGCCGCCGCCGGGGTCGAGGGCGGTCTGCAGGCCGGGCTGCTTGCGGTCGCGCTCTTCGTCCTGTCGATGCTCTGGCGCCTGCCGGACCCGTGGTGGCTCGCCGGGGTCGCCGGTTTCCTGCCGATGCTGCCCGTGCAGTCGGCCGTGAACGAGATCAACGCGCGGCTCGCGCCGCAGGCCGACCGGAACGCGAGGTTCAGCGGCGGCAACGTCGCCGGCATGATCGTCGGCGGCCTGGTGCTGCTGCTCGCCGTGGTGGGCATGTTCCTGCCCGAGTAAGCCGCCATCGAGACGCCTTCCGAATGGGTGGTGCGCTGGGCGCCGCTCATCGAGCGCGGGCCGGTGCTCGACGTGGCATGCGGCGCCGGCCGGCATGCGCGCTTCTTCGCGCAGCGCGGCCTGGAGGTCGTCGCGGTGGATCGCGACACGCAGGCGTTCAGCGGAAAAATCCGGTTCGTGAAAGCCGACCTGGAAGACGGCAGCCCCTGGCCGTTCGCCGGGCAGCGCTTCGCCGGCATCGTGGTCGCGAATTACCTGCACCGGCCGCTGATGCGGGTTCTCGAGGAAAGCCTCGACGAGGCCGGTGTGCTGCTCTACGAAACCTTCATGGCCGGGAACGAGCGCTACGGCCGGCCGTCCAATCCGGATTTCCTGCTGCGTCCCGGGGAGCTGCTCGAGGCATTCGGCGCGCTAACGATCGTCGCGTTCGAGCAGGGCATGGTCGAGCGCCCGAAAAAGGCGGTGGTGCAGCGCCTGTGCGCCGTCCGGGGCGCCGCGGGAAGCGTTAGAATCGCCGCATGATTACCGGAAGCCTGGTCGCGATCGTAACGCCCATGCACGAGGACGGCCGCCTCGACCCCGGCGCCTTCAGGAAGCTGATCGACTGGCACGTGGCCGAGGGCACCGACGGCATCGTGGTGGTGGGCACCACCGGCGAGTCGCCCACGGTGAACGTCGACGAGCACAAGGAGCTCATCCGCCTGGGGGTGGAGCATTCGCGCGGGCGCATCCCGATCATCGCCGGCACCGGCGGCAACTCCACCGCCGAGGCGATCGAGCTCACCGAATCGGCGAAGAAGGCGGGCGCCACGGCCTGCCTGTCGGTCGTGCCCTACTACAACAAGCCCACGCAGGAAGGCCTGTACCGGCATTTCCGCAAGATCGCGGAGACCGTCGACCTGCCGATGATCCTGTACAACGTGCCCGGGCGCACGGTCGCCGACCTGCAGAACGACACCGTGCTGCGCCTGTCGCAGGTGCCGGGCATCATCGGCATCAAGGACGCCACCGCGAACATCGAGCGGGGCACGGACCTCGTGAAGCGCCTGCCGCGCAGCTTCGCCATCTACAGCGGCGAGGATTCCACCGCGCTCGCGCTCATCCTGCTCGGCGGCCACGGCGTGATCTCGGTCACCGCCAACGTCGCACCCAAGCTCATGCACCAGATGTGCGCCGCCGCGCTGGTGGGCGACGTGAAAAGGGCGCGCGAGATCAACCTCAGGCTGCTCGCCCTGCACCAGCGCCTGTTCGTCGAGGCGAACCCGATTCCGGTCAAGTGGGCGCTCGCCGAGATGGGCATGATCGAGTACGGGCTGCGCCTGCCGCTGTCGCCGCTGTCCGAGAAGTTCCACCAGGCCGTGCGCGAGGCGCTGCACGAGGCGGGCATCGCGCTGCCCGGGCTGCGCGTCGTGGAGGGCCGCGGCTAGATGCGCAAGCTGGTGGCAGTGCTCGCGGTGCTCGCTTCGGGTTGCAGCACCATCAGCGGGATGTTCGACAGCAAGGTCGATTACAAGGCGTCCGGCCAGCTGCCGCCGCTGGAGGTGCCGCCGGATCTCACCGCGCCGCCGCGCGACAACCGCTACGCGCTGCCGGAGTCGCGCTCCGCCACGCTGTCGGGCTACCAGCAGGAGCGCAAGGAGCAGGGGCGCGCCGGCGCCGGCGCGGTGCTGCCGCAGGTCGAGCAGATGCGGGTCGAGCGCGCGGGCAACGTGCGCTGGCTGGTGGTGCAGGAGCCGCCGGAGAAGGTGTGGCCGCTGGTGCGCGAGTTCTGGCTGGAGCGCGGCTTTCTCATCCGCCACGAGGTGCCCGAGGCCGGCGTGCTGGAGACCGACTGGGCCGAGAACCGCGCCAACCTGCCGCAGGATTTCATCCGCGGCTTTCTCGGCCGGTTCGCCGAGCACGTCTACTCGACCGCCGAGCGCGACAAGTTCCGCACCCGGCTGGAGCGCACCGCGGACGGCAAGGGCACCGAGATCTACATCAGCCACCGCGGCATGCAGGAGGTCTACACCGGCGGCGCCGAGCGCGGCAACGAGGGCCAGACGGTGTGGCAGCCGCGCGCCGCCGATCCCGGGCTGGAAGCCGAGTTCCTGCGCCTGCTCATGGTGCGGCTCGGCGCGAATGACGAGCGCGCCAGGCTCGCCGCGGCGCCGGGCGCGCAGGTCGAGCGCGCGCACATCGTCAAGACGAGCGACGGCACCGAGGCGCTGCAGGTGAACGAGCCCTTCGACCGCGCGTGGCGGCGCGTCGGGCTCGCGCTGGACCGCGTCGGCTTCACCGTCGAGGACCGCGACCGGCAGAACGGCCTGTACTTCGTGCGCTACGCCGATCCCGAGTCGGAGATGGCGATCAAGGACGCGCAGCGCGGCTTCCTCGCGCGCCTGTTCAGCTCGGGCGACCCGAAGGTGAAGGCCGAGCAGTACCGGGTGCAGGTGCGCCCGGAAGACGAGCGCAGCCAGGTCAACGTCCTGAACAAGGAAGGCGGCGCCGAAAATTCGCTTACCGGGCAGCGCATCCTGTCGCTGCTCCACGAGCAGCTCAAGTAGAAATTGCTGCGCTTCGCGTCGCTCGCCAGCGGCAGCAAGGGCAACTGCCTGGTGGCCGACGCGGACGGCACAAGGGTGCTGGTCGATTGCGGCCTCAACCTGCGCGACACCGAGCGGCGCCTGGCGCGCCTGGGGCTGCAGCCGGGCGACATCTCGGCCCTGCTGATCACCCACGAGCACGGCGACCACGCGCACGGCGTGTTCGACTTCGCCGCGGCGCACGGCATCACGGTATACCTCACCTACGGCACCATGGCCGCCCTGAAGGCCGAGGGGCGGGTGATCGAGGGCGTGCGCATGGTCTTCGTCAACGGCCGCGAATCGTTCTTCATCGACGGCCTGCAGGTCGCGCCCTTCACCGTGCCGCACGACGCGCGCGAGCCGGTGCAGTACGTGCTGTCCGACGGCGAGCGCCGGCTGGGCGTGCTCACCGACATCGGCGCGCCGACCGCGCACGTGGCGCAGGTGCTCTCGGGGCTGAATGCGCTGGTGCTGGAGACCAACTACGACCGCGACCTGCTGTGGAACGGCGGCTATCCGCGCTGGCTGAAGCAGCGCATCGCCGGGCCCTTCGGCCACCTCGACAACGACGACTCCGGCCGGCTGCTCCGCGCGCTCGACTGCTCGAAGCTGAAGCACCTCATCGGCGCCCATCTCTCGCAGCAGAACAACACGCCCGAGCTCGCCCGCGCCGCGCTGGCGCGCGCCATGAACTGCGAGGAAAGCTGGATCCAGCTCGCCACCCAGGACGGCGGCTTCGACTGGCGCGAAGCCTGAGGAAAAGAAAATGGGGACGGACCCCATTTATTTTCCGCGCTGAAGCCTGTCTTTAAAAATAAATGGGGTCCGTCCCCATTTTTCTACAGCCCGACGGTGGTGCCGGACACCGCGGGGTAGGACGCCGACCAGATCTCGTTGAAGCGCCCGCGCATGGCGAGCGCCTCGTTCTCGTCGGCCAGGCCGATGGCGCCGCGGAAGAAGGCCGCCACGGGGCGGCGCAGGTAGTGCACCGAGTCGAGCACCATGAAGGCGTCCTGCAGCTCGCGGATCTCCTCGTGGGTGCGGTTGATCTGGATCGCATGCGAGTAGCGCGCGAGCAGCGACATCATGCGCGGGCACTGGCGCTGCACGTGATCGGTGTTGTGCAGCACCATGTAAAGCCGCCGCGTGCGGCTCGCCCGCAGGAAGCCCTCGAGGCGGCCGATGCGCCCCGGGTCGTTCAGCCGCAGGGCGGCGCCGTCGGGATCGAAGATGCGCAGCTCGCGCCCCGGCTGCTGCAGCATGCGCTCGACCGCCGCCTGGAAGCCCTCGCTGGTGTCGAACTGCTCGTAGACCGCGTCATCCATCTGTCTTCACGAGGTGTAGGTAGCCTGCAAGCCGCCATTCTCGGACCAATTTCGCCTGGCCGGCAAGCCGCGCCGCCGCGATCCCGCGCCTGTCTGCCAGTTCCTGCATCAAGGCCCGGTAACGGGAGGGCACCGTAAAGCTTTCACCATTGATGAAAAAGGCCCGGCTCGAGTAAAGCAGCTGTGTCCTGGTATCCAGCCGCGCCCATGTGCCAGCGGCCTTGGTCGGCCTGAAAACCACGTGCGGCTTCGGCGCGCTGAGGTAGCGCCCGAGGAAATCCTCGACGTCGCGCTTCGACCAGCGGATCTTTCCCAGTATCGCGGAGGCGAAGCGCAGCATTTCGGGCGGCAGCCGTGCCGGATGACCCACGGGCGCGAGGCCGGGGTCGCGGTACGCGGCGTCGGGCAGCCCGCGCTCGTGCAGCCAGTCGAGGAACGCGGCGCCGAGCTCCGCGCCGCGCGGCGCGCGAAAGCCGATGGAATAGGTGTAGCAGGGGCTGAGCGCCACGCCGTCGTGCTCGATGCCCGGCGGCAGGTACAGGAGGTCGCCGGGGTTGCACAAGTAGGTCGTGCCGCGGACCTTCCAGCGCCGCTGCCCCGGCCCCTGCAGCAGGAAAACGTCGTACGAATCGACATGCGGGCCGACGCCGCCGCCGGGCGCCGCGTAGCTCACCATCACGTCGTCGAGACGGGCCTGCGGGATGAACGAAAAGCACCGCAGCAGGGCATCGGCCCGCTCGTGGTGCAGATTCACGCCGCTCACCAGCAGCGTGAAGTCGCGCGTTTTGAAAGAAATTCCACGGAACGGGCCGTGCACGGTATCCCAGCGGCTGCCGCGGCGTTCCACGATCCGGGATTCGACGTCGTCGCGCCGCGCAAGCGCGGCGAGCGCGCGCCACTCGATCACGCCGGCGAATCCGGGCAGAGCGCCCGGCACGAAAAGCGGGCGCTTCTGCCAATAGCGCCGCAGGAACTCGCGCGGCCTCAGCCC
>DASUUN010000215.1:0-2239 GCA_036374055.1 Burkholderiales bacterium
ATGGGCACCATCGTCACCGGCCTGTTCGTCGCCATCTCGATGTGCACCGGCGGCGGCGCGTGGGACAACGCCAAGAAGTACATCGAGGACGGCCACCACGGCGGCAAGGGCTCCGACGCGCACAAGGCGGCCGTCACCGGCGACACGGTGGGCGATCCCTACAAGGACACCGCCGGCCCGGCGGTGAACCCGCTGATCAAGATCATCAACATCGTGGCACTCCTCGTAGTGCCGCTCATGGTTTGAGGCTGCCGAAAAGCATGTTTCTCAGGGCGGCTGCGGCCGCCCTTTTTGTTTTCGTCGCCGGCGGATGCGCCCACGCGCCCGCGCGGCACTTCATGGTCGCTTCTGCGCATCCGCTGGCGACCGACGCGGGCCACGCGGTGCTCGAGCGCGGCGGCTCGGCCGTGGATGCCGCGATCGCCGTGCAGATGGTGCTCGGCCTGGTCGAGCCGGAATCCTCCGGCATCGGCGGCGGCGCCTTCATGCTTTACTGGTCGGCGCCTTTCCGGACGCTGAGCACTTACGACGGCAGGGAAACCGCGCCCGCGGCCGCCCGGCCCGACCGCTTCCTGGGCAAGGATTTTGTCGAAGCGGCGGTCGGCGGGAAGTCCGTCGGGGTGCCGGGCGTGCTGCGCATGCTGGAGCTTGCGCACCAGCGCCACGGCACGCTGCCGTGGCACGAGCTGTTCGAGCCGGCGATCGCCCTGGCCGAAGGCGGCTTCGCGGCCTCGGCGCGGCTGCGCATGCTGCTCGCGGGCGAGCGCTTCCTGCGCGACGACCCCCAGGCGCGGGCGCTGTATTACGCGGCCGACGGCAATCCGCGCGGGCGGATCACCAACCGGCAGTACGGCGCAACGTTGCGCGCGGTCGCGGCGCAAGGCGCGGATGCCTTCTACCGCGGCGAGATTGCGCGCGACCTGGTGCGCGCGGTGCGCGCCCGGGGCGGCGATCTCGCGGAGCAGGACCTCGCCGGCTACGAGGCGCTCGAGCGCCAGCCGCTGTGCGGCCCTTACCGCGAATGGCGCGTCTGCTCGATGGGGCCGCCCAGCTCCGGCGGCCTCGCGGTGCTGCAGATCCTCGGCCTGCTCGAGCGCACGCCTTTCGCGCGCGCCCCGCCGCAGTCCGCCGAGGCGGTGCATTACTTCGCGGAGGCCGGACGGCTCGCTTACGCCGACCGCGCCTTCTACGTCGGCGATCCGGCTTTCGTGGAAATTCCGCTGGGCAAGCTGCTGAATTCCGCTTACCTGGCCGAAAGAGCCGGCGAGATCAGCGGGCGCTCCATGCGCCAGGCCCTGCCGGGAAGCACCGAGGGCGTGGGCACCAGCCATTTCTCGATCGTCGACGCCGAAGGCAACATCGTGTCGATGACCACCACGATCGAGTCGACCTTCGGCAGCCGCATCATGGCGCGCGGCTTCCTGCTCAACAACGAGCTCACCGACTTCGACTTCGTGCCCGGCTCCGCCAACCAGGTGGCGCCGGGCAAGCGTCCGCGCAGCAGCATGGCGCCCACCATCGTGTTCGACGCCGCCGGCGAAGCGCGCATCGCGCTGGGCTCCCCCGGTGGCCCCAACATCATCAACTACGTGGCTAAGGCCCTGGTCGGCATGCTGGACTGGGAGCTGGACATCCAGTCCGCGCTCGCCCTGCCGAACTTCGGCTCGCGCAACGGCCCTACGCTGATCGAGAAGGACTCGGGGTACCAAGCGCTGGTTCCGGAGCTGGAAAAGCGCAACCACGTCGTCGAAACCGCGCCGCTGACGAGCGGGCTGCACGGCCTGGAGCGCGTCCCGGGCGGCTGGCGCGGCGGCGCCGACCCGCGCCGCGAGGGAACGGTGCGCGGAAAGTGGGACTAGAATAGGGCGGCGACCTTGGGGGAGGAGGCGTGATGAAGCCTGGGAGGGTGTCGCTCGGCAAGACGGCGCGCCCCAGCTTGAGCGGCATCCTGCCGCGCACGCGGCTGTTTGCGCTGCTCGAGCGCAGCGGCGAGGCCCCGGCCGTCTGGGTGTCGGGGCCGCCCGGCTGCGGCAAGACCACGCTGGTGGCGAGCTGGCTCGACCACGCGGCGATACCCTGCCTCTGGTACCAGCTGGACGACGGCGACGCGGACGTCGCCACCTTCTTCTACTACCTGAGCGCCGCCGCGGGCGACCAGCTGCCGCTGCTTGCGCCGCAAGCGGGGCTGCAGCAGTTCACGCGCCGCTATTTCCAGCAGCTGTTCGCCCAGCTGACGGCG
>DASUUN010000216.1:0-2886 GCA_036374055.1 Burkholderiales bacterium
CTCGCCATCGACCGAGTGCTGCGCGTGCAGGAAGCGCTCGGGCGGTGCATCCTCATCGAGAACGTTTCGGCTTACGTCGAGCTTGGCCGGCGCGAGATCGGCGAGGGCGAGTTCCTTGCCGAGCTCGCGCGCCGCACCGGCTGCAGCGTGCTGCTCGACGTCAACAACCTGTTCGTGACCGAGCGCAACCTCGGCCACGACGCCCTGGCGCAGCTGCATGCCGTCGACTCGGTCGAGGAGATCCATGTTGCTGGCCACACCGCGCGCGAGGGGCTGCTGATCGACACGCACGGCGAGCGCGTCGCGGCGCCGGTATGGCGGCTGTATGAAGCTGCCCTGGAGCGGTTCGGGCCCGTGGCGACGCTTATCGAGTGGGACACCGATCTTCCGGAACTGCAGGTGCTCCTCGAGGAGGCCGGCAAGGCGGCGAGCCGCCAGGAGGCGCGGCATGCCGTCGCTGCTTGAGATCCAGTCGGAGTTCGCGATGGCGCTGCTGCGCCGCGGGGGGCCTGCCGGCCTCGCCCTCTACCGCGGCAACGTCTACGGCAACTGGGCGCAGGCGCTCGCCGGTGCGTACCCGATCGTGCGAAAGATCGTCGGCGGGGAATTCTTCGAAGGCCTGGCGCGCGAGTACGCGCGCGTCCATCGCTCGGCCAGCGGCGACCTCAACGAGTACGGGACCGATCTGGCGGACTTCGTGGCCGGATTCGCGCACACGCAGGACCTGCCCTATCTCCCCGATGTCGCGCGCATGGAATGGCTGGCGCACGTCGCGTATTTCGCCGCAGACCCAGCTCCGTGGGACGTGCAGGGGGAAATGCACCCGAGACTGGCTCCTGCTTGCGCGCTGCTTGCCTCGGACTGGCCGCTGGGACGCCTCTGGACGGTGCACCAGGACGAATACCTGGGAGAGATCGACGTGGACCTGCGGGCGGGGCCCGACCGCATCCTCGTGCACCGGCCGCGCTGGCGCGTGCTGGTGCGCTCGCTCACCCCCGGCGATTTCTGTTTCCTTCAATCGCTGAACCGCGACGCCCCGCTGGGCGAGGCACTGGAGGCGGCGGTCGCGCGGGAGCCGTCCTTCGACGTGTCCACGGCGCTCGTGCGCTGGATCGATGCCGGCGTCATCACGTCATGAGGCAGCTCGCTGAGCGCGTGCGCGGCTGGCTGCAAGCCGGCGCGCACCTCCTCGACCTGGCGATCCGCGTTTACGTCGCGCAGGTGTTCTTTCGCTCCGGGCTGCTGAAGATCGGCAATTGGGACGGCACGCTGTATCTCTTCGAGAACGAGTATCGCGTGCCGCTGCTGCCACCGGAGGCGGCAGCGTGGCTCGGCACCTTCGGCGAGCTTTTCTTCCCGCCGCTGCTCGCGCTCGGCCTCGCCGCCCGCTTCGCCGCAGCCTCGCTCTTCGTCTTCAACGTCGTCGCTGTGGTCTCGTTCTGGCACGTGCTGGGCGGCAACCAGTCGGCGCTGATGTCGCATGTCTACTGGGGGCTGCTGCTCCTGGTCACCCTCTGCCACGGACCGGGTAAGCTCTCGCTTGATCACCTGCTCTGGAAGCGTCTCGCGTGAAAGTCCCACTCGACAAATTCGGCAGCATCGGCGCGGTCGTCGCGGGCGCCGCCTGCCCGGTGTGCTTCCCCAAGCTCGCGCTGATCGGCGCCGTTTTCGGCCTCGGTGCGCTGAGCGCTTACGAATCGCAGCTCATCATCGCGGCACAGCTGCTCGTCGTCCTCTCCGTTGCCGGGCACGCGCTCGCCTATCGCCGGCACCGGCGGCGATGGCTGCTCGGCCTTGCCGCGGCGAGCGCGCTAGCCTTCTTCGCCGGTCTCTACCTGCTGGAGCCTCTTGCCTATGCGGGATTCGCCGGGCTGCTCGCCGCGAGCGGCGTCGACCTGTGGCAGCGTCTGCCCCGCCGCGCGCGCCGGCGCTCGGTGCTGACCTGCCCCGAATGCGGGCACCGGCAGGAAGAAGTGATGCCCGCCGACGCGTGCCTGTTCTTCTACGACTGCAAGGGCTGCGGCATCGTGCTGCGGCCCAAGCCGGGCGACTGCTGCGTCTTCTGCTCCTATGGCACGGTGCGCTGCCCGCCGATGCAGGTCACATGATTGCAATGCTTGCCCTGGCCGCGCCTGTGCAAGCTTGGTCTATTTCGGCTTTTGCGCCATGAAGGCGTAGCCGTACACGTCGAACCGGCGCGCCTTCTTCTCACCCGAGGCCTCGCCGAACGTGTCGCACGGCGAGCCGATCTGGACGTCGACGAATCCGATTTCCTCCATCATCGCCCGCCAGCCTTCGCACGGAAGGCCGCCGGCGATTCAGGCGGTCCAGAGGTCGATGTTGCGTATCGCGGACGGCGGCACCGGCTTGCCGTTCGCAATGTCGGCGAACTGCAAACGCCCGCCCGGCCGCAGCACGCGCCAGATCTCCTGGAACGCGCGGTTCTTATCGGCGCAAAGGTTGATCACGCCGTTGCTGATGACGACGTCAGCCCAGCTATCTTCGACCGGCATCTCCTCGATCAGCCCTTCGCGGAATTCGACATTGGAGAGCCCCATCGAGCGGGCGCTGGCGCGCGACTTCTCGAGCATCTCCGACAGCATGTCGACCCCGACCACCCGTCCGGCCGGGCCGACCTGCTGCGCCGCGATGAAGCAGTCGAAGCCCGCCCCCGAGCCGGCGTCGACGACCTTTTCACCTTTGCCGAGCGGCCGCAGCGAGAACGGATTGGCCACGCCGGCGAAGGACTCGACCGCCGCATCCGGCATGCGGTCCACGACCGCCATGTCGTAGCCCAGCCGCCGGGCGAGCGGCCTGCCGGTATGGAAATGGTATTCGCCGTGCGGGTTGCAGGCGACTTCCCGGTACTTGCCCTTTACTTCCTCC
>DASUUN010000217.1:0-15688 GCA_036374055.1 Burkholderiales bacterium
CCGCCCGAGATGGTGGCCAACCTGCGGGCGGACAACATCGACGGCTTCCTCGCGCCCGATCCCGTGAACCAGCGCGCGGTGTACGACGGCGTGGGCTTCATCCACACGCTTTCCAAGGACATCTGGGACGGGCATCCCTGCTGCGCCTTCGCTGCGTCGAAGGAGTTCGTGACGACGATGCCGAACACCTATCGCGCGCTGCTCAAGGCGATCATCGATGCCACCGCGTACGCGCGCAAGGCACGGAACCGCAAGGAGATCGCCGCGGCCATCGCGCCGGCGAACTACCTCAACCAGCCGGTGACGGTGGTGGAGCAGGTGCTGACCGGCACGTTCGCCGATGGCCTGGGCAACGTGCGCAAGGTGCCCGACCGCATCGACTTCGACCCTTTCCCCTGGCATTCCTTCGCCGTCTGGATCCTGACGCAGATGAAGCGCTGGGGCCAGCTCAAGGGCGAGGTCGACTACCAGAGCGTGGCGCGCGAAGTGTTCCTCGCCACCGATGCTGCCCGGCTGATGGCGGAGGCCGGCCTGACGCCGCCGAAGTCGACCTACAAGAGCTTCAGCGTGATGGGCAGGGCCTTCGACCCGATGAAGCCGAAGGAGTACGTGGCGAGCTTTCCGATCAGGCGCGCATGAGCGGCCGGCTCCTGGCGGCGACGCTGTCGGCGCTCATCCTCGCGGTGGCGCTCGGCGCCTGGCACCTCGCGACGCTGCCGGCCGGCGGCGCGCGCGTGGTCGACGCGGAATACGCCAAGCTGGTGGGAGCGCAGGCGGCGAGCGGCGGCAAGTCGGCCTTTCCTGCGCCCGCCGACCTCGGGCGCAAGCTCGCCGAGCACCTGCGCGACCCGTTCTACGACCGCGGTCCGAACGACAAGGGCATCGGCGTGCAGCTCGCCTACTCGATCGGCCGCGTCGCGCTGGGCTTCCTGCTGGCCGCGCTGCTCGCCATACCGGCGGGCTTTCTCATCGGCATGTCGCCGCTGGTCTACCGCGCGCTCGACCCCTTCATCCAGGTGCTCAAGCCGATCTCGCCGCTCGCCTGGATGCCGCTCGCGCTGTTCACGCTTAAGGACTCCGACGTGTCCGCGGTCTTCGTGATCTTCATCTGCTCGATCTGGCCGATGCTCATCAACACCGCGTTCGGCGTGGCCGCGGTGCGGCGGGAGTGGCTGAACGTGGCGCGCACGCTGGAGGTGACGCCGCTGCGCAAGGCGCTGACGGTGATCCTGCCTGCAGCCGCGCCCACCATCATGACCGGCATGCGCATCTCGATCGGCATCGCCTGGCTGGTGATCGTCGCCGCCGAGATGCTGGTGGGCGGCACCGGCATCGGCTACTTCGTGTGGAACGAGTGGAACAACCTGTCCATCGCGAACATCCTGTCGGCGATCCTCGCCATCGGCCTGGTCGGGATGCTGCTCGATCTCCTGGCTGCGCGCCTGCAGCGCGCCGTCACCTACGCCGAATGAGCTTTCTCCAGGTCCAGGGCCTGGCCAAGCGCTACGCCGCGGCGAGCGTGTTCGAGGACCTGACGTTCTCGATCGAAAAGGGCGAATTCGTCTGCATCGTCGGTCATTCGGGCTGCGGCAAGACCACCATCCTCAACATCCTCGCCGGGCTCGACCAGGCGTCCCAAGGCACCGTGGTGATGGATGGGCGCGAGGTGGCGGGCCCTTCGCTCGACCGCGGCGTGGTGTTCCAGGGGCACGCGCTCATGCCATGGCTTTCGGTGATGAGCAACATCGCCTTCGCCGTGCGCAGCCGCTGGCCGGCGTGGAGCCGCATCCAGGTGCAGACGCACTGCCAGAAGTTCATCGACATGGTCGGGCTTACCGGCGCCGAGCACAAGAAGCCGGCGCAGCTCTCGGGCGGCATGAAGCAGCGCGTGGGCATCGCGCGCGCCTTCGCCATCCAGCCGAAGATGCTGCTGCTCGACGAGCCGTTCGGCGCCCTGGACGCCCTGACCCGCGGCGTGATCCAGGACGAGCTGATCGCGATCTGCGCCGCCGCGCATCAGACGGTGTTCATGATCACCCACGACGTCGACGAGGCGATCCTGCTCGCCGATCGCATCCTGCTCATGTCGAACGGCCCGCGCGCGCGCGTGGCCGAGATCGTGGCCAATCCGCTATCCAAGCCGCGGGTACGCCAGGATCTGCACCACGACCCTGGCTACTACGGCATCCGCAACCACCTGCTCGACTTTCTCGTCAACCGGTCCAAGACCTACCAGCTGGAGGAGTACCGCCATGAAGCGCGACGCAGACGCCGCCATTAACGCCCTGATGAAGCCCATGAAGCGCGAGGACGTTACCGACCTCATCGCCTTTCGCCGCATCCGCAAAGGCATCAAGTGGGCCGAGGTGGCGAAGAAGGTGGGCCTGTCCAAGGAATGGACCACGGCCGCCTGCCTGGGACAGATGCAGATGACCAAGAAGCAGGCCGAAGCGGTCGGCAAGCTGTTCGATCTGCCGGAAGAAGCCGTGCTGCTGCTGCAGACGGTGCCTTACAAGGGGTCCCTTCCCACGGCCGTGCCGACCGACCCGCTCATCTACCGCTGGTACGAGATCGTCAATGTCTACGGCACCACGATCAAGGAGCTGATCCACGAGGAGTTCGGCGACGGCATCATGAGCGCCATCGATTTCTCCATGGACATCGCGCGCGAGCCGCACGAGAAGGGCGACCGCGTGCGCATCGAGCTGTCGGGCAAGTTCCTGCCCTACAAGACTTACTGAAACGCCGCGAAATCCACTTCCGCGGAGGGCCGGATGTCGGCCTTGGTCACCTTGGCCATGTGCTTGAGCGCGGCGTGGTCGTCCGCTTCGGTGGCCGAGGCGATGCAGTCGCGCGGCACCACCAGATGGAAGTCGCGCATGTAGGCGTCGTGCGCCGTGAACAGCACGCAGAAATTGCCCGCCACGCCCGTCAGGACCAGGGTCTCGCACCCCAGGTGCGCCAGCAGCACCTCGAGGGTGGTGTGCTGGAAGCCCGAGTGCTTGGGCTTGAGCACGAAGTAATCGTCCTTGTCGGGCCTGAGAAGCGCTGCGATCTCGTGCCCGGGCGCCTGCAGGCAGCGCTCCAGCACCTCGCGGAAATCCGAGCGCCATTTGCCGAAGTTGTCGTTGACGTAGACGACCGGCACGCCGGCGCGGCGCGCGCGCTGCTTCAGGCGGGCGATGGCGCGGGCCGTGGCCAGGGCCCGCGGCAGCATGGCCTCGGCACCCTCGAAATCGAAGGCGTTGATCATGTCGATGATGAGCAGCGCCACCCGGCACTCGTCCGGGGCGCTGCCGTGCAGGTCGCGCGTCTTACCGCTGGAGCGAGGCATTCAGCGCCGCGGCGAGCGCCGCCTCCCCGCTGACGAGCGCGCTCCAGGCGAGCTCATGGCCCTTGCGCTTGCCCTTGGGCACCAGCTTCAGGCCTTCGGGCGTTATGGTCAGGACGTAAGGCTCGCCGGCGACCTGGATTTCCCGCTTCAGCGGCTTCTCGAGCTTTGTAGCCATAGGCGACGAAACAGTTGGACGAGCTCGGGCGTCTGGTAGTTCGCGTTCAGGCCGCTGGGACTGGGCAGCACCCAGACCGCGGCGCCTTCGAATCGTTCGGCTTGCAGGCCCAGCGGGGCGTGCGGACGGGAAAAGGCATGCCGGTAAGCCCCGACGCCGAGGAACGCGACCGTCCTGGGCCGATAGCACCTGACCTTGGCCGCGAGGCGTCTGCGGCCGGCGACGAACTCGGCCGGCGTGAGCTCGTCGGCGCTGGCGGTGGCGCGGGCGACGAGGTTGGTCAGGCCGTAGCCCGCCTGCAGCAGCTCCGCCTTCTCCGAAGGGTGGAGTAGCCGCGGAGTGAAGCCGGCCCGGTGCAGCGCGGGCCAGAAGCGGTTGCCCGGCCGCGCGAAGTGGTGGCCGGTGGCGGCGGAGTACAGGCCGGGATTGATGCCGCAGAACAGCACCTTGAGGCCCGGGCCGATGACGTCCCGGAGCTGCTGGTCCCGCGCGGCAAGGAGCTCGGCCCGGCTAGGCCGGGCGGACGATGTAGCCGCCCGACTTCTCGTCCGGCTCAAGCCTGATCAGCCCCTTCTCGCCCGCCTCCTCGAGAAGATCGGAGAAGGCGCGGAACCCGTAATAGGTCTCGTTGAAGCCGGGGTTTCTGCGCTTGAGCGCCTGCTTCACCATCGAGCCCCAGATCTTCTCGTCGGCGCCGCGCTCGGCGACCAGCGCCTCCAGCGTGCCGAGCATGAGATCGAACCCCTCCTGCTTCTTGTCGTGGGCGGCGGGCGCGGCCTCCTTGCGCTTCTTGGCGGCGCGGCGCTTCTGCTCGTCCTGGCGCACCAGGTCGTCGTAGTAGATGAACTCGTCGCAGTTGTTGATCAGCAGATCCGAGCTGGAGTTCTTCACCCCGACGCCGATCACCGTCTTGGCGTTCTCGCGCAGTTTGGACACCAGCGGCGAAAAATCCGAGTCGCCGCTCACGATGACGAAAGTGTCGACGTGCTCCTTGGTGTAGCACAGGTCCAGGGCGTCCACGACCATGCGGATATCGGCGGAGTTCTTGCCCGACTGGCGCACGTGCGGCACCTCGATCAGCTCGAACGACGCGAGGTGCATGTCGGCCTTGAACTCCTTGTAGCGCTCCCAGTCGCAGTAGGCCTTCTTCACCACGATCGAGCCCTTGGCCAGCAGCCGCTCCAGCACCTTCTCCATGTCGAACTGCGCGTACTTGGCTTCGCGCACGCCGAGCGCAATGTTCTCGAAGTCGCAGAACACGGCCAGGCTACGCGTTTCGGAAGGGCTCGGCATTCGTCTCCAGGGCGGCGCGGCGTCGCACGCGCCAGTTTTCCAGCAGGGAGTAGGCGGCCGGGACGACCACCAGCGTCAGCAGGGTGGAGGTGATCATACCGCCGATCACCGCGATCGCCAGCGGCGCGTTGGTCTCGGCGCCTGCGCCCAGGCCGATGGCCGCCGGGGCGAGGGCGAGGATCAGGGTGAGCGAGGTCATCAGCACCGGCCGCATGCGGATCGGGCAGGCGTCGGCGAGCGCCTGGTCCACCCCCATGCCCTGGGCCCGGCGCTGGTTGGTGAGGTCGACCAGCAGGATGGAGTTCTTCGCCACCAGCCCGATCAGCAGCACCAGGCCGATCATGGAGAAGATGTTCAGGCTGTGCCCGGAAAGCCACAGGGCGACGACCCCGCCGACGATCGCCAAGGGCACGGCGAGCATGATGAGCGCTGGCTGCACGAAGCTGTTGAACTGGCTGGCGAGCACCATGTAGAGCAGGACGATGGCCAGCACGAAGGTGAACGCCGCCGCGCTGCTGGTCTTTTCCAGCTGCTCCGCCTCGCCGGTGAAGGTCACGGTATAGCCGATGGGCAGGCTCGCCTGGGCCACCTCGCGCACCCGTTGCACCGCCGCGCCCAGCGGCAGGCTCGGGTTGGCGAAGAAGCTCGCGGCGTACTGCAGGTCGAAGCGCGCCACGACCGCCGGCCCGATGGTCTCGCGAAAGCGCGCCACGTTGTCCAGGCGGACCAGCTGGCCGTTGCGGTTGCGCAGGTAGATCTTGGAGAGGTCGGCCTGCTGCTGGAACTCGCCGTCCTTCGCCTTGACGCGCACGTCGTAGCGCTCGCCGTCGCCCGGCTGGTCGTTGTACTTCGCGATGTCGATGCCGCCGGTGAGCATGTTCACCGCCAGCGCGACGTCCGACGAGGTCAGGCCGAGCGCCGCAGTGCGCACCCGGTCGGGCTCCAGCACGAGCTGCGGCAGCTCGAGCTGCAGATCGGTGTCCATGCGGCCGATCTGCGGGTCGGCCTGCAGCTCCTCCTGCAGCGCGGCCGCCACCCGCCCCATTTCCTGCAGATTGGGCCCGCGCACCACGAACTGCAGGGGCTCGCTGCGCTGGCGCGGCGCGAGGCCCGGTGCGCGCGGGAAGGCGCGCACGCCGGCGATCTGCGCGAGGTCGCGTCGCAGCAGCTCCAGCACCTGCTGCTGCGAGCGCTCGCGCTCGGAGCGCGGCTTCATGCGCACCACCACGGTCGCCTGGTTCACCTGCGCGGCCGAGCCCAGGCCGATCACCCCGTACACGGTCGTGACCTCGGGATAGCTCGCCACGATGCGCTCGGCCTCGGCGAGCTTCCTCTCCATGTAGTGGATCGACGAGCCCGCGGGAGCGCGCATGCTGACGAAAAACTTACCCTCGTCCTGCTGCGGCGCCAGCTCGGCCGGCAGCGCGAGCACGAAGAAGATCGACGACAGGAACACCAGCAGCGCGCCGATCACGACGGTCCAGCGGTAGGCGAGCGCCCACGAGAGGCCGCGCCGGTAGCCCCTCTCCAGGCCCTTGAAGAAGCGCTCGAGCGTCCAGTAGACGCGGCCGTGCTTCTCGGTGACTTCCAGGAAGCGCGAGCACAGCATCGGCGTCAGCGTGAGCGACACGAACAGCGACACCAGCACGCCGAAGGTCACCACCACGGCGAACGAGCGCAGGAACTGGCCGAGGATCCCAGAGACGAAGATCACCGGCGCGAAGATCGCGGCGAGGGACAGGCTGGCGGCGATCACGGCGAAGGTGACTTCCCGGCTGCCGCTCACCGCGGCCTTCACGCGGTCGGGCTCGAGGTGCTCGCGGTGGCGGTAGATGTTCTCCAGCACCACGATGGCGTCGTCCACCACCACGCCGATGAGCAGCAGCAGCGCGAGCAGCGTCACCGAGTTGAAGGTGTAACCGAAGAAATACATCACCGCGACCGCGCCCAGCAGGGATACCGGGATGGCGGTGGCAATGATCAGCGTCGAGCGGAAGCTCTTCAGGAACAGCCAGACGACGAGCGCGGCGAGCAGCGTGCCCTCGACCAGGTGGTTCTTGAGCGAATCCACCATGTCGTCGATGAACAGGGCGTCGTTCTGAATCACGTTCAGCGCCAGGCCCGGCGGCAGCTGCGGCTCGATCTCCTCGGCGATGCGCCGCTGCACCGCTTCGATGATGGCGACGGTGTTGGTGTTCGGCACCTTCACCACGCCGATGCCGACGGTCTGCTTGCCGTTGGCGCGCGCCATCTGGCGGAAGTCGTTCAGGCCGTCCTCGATCTCGGCGATGTCGCGCAGGCGCACCGGCGCGCCCTCCTTGTAGCCGACGATCATCGCCGCCAGCTCGTCCAGCTTGTGGAACTCCAGGTCGAGCTTCACCAGGTGCTCGGTGGACGGCCCGGTGAGGAAGCCGCCGGAGAACTGGATGTGCTCCTTGCGGAAGCCGTCGGTGATGTCCTGCGCGGCCACGCCGTACGCGGCCATGCGCGCGGGCAGCAGGTTGACGCGGATGGTGCGGTCGCGCCGCCCGCCGATGCGCACCTCGCCCACCCCGTCGATGGTCTCGAGGCGCTTCTTGATGACGTTGAGCGCGTACTGGTTGAGCTGCTGCTGGGTGCGGTCGCCCTGCAGCGCCATCCAGAAGATGGGCGAGCTGTTGGACTCGACTTTTGCCACCACCGGGGGGTCGGCTTCCTCGGGCAGCCGCCGCAGCACCTGGTTCACCTTGGCCTGCACTTCCTGGAACGCCACGTCGATCGGCTTGGCGAGGTCGAAGGTGATCGCCACGTTCGAGATGCCCGGCGCCGAGGTCGACTGGATGTGCTCGATGCCGGGCACGCTGTTGACCGCGGTCTCGATCAGATTGGTGATCGACGAGTCGATGACTTCCGGGTTGGCGCCGCGCTGCGTGGTGTTGACCGAGATCACCGGGAACTCGATGTAAGGCAGCTTGTCGACGCCGATCCTCTGGTAGGCGATGAGGCCGAACAGGATCAGCACCGCGTTCAGCATGAACGCGAACACGTGCCGGCGGATGGAGATCTCGGGAAGGTTCACTTGCCCCTCACTTGCCCTGGTCCCTGCGCGCCTCGGCCAGGGTCACCGCCGCGCCGTCGGACAGGAAGCCGGCGCCGTCGGTGGCGATGATCTCGCCGGCGGCAAGCCCCCGGGTGACTTCCTGCATGCCGTCCTGGCGCAGCCCGGTCTCCACGATGCGCTGCTCCACCCGCCGCTCCCTCACCACGTACACCACCTTGCCCGCCGGTCGCAGCACCACGCTTTGCTCGGGCACCATCAGGGCGTTCTCCTTGACGCTGATGACGACGCGCGCGTTGACGCTGCCGCCGCCGCGGAATGCGCCGTCGTCGCTGTCGAAGCGCACGATCGCGTCGAGCGCGCGGTTGCCGGCATTCACCGTCGGCTTGATCTCGTCGATGCGCGTCTCGACCGTCTTGCCGGGCGCGGCGGGGGATTCGAGCCGTACCTTGAGCCCCGGGCGGATGCGGTTGGCCGCGCTTTCCGGGAACAGCAGGTGCGCGCGCATCCGGCTCATGCCCACCAGGGTGAACAGCGGATCGCCCACCTTGACGTAGTCGCCCGCGGCCACGACCTGCGACTCGATCTCGCCGTCGATGGGCGCCAGGACCCGCGTCTTGCCGAGGCTGCGGCCGGTCGATTCGGCGCGGGCGCGCGCGGCGCTGATCTGCTCGCGCAGCACGGTGCGCTGCGCGAGCGCCTCGTCGAGGGCGTTCTGCGAGATGAAGCCCTGCGCCACCAGCTTCTGCTGGCGCGCCACGATGCGCTCCTGGTTCTGCAGCAGCGCCTGCAGGCGCTTGATCTCCGCCGTGTCGGCGCGCGACTGGATCTCGAAATCCCGCGCGTCGATCTCGGCGAGCAGGTCGCCGCGCTTGACTTTCATGCCGGTGAAGCCGAGCACGCGCGTGACGCGCCCGGCGACCTCGGCAGCGATCTTCGGGTCGACGGCGTTCTCGATCGAGCCGACCACGTCCTCGTAGATCTCGAGAGTGCGCGGCTCCGCGGCCGCGGCGGCGATGAGCACCGCGCGCGCCTGGCCGGCGCGCTTGCCGGCCGGGGCCTGGGCGTCCTTCGAGGTGCGCCCGTCGGCGACGATGTAGGTGCCCAGGCCCACGGCCGCGAGCAGCGCGACCACGCCGGCCACGAGGGTGAGACGGCGGCGGCTGGACGCGGTCATAGGCGGAGGATTGTCAGCCTGGAATGCGCTCGAGGGCAAACAGCTGCTCGGCCGACTCGCGGGCGCGCACCAGGTGCGCCTCGCCGCCCCCGACGAGCACTTCGGCGGCGCGCGGCCGCGAGTTGTAGTTGGAGCTCATCGCCATCCCATAGGCGCCGGCCGACATGACCGCCAGGAGGTCGCCCTCGCCGGCGGCGATGCGGCGCTGCTTGGCGATGAAATCGCCGCTTTCGCACACCGGCCCGACGATGTCGTAAACAGCCGCGCCGGGCGCCGATTCCCGGACCGTCCTGACTTCGTGCCACGCTCCGTACAGGGCCGGCCGGATGAGGTCGTTCATTGCCGCGTCCACCACCAGGAAGCCCGGCTTGACGTACTCCACCCGCGTGAGCAGCAGGCCGGCGTTGCCCACGATGGAGCGTCCCGGATCGAATACCACGGTGTGCCGGCGCGCGCCGATCGCGGCCAGCGCCCCGGCGACGAACGCCGCGATCGGCTGCGGCGACTCGTCCTGGTACCGGATGCCGATGCCGCCGCCGACGTCGATATGGCGCAGCGCGATGCCGCGCGCCTCCAGGCGGTCCACCAGCTCGACAGCGCGCTGGGCCGCGGCGACGAACGGCGCCGTGTCGGTGAGCAGCGAGCCGATGTGCCAGCCGATGCCGACCACCTGCACGCCGGGAAGCGACGCGGCGAGGGCGTAGAGGCGCTCGGCGTCCGCGTAAGCCACGCCGAACTTCGTCTCGCGCAGGCCGGTGGCGATATACGGGTGCGTGCGCGCATCGATGTCCGGATTGACGCGCAGCGCGATGGGCGCGCGGCAGCCGAGCCGGCGCGCGATGCTGTCCACGCGCGCGAGCTCGCCCTCCGATTCCACGTTGATGCAGCCGATGCCCTGCTGCAGGGCGTTCTGGATCTCGCCTTCGGTCTTGCCGACGCCGGAGAAGAAAGTCCTGCCCGGCTGGCCGCCCGCCGCCAGCACGCGGGCGAGCTCGCCCCCCGACACGATGTCGAACCCGGCGCCGAGCCTGGCCAGGAGCGCCAGCACGGCGAGGTTGGAGTTCGCCTTGACCGAGTAGCACACCATCGCCTCGCGGCCGCGCAGCGCGCGCGTGTATTCGCCGTATGCCGCGCGGATGGCAGCCTCCGAGTAGACATAGCAGGGCGTGCCGAAGCGCCGCGCGATGTCATCGAGCGGCACCTGCTCTGCGCACAACACGCCGTGGCGGTAGGCGAAAGCCACGCGGGCTAGGGGTGCTCGGGGTAGGGCACCGGCTTCTCCGGCGCCGGCTTGGGCGGCTTGACGCCTGGCGGGGGCTGGTCGCGGAAGTAAAGCGCTCCCTTCTGCCCGCAGCCGGCCGCGGCCAGCGCGAGGGCGGCGCAAACTAGTAGGAAGCGCATAAAATCCGTATGTTAGCACCCATGAACGAGACCGACTTCGAAGCATTGGCGGGCGCGGCGCTGCAACGCATCGAGCAGGCGCTCGAGGCGAGCGGCGTCGACGCCGATTGCGAGCTCAAGGATGGCGGCGTGCTTGAGATCGAGTTCGCCGACCACTCCAGGATCATCGTCAACCGCCATGGCGTGGCCCGCGAAATCTGGGTCGCCGCGCGCGCCGGCGGCTTCCATTTCCGGTGGGACGGATCGAGCTGGCGCGATAGCCGCGATGGCTCGGAGCTGTTTGCCGCGCTGTCGAAGCTCGTGTCCGCCCAGAGCGGTCGCGCGGTCACGCTGACCGCCTAGGCCGGCGGCGCCTCCGCTTCCGGGTCGGCCGGCGTAAAGACCGGCGGCAGCGGCTCCAGCACCTCGGGGGGCGGCACCGCCTCGCGGTAGAAGTACTCCGGCGCGAGCCGACCTTCACCCTGGGCTCCCATCACCGGCACGCTGATGACGCCCGGCGGCGGCTCGCGTGGCATCTCGGGAATCTCCTTGAGCATCCTGTCCATGTAGCCCAGCCACATCGGCAGCGCCACCACGCCGCCCGTCTGGTTCTTACCCAGGGTCTTGGGCTGGTCGAACCCCATCCAGGCGATGCCCACCAGCGAGGGCTGATAGCCGGCAAACCAGGCGTCGACGAACTCGTTGGTGGTCCCGGTCTTGCCGGCAAGGTCGGCGCGCCCGAGGCGCGTGGCCCGCGCGGCGGTACCCACGCGCGTCACGTCCTGCAGCATGTGGTCCATGATGAACGCGTTGCGCGGATCGATGACGCGCAGCGACTCGTCGCCGGCGCGCTTGGGCTTGGCGAGGGCGAGCGGATTGCCCCGGTCGTCGACGATCTTCTGGATGAAATACGGCTGGACCAGGTAGCCGCCGTTCGCGAAGACCGCATAGGCGCGCGCCATCTGCCAAGCCGTGACTGACCCTGCGCCCAGCGCCATGGTGAGATAGGGCGGGTGCTTGTCCGGCTCGAATCCGAACCGGGTGACGTACTCCTGGGCGTACTTCGGGCCGATCGCCTCGAGGATGCGGATCGACACCATGTTCTTCGACTTGACCAGCGCGGTGCGCAGCCGCATCGGGCCTTCGAACTTGTTGTCGAAGTTGCGCGGCTCCCAGCGCTGGCTGCCGGTCTGCTCGGCCTCCAGCACCACCGGCTCGTCGGGAACCACGGTGGCCGGGGTGAAGCCTTTTTCCAGCGATGCCGAATAGATGAAAGGCTTGAAGGAGGAGCCCGGCTGGCGCCATGCCTGGGTGACGTGGTTGAACTTGTTGCGGCCGAAATCGAAGCCGCCGACCAGAGCGCGCACCGCGCCGTCCTGCGGATCGAGCGCGATGAAAGCCGCCTCTACCTCGGGCAGTTGCGCGACCTGCCAGCGCTTGCCCTCCTGCTGCACCCGGATGATCGCGCCGCGCCGGATGCGCTTCTGCGGGGCCGTCTTCGGATGGAGCGCTGGGGCGGCGAACTTCAGGCCTTCGCCCGAGATGGCGATTTTCTCGCCGGTGCGCAGGGCGGCCTGGATCTGGCGCGTGTCCGCGCTGAGCACCACCGCCGGAAGCAGGTCATCGTTGTCAGAGTACTCGGCCAAGGCGTCGTCGAAATCCTCGTCTTCCGGATTCGCCGGCAACTGGACAAAACCCTCGGGGGCGCGGTAGCCGTTGCGACGGTCGTATTCCAGGACGGCGCGGCGCAAAGCGACGTAGGCGGCTTCCTGGTCGGCCTTGCGGATGGTGGTGTAGACGCGAAAGCCGCGCGTGTACACGTCTTCTGGAAAGTGCTCCGCGATCGCCTGGCGGACCATCTCGGCCGCGAACTCGGCGTGAAGTGAGTATTCGTTCACTTCGCGCTTGGCCCGCACGGGCGCTTTGACCGCCTCATCATGTTGCTCTGCGGAAATGTAGCTGAGTTCAGCCATGCGGCGAAGCACGTACTGCTGGCGCTGCTTGGCGCGCTGCGGGTTGGCCACCGGGTTGTAAAGGGACGGTGCCTTGGGCAAGCCGGCGAGCATCGCGGTCTCGGCGAGCGTCAGCTGGTCGAGCGCTTTGCCGTAGTAGATCTGCGAGGCGGCGCCGAAGCCGTACGCGCGTTGTCCGAGGTAGATCTGGTTCACGTAAAGCTCGAGGATCTGCTCCTTGCTCAGGCTGTGCTCGATCTTGAACGCGAGCAGCGCCTCGTACAGCTTGCGCGTCAGCGTTTTCTCGGAGGACAGGAAGAAATTGCGCGCCACCTGCATCGTGATGGTGCTCGCGCCCTGGCGACGGTCGCCCGCGACCAGGTTGGCGTAGGCGGCGCGCAGCACCCCGAGATAGTCGATCCCGGCGTGCTCATAGAAGCGCTCGTCTTCCGCGGCGATGATGGCCTTCTTGAGCGCGTCGGGCACCTCGTGGATCGCGACTACCGCCCGGCGCTCCTCGCCGAATTCGCCGATCTGAACGCCTTCCGCTGTGTAGATACGCAGCGGGATCTTCGGCTGATATTCCGTGAGCGCCTGTAGCGAGGGCAGGTTGGGATAGGCGAGGGCGGCCACCAGCGCCGCGCCGAGCACGCCGAGCACCGCCGAGCCCGCCAGGATGGCGAGCGGCAGCGTGAGAAAACGGAGCCACATCAAGGGACTTAGACCGTAGCCGGGACGTTAGTACTGCACCTGCTTGTAGCGTTCATGATACCCCTTCACCCTTGTGGAAGATTAACTAGACACGCGCAGGGGTTGTTGCTAGCATTTAACGCGAATTCTACGTATCTTCCCTAAGGGTCGGTACGGAAAAGAAAAAATAATAACAAACGGGGAATCTAATTCGTAACAACGGATTTTGACGGCATGGCATTCGACCTGTTCCAGCCCAAGGCGCCGCCGCTGTTCGGCCTCGATATCTCGTCGTCGTCGGTGAAGATGCTCGAAATCGTCGACGCCGGCAAGGCCGCGTACCGCGTCGAGCGCTATTCGATCGAGCCGCTGGCGCGCGACGCGGTGGTGGACGGCAACATCAACAACCTGGAGGCGGTCGCCGAAGCGGTCAAGCGCGCGCACAAGCGCCTCGGCACCCGCACCAAGCACGTCGCCATGGCCGTGCCCACCGGCGCGGTGATCTCCAAGAAGATCGTGGTGGCGGCCGGGCTGCCGGAATCGGAGCTCGAGCTGCAGGTCGAGACCGAGGCGAACCAGTACATCCCGTTCGCGCTCGAGGAGGTCAACCTGGACTTCCAGTCGCTCGGTCCTTCCCCCGCCAACCCGGAAGAGCAGGAGGTGCTGATCGCCGCCACGCGCAAGGAGAAGGTCGAGGACCGCGTCGCCGTGGCCGAATCTGCCGGCCTCAAGGCGCTGGTGATGGACGTGGAGTCGTTCGCGCAGCAGGCGGCCCTCGGCCTGGTGGTGCAGAGCCTGCCCGGGGCCGGCAAGGACCAGAACGTCGCGGTGGTCGACGTAGGCGCCAACGTGATGAACGTGACCGTGCTGCGCAACGACCAGTCGGTCTACACCCGCGAGCAGGCATTCGGCGGCAACCAGCTCACCCAGGACATCGTCAGCCGCTACGGCATGAGCCCGGAGGAAGCCGAGAACGCCAAGCGCACCGGCGGCCTGCCGGACGATTTCGACGCGGAAGTGCTGCGGCCGTTCATGGAGAACCTGTCGATGGAGGTGCAGCGCGCGCTGCAGTTCTTCTTCACCTCGACCCAGTACCACAGCATCGACCACATCCTGCTCGCCGGCGGCTCGGCGGTGATTTCCGGCCTCGACGCCATCGTGAACACGCGCACCCAGGTGCCCACCAGCGTCGCCAACCCGTTCGCCTCCATGCAGACCTCGCCGCGCGTGCAGCTCAAGCGGCTGATGATCGACGCGCCGTCGCTGATCGTCGCCTGCGGCCTCGCCATGCGGAGGTTCGACCCGGCATGACCACCGCCCGCATCAACCTGCTCCCGCACCGCGAAGAGCGCCGCAAGGCGGCGCGCCAGCACTTCTTCGTCATTGCCGGCGGCACCGCCCTGGTCGGCGCGCTCATCGTGGTCGCCATGCACGGCTTCTACGCCGCGAAGATCGAGACGCAGAACGAGCGCAACCGCTTCCTCAAGAGCGAGATCGCCAAGCTGGACAAGGAGATCGCCGAGATCAACAAGCTGAAGGGCGAGATCCAGGCGCTGCTGGCGCGCAAGCAGGTGATCGAGACGCTGCAGGCGGACCGCGCGCAGACCGTCCACCTGCTCGACGAGCTGGTGCGCCAGATGCCCGAGGGCGTCTACCTGAAGTCGGTGAGGCAGAGGGGCCTCAACGTCAACCTTATCGGCTACGCGCAGTCCAACGCGCGCGTGTCGACGCTGATGCGCAACATCGAATCTTCGCCATGGCTCGCCGAGCCCGGGCTTGTGGAGGTGAAGGCGGCCACGGTGGCGAAGCGCCGCATATCGGAGTTCAACCTCAACTTCCAGGTGAAGCGCGCGGAAGTGAAGGACGACGCGTCCAAGGACGCGGGCAAGGCCAAGCCCCCTGCCAAGAAAGGCTAGCCATGGCCATCAACTTCAACGCGCTGCTCGATGAGTTCAAGCGCACCAACTGGCAGGACCCGGGAACCTGGCATTTCGCCCCCAAGACCCTGGTGCTGCTCGCCATCCTGGTCGGCATTCCGGTGGCCGGCTTCTTCCTCGACACCCGCGGCCAGATCGAGACGCTGGACCGGGGCCGCGTCGACGAGCAGAAGAACAAGCAGCAGTACCTCGCCAAGAAGAAGCTGGCGGTCAACCTGGACCTGCACCGGCAGCAGCTGAAGGAGATCGACACGCAGTTCGGCGCGCTGCTGCGCCAGCTCCCCGACAAGTCGCAGATGGATGCCCTGCTGGTGGACATCAACCAGGCCGGTCTCGGCCGCGGCCTGCAGTTCGAGCTGTTCAAGCCGGCGCCGCGGGAAGCGGCGCGCGAGTTCTACGCCGAGCTGCCGATCCAGGTGAAGGTGCTGGGGACCTACCACGACATGGGCGCTTTCGCGAGCGACGTCGGGCAGCTCTCGCGCATCGTCACGCTGAACGACGTGAAGATCGATACCACGAAGGACGGCTCGCTTACCATGGAAGCGACCGCGCGCACCTTCCGCTATCTCGATGACGCCGAGATCGCGGCGCAGCGCAAGGCGGCCGCGGCCGCCCGGAAGAAGGGAGCCAGGCGGTGATCCGGCGCGGCTTGATCATCGCCGCCGCGCTGGGGGTCGCGGCCTGCGGCGGCGAAGAGCACAGCGACCTCAAGC
>DASUUN010000218.1:0-5382 GCA_036374055.1 Burkholderiales bacterium
CGGTCACGTCCTCGGTGGAGTAGCCGCGCGCCGCCTTGTCGCGGTGCAGCTTCTGGATCCACTCGAGGTTGATCACCGGCACCACGCCGATCAGCAGGTCCACGTGCCGCGCGATGTCCACGTCCTCGGTCACCACCGCGGCGTGCAGCCCCTCATAGAACAGCACGTCGGTGTCGCGCGGCAGGTCCTCCCAGGCGGTGAAGGTGCCCGGGGCCTGGCCGAAGGGCGCGGCCTCCGCCTCGCTGTGCAGGTAGCGGCGCGTCCGGCCGGTCCCGGACCTGCCGTAGTCGCGGAACAGCGCTTCCAGCTCCGGGAACAGGTTGTTCTCCGCGCCGAAATGGCTGAAGTGCGGGTTGCCGCGCGCGGTTTCCTCGGCCAGCTTCTCGCGCATGGCGGCGCGGTCGTAGCGGTGGAAGGCGTCGCCCTCGACGAACGCGGCCTTCACGCCTTCGCGGCGGAAGATCTGGTCGAAGGTCTTCGACACCGAGGTGGTGCCGGCGCCCGAGGAGCCGGTGATGGCGATGACCGGGTGGCGCAGCGACACGGCGGCTAGGCCTCGGCGCCGGCGCGGAACAGGCCGCGCGCGGCGAACAGCGGCGCGTCATAGGCGTGCCGGTTGTAGCTGCGGTGGTACAGCTCCAGCCGCTCCACCTCGCCCGCCGCGCCGAAGATGAAGCCGGTGCGCTGGTGCAGGCCGCGCGGCGCGACCTCCAGCACCCGCTCGCCCCCGGTGCTCGCGCGGCCGCCCGCCTGCTCGATCAGCATGGCGATCGGGTTCGCCTCGTAGAGCAGGCGCAGGCGCCCGTTGCGCGTGGCGTCGCGCTCGTCGCGCGGGTAGAGGAACACGCCGCCGCGCATGAGTATCCGGTGCGCCTCGGCCACCAGCGAGGCGATCCAGCGCATGTTGAAGTCGCGCCCTCGCGGGCCGCCGCGCCCGGCGAGGCATTCGTCCACGTAGCGCTTCACCGCCGGCTCCCAGAAGCGCGCGTTCGAGGTGTTGATGGCGAACTCGCCGGTATCGGCGGGAATGGAAAGGGCAGGGTGCGTCAGGACGAACTCGCCGATCTCGCGGTCGAGCGTGAAGCCGTGCGTGCCGCGCCCGAGAGTCAGCACCAGCATGGTGGTCGGCCCGTAGATCGCGTAGCCTGCGCACACCTGCTGCGTGCCCGGCTGCAGGAAATCCGGCGCCCGCAGCACCGAGAAGATCGAGCCCACCGGCGCGTTGAGCTCGATGTTGCCCGAGCCGTCCAGGGGATCGACGGCGAGCAGATACCCCCCGCGCGGGTACTCGGCCGGAATGGCATAGGCTGCCTCCCGCTCCTCGGAAGCGATCGCCTCGAGCGTGCCGCCGCGCTCCACGGTGCGCCGGAAGATGTCGTCCGCCAGCACGTCGAGCCTCATCTGGCGCTCGCCCTGCGCGTTCGCCGTGCCCGCTTCGCCGAGCGCGCCGCCGAGCGCGCCCCGGCCCACGAGGTGGGAAACGCGCTTGCACGCGAGCGCCACGTCCTTCAGCAGCGAGGTGAAGCCGCCGGTGGCGCCCGGCGCCGCGCGCTGCGCCTCGATCAGAAACTCGGTAAGGGTCTTTTGCATGGCTGGAACTCGCTCAGGTCGCGAAGCAGGAGATCGGCGCCGGTGAAGCCCTGCGCCATGGTCCAGCGCGACGGCGTCACCACGGTGGCGAGGCCGGCGGCGCGCGCCGCGCGCAGGCCGTTTGCCGAATCCTCGAAGGCCATGCAGTCCTCGGCCGGCAGCCGCAGCAGGGACAGCGCGCGCAAGTACAGGTCCGGGGCCGGCTTGCGCTTCGCGACTTCCTCCGCGCTCACCAGCAGGTCGACGCTGAAGTGGCGGTCGACGATCTGGCGCGCGTTGGCGGAGGCGGTGCTCGAGATCACCGCCACCTTCAGCCCTTCCTGCTGCGCTTCGGTCACCACGCGCTTCACCCCCGGGCGCAGCGGCGGCTGGCCGGCGCGCAGCAGTTCTGCGTAGATCTCGGACTTGGTGTAGTGGATCACCGGGACGATGGCGTGCAGGCGCGCCTTCTCCGCCGGCGCCGCCTTCAGCGAGTCCACGTAGTGGCGCAGCCGCTCGATGCCGCCCGACACTTCGAGCAGCTCCGCGTAGCGCAGCGGGCTCCAGTCCCACCACAGCTCCAGCTTGATGAAGGCCGCGTTGAACGCCTGGCGGTGCAGCTCCTCGGTGTCCACCACCGTGCCGTCGAGGTCGAAGATCAGGGCCTTGAGGCTCACGCGCCCGCCTTTGCCGACCCCCTGACAAGGGGGTCGTGAGCCGCAGGCGAACGGGGGGTTCGCGTTTCGCCAAAAACGCGGCTGGCGCGGATATCCTCGGCATCGATGGTCATCAGCGAATCCCGGGTCACGGCGCCGCCGCGCGCGAACAGGCGCTGCGCCTGGCGCAGGCGCGCGCGCTCGAGCGCGTTGCGGATCGAGCGCGCATTGGCGAAGTGCTGCATCTGCATGCGCCGCGCGATGTACTGGGCGAACATGTTTTCGGCTTGCGCGTCGAACCGGTAGTTCTGTTTTTCCAGCATCAGCCTTGCTACGGCCATCAGTTCCTCGGGCGCATAGTCCGGAAAGTCGATGTGGTGCGCGATGCGCGAGGACAGGCCGGGGTTGCTGCGGAAGAACGTCTCCATCCGGTCGCGGTAGCCGGCGAGGATCACCACCAGGTCCTCGCGCTGGTTCTCCATCGCCTGCAGCAGGATCTCGATCGCCTCCTGCCCGTAGTCGCGCTCGTTCTCGGGGCGGTAGAGGTAGTAGGCCTCGTCGATGAACAGCACCCCGCCCATGGCGCGCTTGAGCACCTCGCGCGTTTTCGGCGCGGTGTGGCCGATGTACTGGCCGACGAGGTCGTCGCGCGTCACCGCGACCAGGTGGCCCTTGCGCGAGTAGCCCAGGCGGTGCAGCACGTCGGCCATGCGCAGCGCCACGGTGGTCTTGCCGGTGCCGGGGTTGCCGGTGAAGCTCATGTGCAGGCTGGGCGGCGCCGACTCCAGGCCCAGGCTGCGCCGCGCGCGCGACACGACGAGGTACGCGGCGATCTCGCGGAGGCGGCGCTTGACCGGGGCGAGGCCCACCAGCTCGCGCTCGAGCTGGTCGAGCACTTCCTCGACCCGCGTCTCGCCCAGCACCGCGCCGAGGTCGACCGCGCTCATGGGCGCTGCACGATGAACGACAGGCGCAGCGTCTCGAAGCCGTGCGTCGCGTCGAAGGCGTTCAGCTTGACGTGGTGGCCGGGGAATGTCTCGCGGCAGCGGCGCACTTCGTCGAGCACGCCCGCAGCGTCCTTCAGGTCGAACATCGGCAGGCCGAACATCTCCCAGTACACGTTGCGCGGCTGCGGGTCGTCGGTGTGCTCCACCGAGCAGGCCCAGCCCTGGGCGAGGGCATAGTCGATCTGCGCCCGGATCTCCTCGTCGGACAGGTCAGGAAGGAAGGAAAAGGTGCCTTGGGTGATTTTCATGGTCATGCGGGCGTCAGGGTGGGAACGAAGTCGGGCGTATCGGTGGAGGCGTAGTCGAAGGTCACGTCCTTCCAGGTGTCGAGCGCCTGGCGCAGCGGCAGGCAGTGGCGCGCCGCGCGCTCCAGGATCTCCGGCCCCTCGTGCCACAGGTCGCGGCCCTCGTTCCTCGCCTTGACCATCGCTTCCAGCGCCACGCGGTTGGCCTGCGCGCCGGCCTGGATGCCCATCGGGTGGCCGATGGTGCCGCCGCCGAACTGCAGCACCACGTCCTCGCCGAGGTAGTGCAGCAGCTGGTGCATCTGCCCGGCGTGGATGCCGCCGGAGGCGACCGGCATCACCTTTCTCAGGCCAGCCCAGTCCTGCTCGAAGTAAAGGCCGCGCTGCAGGTCGACCGGGTTCTTCGGCTCGCGCAGCACGTTGTAGAAGCCCTGCACCGAGTTCGGGTCGCCTTCGAGCTTGCCGACCACCGTGCCGGCGTGCAGATGGTCGACGCCGGCAAGGCGCATCCACTTGCAGATCACGCGGAACGAGATGCCGTGGCTCTTCTGCCGCGTATAGGTCGAGTGCCCGGCGCGGTGCAGGTGCAGCAGCATGTCGTTGCGCCGGCACCACTTCGACATCGACTGGATGGCGGTGTAGCCGATGACCAGGTCGATCATGATGATCACGCTGCCCAGCTCCTTCGCCAGCTCGGCGCGCTCGTACATGTCCTCCATGGTCGCCGCGGTGACGTTGAGGTAGTGGCCCTTGATCTCGCCGCTCGCCGCCTCGGCGCGGTTCACCGCCTCCATGCAGTACAGGAAACGCTCGCGCCAGTGCATGAAGGGCTGCGAGTTGATGTTCTCGTCGTCCTTGGTGAAGTCCAGGCCGCCCTTGAGCGCCTCGTAGACCACGCGTCCATAGTTCTTGCCCGACAGGCCGAGCTTGGGCTTGACCGTGGCGCCGAGCAGCGGCCGGCCGAACTTGTCCAGGCGCTCGCGCTCGGCCACGATGCCGGTGGGCGGCCCGTCGAAGGTCTTGGCGTAGGCCACCGGGATGCGCATGTCCTCCAGGCGCAGCGCCTTCAGCGGCTTGAAGCCGAACACGTTGCCGATGATCGAGGCGGTGAGGTTGGCGATCGAGCCCGGCTCGAAGAGGTCCAGGTCGTAGGCGATGTAGGCGAAGTACTGGCCGGGAGCACCCGGCACCGGCTCGACGCGGTAAGCCTTGGCGCGGTAGCGGTCGCAGGCGGTGAGCCGGTCGGTCCAGACCACGGTCCAGGTCGCGGTCGAGGACTCGCCGGCCACGGCGGCCGCGGCTTCCTCGGGATCTACGCCTTCCTGGGGGGTGATGCGGAAAAGGGCCAGCACGTCGGTGTCGGCTGGGCGGTAGTCGGGCTGCCAGTAGCCCATCTGCGCGTACTTCATTACTCCGGCGGCATAGCGTGCGTTCATGCGAGGAGTATTGGAAAAAGCTGGGATAAGGTACAGTCAAAGATACTTAGACTTTAGATAAGCTTTGCTTATGAGAGGGGTTTCGCTACGGCAGCTCAGTGTCTTCGCTTCGGTGGCGAAACACCTGAGCTTTGCGCGCGCGGCGGAGGAAATGCATCTCTCGCAGCCGGCGGTTTCCATGCAGATCAAGGAGCTGGAGGCGGCGGTGGAGCTGCCCCTCTTCGAGCGCGCCGGGCGCTCGGTCCGGCTCACCATGCCGGGCGAGTATTTCCTGGTTTACGCGCGCCGGGTGCTCGCCACCATGAAAGAAGCCGACGACGCCATGGCGAAGCTGCGCCGGGTCCAGGGCGGGCGCGTCACCATCGGCATGGTGAGCACCGCGAAGTACTTTCTGCCGCGCATGCTGGCGCGCTTCCGCGCGCAGCACCCGGCGGTGGAGATGCGCCTCGAGTCCGGCAACCGCGAGCAG
>DASUUN010000219.1:0-5114 GCA_036374055.1 Burkholderiales bacterium
GCTTCGCGATCTACCTGCCGCGGGTGGATTCCGCGGCGGCGGCCGACGACCAGAGCGAGGCGCCGGTCGCCAAGGGCCGCGGCGAGCGCGTGCTGGTGGTCGACGACGAGGCGGCGCTCGTGGCCCTCACCTCCGAAGTGCTGAAGCGGCTGGGCTACGAGCCGGTCGCGTTCTCCGACGGCGCAGCCGCGCTCGCCGGCTTCGACGCGTCGCCGCAGGACTTCGACGCCGTGATCGCCGACGAAGTGATGCCGGGGCTGACCGGCACGGAGCTCGCGCGCAAGCTGCGCGAGCGGCGCGCCGACCTGCCGATCGTGCTGGTGAGCGGCTACATAGGCCCGATGATGACCGAGCGCGCCCTGGCCGCCGGCGTCGACGAGATCCTGAAGAAGCCGGTGCAGTCGCGCGAGCTCGCCGCGGCCCTGGCGCGGGTGCTTTCAGCCGTAACAAAGACGCAGCGCGCCGGCAACATGCGCGCGGTAAGCTGAAGAAATGGTCGAGCTTTCCGAAAACGAAGTCAGCATGCCCCTGGAGCCGCAGCAGCCGGACCCGTACGACGGCGTCGCGCTCGGCGTGGAATGCGCGTGGCCCGCGCCTTCCATTTCACCTGTAACCGTCCGCCCGGGCGGCGCGCGAGACTAGCTTCCGGGCCTCCCGACAGCAGCGCCGGATCCGTCCCTCCTCCCCTCCCCCTTAGACAGGATCCACGTCGGGAGGCCCTTTTCTTTCAGTTGTAAGCGGCCGCGCAACGGTGGCGAAGCCTGCGCGCGCGACGATACAAGGCATGAAAAACATCCTCCTCGCCTTTGCCCTCGGCGCACCGCTGGCCGCCTTCGCCGCGCCGTATGCGCCTCAGGAATTCGATTTCAGCGGGCTTGCGTCCGGAACCATCGAGCAGGTGCGCGAAGCGCCGCGCGACATCCACGCCTTCGAGGAAGCCATGGTGCACAAGATCAACCCGAACGTGCGCCGCGAGCTCCTCATCCGCCTGGACGACGGACGCGTCCTCACGGTGCTGGAAGGCGCGCGGCCCTTCGAAGCAGGCCAGCGCGTGCGCATCGTCGCCGGCCGCGTCGAGCGGGAGTAGCGCCGTTTCGGCTGTAACCCCGCGGGAGCCGCATGAAACCGGCGCGACATGCGGTGGCTTCAAAGTGAAGCCTGCAGTTCAACTCAACCTACTTGATTACTGAAAAGGGAACCGAATCATGAAACGCATCCTCGCCGCCGTATCGTTCGCCGTGCTGTCCGCCCCGTTGCTCGCCGCCGAAGTCGGCGCGCCGTTCGAGCAGACCCAGTTCGACCGCGGCATCTACAGCGCGGACCAGAACGCGAGCGCCGGCCAAGGCGCCGAAGCCCGCGTCTGGGAGAACGACTTCAACTTCATCGCGCCGGCGCAGTAAACCGTGTCGGAGCAGCGGCCGGCGGCGCACTCGCGCCCCGGCCGCCGCGCCTTTTCCTGCATGCCTGCAATGGGCTGGAGCGGGTGAAGGGAATCGAACCCTCGTATGCAGCTTGGGAAGCTGCCGTTCTGCCATTGAACTACACCCGCGCTCCGCGGGAATTCTAAGGCCTGCTCGGGCCGCCTTCAAACGCCGAAGTGCGCCTAGTGCTGTTACGCTCGGGCGGTTGAACTACGCCATGCGCGCGGACTCTTAATTTCCATGGGACTGATCCAACGCATAGTCGGTGTCCTCCTCGGCCTGCTTTTCCTGGTGGCCGTTTTCGTGTTCGCATCGCTCGCCCTGGGCATCCTGCTCGCCGCAGGGCTGGTCGTTTGGGGCTGGCTATGGTGGCGCGGGCGCTCTCGCCTGCAGCCCGGTAGCGGCGCCGGCGGCACCGTGGTCGAGGGCGAGTATCGCGACGTCACGCCGTCGCGGCGCATCGAGGAGCGCGACCGGCCGTTCCCCTAGATGTCCCTCGCGCCCGTGCGGGCATGGCGCCGCGCGATCTCGATCGCCGAAGCGCACACCGCAAGCCAGGCGATCCCCGAAAGGTAGCCGCCGACCACGTCGCTGAAGTAGTGCACGCCGAGGTAGACCCGGCTGAAGCCGACGCCGAGCACGAGGATCGAGGCGCCGGCGACGATGAACGGCGCCGGTGCGCGGCCGAAACGCAGCACCAGCAGGTAGGCGAGCATGCCGTACGCGACCATGGCGCCCATCGCGTGGCCGCTCGGAAAGCTCCAGCCCAGCGCGGTGGCCAGCGGCGCGTCGAATTCCGGCCGGGCGCGCTGGAACACGGCCTTCAAGGCGAGGTTGAGCAGGGCGCCGCCGATGAACGCCGCCGCCCAGCCCGCGAGCAGCACGCGCTTGTCGCGCAGTGCGAGCCCCAGCGCGACGGCAAGCCCCAGCGCGGTGATCACCCGGGCGTCGCCCAGGCGCGTAATCGCGCCCAGTGCATCGGCGCCGAGCGGCGTGGCATGGCGGTTCAGCGCCACGGCGAGCGCCCGGTCGAAGGCGTACCAGCTTTCGCGCTCGAGGATCTCCTCCGCCAGGCTGCCGAAAGCGAACACCGCGGCGAAGCACACGGCGAGGCCCGCCAGCAGATGCAGGCTGAGATAGCGATACGGCGCGATGCGCCGGGCGACGAACCCCAGCGCGCGCCAAAGCGGCTCCTCGTAGCGCTCGACGCAGCGCCAGAGGCCGAACCAGAAGGCAAGCAGCGCAGCCAGCGCGACCATGAACACTTCCACCGCATGTTCGCCGATCCACTGCGCCGCTTCGCCCATCAGAAGGCGTAGTCGACGCCCAAGAGCAGAGTCGAGTCGGTGGACACGCGCCCGGGCGCCGGCCGCCGTTCCCAGTCGACATTCAGCTGCGCGGTCGCGTTCAGCCGCTCGACCAGCGGCAGGCGCACCCCGGTCTTCGAGCGCACCACCACTACGTCGGAATCCTCCAGGTTCCAGAATCCGTCCTGCTCGTGGAACAGCTGCAGCCGCGGCCCCCAGGGAGTAAGGGCGGCCTTGACGCCCCAGCCGAGCGCGGGATATTCCTCGCGCGCGCCGAAGAACCGGTCGACGGTCACGTAGTCGAGACCGCCGCGCACGGAAACGTTCGCCGCAGGATCCTCTATGAGCTGCACGCCGTATCCCGCGCCGGCCGCGGCGCGGTAATCGATGTCCTTGGCCCGATCGTGCTCCAGGGAAGCGCGCACATAGGCAAAGCGCCGCGCATCCAGGAAGCGGTCGTAGTTGGCTCCGGCGAGCCATGCCGTGTTCGAGTCCTCGGGCGGCTCCGAGCGCCGGTCGACCCGGCCCGACAGGCTGTAGCGGTAGTCCCTCGCCCGCGCCGTGAAATCCGCCTCCAGATGAACATGGTCGCTCTCGGCGTTGCCGCGAACATAGGCGGCGGAGAGCAACGCCCGCCCGGCGTAGGCCACCTCGCGCCGGGTCTTGTAGGGCGCCGGGTCCAGGGTCGCCACCTCGAGCGGGCCGATCTCGTGCAGCCCGCCTTGCGCATCCACGAGCGACACGGATTGCACGTCTCTCAGGCGCACCGATATCTCGCCGGCGTATTCGGTCTGCACGACGAGGCGCTCGCCGGCGCGCGCCTTCACCTCGCCGGTGATGCGGTCGCCGTTGGCCAGCCGGATTTCATCTGCCAGCGCGGGCCCGCCGAGCAAGAGCAGCAGCACGATTCGAAACCACATTCCTCGCTGTATCATAAAGGCTATGATCCGTGTTCTCGTGAACGGCAAGGCACACCGTTTCGAGCAGCCGCTCGAGATCGCCGCGCTACTCGCACGCCTCGAGCTTTCGGGCAAGAAGATCGCCGTCGAGCGCAACGGCGAGATCGTGCCGAAAAGCGCGCACGCGCGGACGCTGCTTGCCGACGGCGACCAGCTGGAGATCGTGGTGGCAGTGGGCGGAGGCTGACAGATGAAGGACGCATTGACCATCGCCGGCAAGACCTATGCGTCGCGGCTGCTCGTCGGCACCGGCAAGTACCGCGACTTCGCCGAGACGCGCGCCGCGGTGGACGCCTCCGGCGCGCAGATCGTCACCGTGGCGATCCGCCGCACCAACATCGGGCAGAACCGCAACGAGCCGAGCCTGCTCGACGCGCTGCCGCCGTCGAAGTACACGTACCTGCCGAACACCGCCGGCTGCTATACCGCGGCCGATGCGGTGCGCACCCTGCGCCTCGCGCGCGAGCTGCTCGACGGCCACGACCTCGTCAAGCTCGAGGTGCTGGGCGATCCGCAGACGCTCTACCCGAACATGCCGGAGACGCTGCAGGCGGCCGGGACGCTGGTGAAGGACGGCTTCAAGGTCATGGTGTACTGCTCCGACGACCCCATCCAGGCGCAGATGCTCGAATCGATCGGCTGCGTGGCGGTGATGCCGCTCGCCTCGCTCATTGGCTCGGGCATGGGGATCCTGAATCCGTGGAACCTGCAGCTCATCCTGGAGAAGGTCGGGGTCCCGGTGCTGGTCGACGCGGGCGTGGGCACGGCCTCGGACGCCGCGATCGCCATGGAGCTCGGCTGCGACGGCGTGCTCATGAACACCGCCATCGCCGCGGCGCGCGACCCGGTGCTCATGGCCGGCGCCATGAAGAAGGCGGTCGAGGCCGGGCGCGAGGCGTTCCTCGCCGGACGCATGCCGAAGAAGCTCTACTCGGCGACGCCGAGCTCCCCCACCGAAGGGAAGATCGCGCCGAAGGCCGCTTGAACCGGCCCGTCCGCAGTTACGTACTGCGCCAGGGCAGGACCACGCCGGCCCAGGCGCGCGCCCTCGAAGCCCTGTATCCGAAGTACGGGCTGCCGTATACCGGCGAGCCGCTGGGCAACCCTTTCGGCAGAACCGCGCCCCTCGTCCTGGAGATCGGCTCGGGAATGGGCGAGACCACGGCCGCCATCGCCAAGGAGCGGCCGGAGGTGGACTTCATCGCGGTCGAAGTCCACGCGCCGGGTATCGGCAGCCTTCTCAACAGAATCGAGAAAGAAGCACTCGCCAATCTGCGCGTGATCCGCCACGACGCGGTCGAAGTGCTGGAGCGCATGATCCCGGACGCCTCCCTTGCCGCGATCCATCTCTTCTTCCCCGATCCCTGGCCGAAGAAGCGCCACCACAAGCGCCGCCTCGTGCAGCCGGAATTCGCCGCGCTCGCCGC
>DASUUN010000220.1:0-14316 GCA_036374055.1 Burkholderiales bacterium
GGCAGGCGGGCCTGAGCCCGAAGACCGGCAACCCGGTGTACGAGCATCCGACCGCGCTGGTCATCTACCGCGACGATTACCGCTTCCTGCTCGACGACGTGATCCCGAAGCGCGGCCAGGGACGCGCCGACTACGACATGGTGATCGCCTCGCAGCCCTACCGCCTGCGCGCGCCGCTCGAATTCAAGGCGCAGCGCGTGGTCGCGCCGCTGGTGCGCGCGCTCGGCAAGGGCGGGCGCCTGCTCGGCATCCATTCCTACGGGCACGACCCTGCCCTGGAGATCATCCAGCAGGTGTGGCCGGGCGAGAACCCTTTCGCGCACACCCGCCACGACCTGCTGCGCGCAGCCAAGGCCGACCTAGGACGCGACGCGCGGCGCTACAACTTCAACGCCTACGCGGACGCGCGCGCGCTGTTCCGCTACGACATGCACACGCTGCCGAGCGAGATCTCCTCCAGCATCGGCACCTCGACGCTGTTCGCCGCCTGGAACGCCGCGATCTACGTGGCGCAGATCGAGGACCAGCGCCTGTCCGACGTGCTGAAGAGCACGCGCTACCTCGATGCCACGCGCGAAGTGCTGCAGAAGCACGGCGCCCTGTGGTTCCTCGACGAGTCCTATGTCGTTTCCCGCAAGCGCGACTGACGGCGCGCTGCAGGCGCGCCTGTCGGAGCTGCTCGCCGCCGGCTCGCTGGAGATCTCGCCGCGCGAGCTGCACCGCGCGGGCGGGCTCGCCGCGCTGCTGCCGGCCAATACCTGCGTCTACATTCCGTCACTGCCCGGCCTGCCGCTCGGCCGCACGCTCGACGCGGTCGCCGCGCTGCGCGCCGCGGGCCTCGATCCCGTGCCGCACGTCTCGGCGCGCCGCATCATCGACCGGCAGGAATTCAGGGATTTTCTCGGGAAAGCGGTAAAGCAATACGACGTGCACCGCGTCCTGCTCATCGGCGGCGACGAGGCGCGGCCCAAGGGCCCGTACCGGGACAGCCTCCAGGTGCTGGAGGAGGGGGTGCTCGCCGAGTGCGGCGTGCGCGAGATCGGCGTCGGCGGCTATCCGGAGGGGCATCCGCGGATCGCGCCCGCGGTTCTCCAGGAATCGCTGAAAAGGAAGCTGGCGCTGGCGCGCGGGCAGCGCCTCGGCATCTACGTGGTCACGCAGTTCTGCTTCTCCCCGCAGCGCGTGGTGGACTACTGCGCGGGCCTCGCGCGCAGCCACCCGGATCTGCCCGTCTATGTCGGCATCGCCGGGCCGGCCGATCCGGTGGCGCTGGCGCGCTATGCGCAGCGCTGCGGCGTCAGCGTCTCGCTGCGCGCGCTGCGCAACCTCGGCAGCGGCATCGCCAGGCTGGTGACGAATACCGACCCGCGCGAGCAGGTGGTGGCGGTCGCGCGCTACGTGCACGGCCGCGAGCCGAGCAACGTGGTCGGCGTGCACCTCTACAGCTTCGGCGGCGCGGAGCGCACCGCCGCCTGGATGCGAGAGCTGATCTAGCGCGCTACTGAAGGAATCCCACCTTGCGCGGCAGCCACAGCGCAAGCTCGGGGGCGGCCAGCAGCAGGGCGAGGCCGGTCAGCTGGATGACGACGAACGGCACGATGCCGCGGTAGATGTGCGCCATCGTGATGGCGGGCGGCACGGTGCCCTTCATGTAGAACAGCGTGAAGCCGAACGGCGGGGTGAGGAAAGACGTCTGCAGGTTCACCGACATCAGGATGATGAACCAGGCGAGGAACACGATCACGCCGCCCTCGCCCAGGTGCGGGCCGAAGTCGATGCCCTTGAGCACCGGCGCGAAGATCGGCAGCACGATGAGGCAGATCTCGATCCAGTCGAAGAAAAAGCCCAGCACGAACACCAGCGCCATCACGAAAAGCAGGATTTCCCAGCCGGTGTCGAGGCCGAGCGCCCGGAGCACCTCGGTGACGATGTCGTCGCCGCCCAGCGCCCGGAACACGAACGCGAACAGCGTCGCGCCGAAGAAGATGAAGAACACCAGCGCGTTGGTGAGCGCCGCGCTCTCGATCATCGCGTTCAGCTGCTTCAGGCCGAGCTTGCCGTTGAACCAGGCGAGCACCAGCGCGCCGGCGGCGCCGACGCCCGCGGCCTCGGTCGGCGTCGCCCAGCCGCCGAAGATCGACCCGAGCACCAGCACGATCAGGAACGTGGGCGGCAGGAAGCTCTTGCCGATCATCGCCCAGAACTCGCGCGCGGTCTTCGGCCCGATCTCGGGCGGCAGCGGCGGAGCGACGCCGGGTTTGAGGAAGCTGAAGGTGCAGATGTAGGCGAGGTAGAGGACCGAGAGCAGCAGGCCGGGGATCACGGCCGCGGCGAACAGCGTGCCGACCGAGACCTGCAGCAGGTCGCCCATGATCACCAGCATGATCGAGGGCGGGATCAGGATGCCGAGCGTGCCGGCCGAGGCGATGGTGCCGACCGCGAGCTCCTTCTGGTAGCCGCGCTGCATCATCGGCGGCAGCGCCACCAGGGTCAGCATCACCACCGAGGCGCCGACGATGCCGGTGGTCGCCGCCATGATCGTGCCCATGAGCGTCACCGACATCGCCAGCCCGCCGGGAATGCGGCGCGTGAGCACCTGCAGCGCATGCAGCAGGTCGTTCGCGACGCCGCTGCGCTCCAGCACCGTGCCCATGAAGATGAACATCGGCACCGCCACCAGGATCGGGTTGGCGGCGATGCCGCCCCAGATGCGCGGCAGCAAATTGAAGAACATCATCGGCTCGAACACGCCGAAGGCGATGCCGATCGCGCCGAAGAAGATCGCGATGCCGCCCAGCACGAACGCCACCGGGTAGCCGGTGAACAGCAGCACCGCCAGCACCACGAACAGGAATACCGAGAGGTGCTGGCCGACCCAGGCGGTCATCGCCCGGCTTTCGCGCCCGCGAAGGCGGCCGCCGCGCGCAGCCGCTCAGGACCCCACAGATAGACGACCAGCCGCAGGCCGACCGAGATCACCGCGGCGAGCAGGAGGATGAGCCCGATGCTGATCATGCCCTTCGGGATCCAGCGCCACGGCAGCCCGGTGGCCGAGTCCGAGTACTCGTTGTACTGCCAGGCGGTATGGAAGAAGTCGTAGCTGAAGTAGATCGCGACCAGGCAATAGGGCAGGGCGAACCCCAGCACGCCGAGGAGCTCGATCCAGGCGAGCCGGCGCGGCGCGGTGTTCGCCACCAGGATGTCGATGCGCACGTGCGCGTTCCTGATGTACGCCGTGCCCAGCCAGAAGCAGAACAGCGCCGTGTGCAGGTGCCATTCCAGCTCCTGCAGCCGGGTCGATCCCATCTGCGGGATCTGGTAGCCGAACTTGCGCGTCAGCACGTCGAACAGGATGACCACCGTGCAGACCACGAACAGCCACCCCGCCGCCATGGAAATGGCGTGGAGCAGCCGTTCGATCGCCTTGCTTGCCGCGAGCAGCCTGTCCATGCGGGCAGGCGCGCGGTCTAGTTCACGTACCCGTGCTCACGCCAGATGGCGTAGTCCTTGCGGAACTTGGCGTACGAGTCGTACACGCGCTTGAAGTTCGGGTTCGCCTTCGATTCCTCGGCGATCACGTCGTTCCAGGCCTTCTCGAACGCGGCCATGATCTCCGGCGACCACTTCCTGATCTGCACGCCGTTCTTGTCGCGCATCTCGGTCATCGCCTTCCATTGCGTCGCCTCGCCCTCGGCGATCACGTCGCGCGTCAGGTCGCCGCACGCCGATTCGATCATCGCCTTGTGCTGGTCGGAGAGCGACTTCCACTTGTTGGCGTTGATGTAGAACTCGAGGAACGTCGCCTGCTGGTGCCAGCCGGGGAAGTAATAGAACTTCGCCACCTGGTGGAAGCCGAGCTTCTGGTCCATCACCGGCAGCGAGAACTCCGTGGCGTCGAGCGTGCCGAGCTGCAGCGCCTGGAAGATGTCTCCCGGCGCGAGCAGCTGGGTCGCCACGCCGAGCTTTGCCATCGCCTTGGCCCCCAGGCCGAAGAAGCGCATCTTCAGGCCCTTGAGATCGTTCACGCTCTTGATTTCCTTGCGGAACCAGCCCGAGGCCTCGGGCGGGATGATCGCGCAGGGAATGTTGTAGACGTTGTGCTTGCCGAACATCTCGCGCGACAGCTGCAGGCCGCCGCCGTGGTGCACCCAGGCGAGGTATTCGGGGATGCCGGGACCGAACGGCACCGCGGCGAACATGTTGAACGCGGAGTCGGTGCCGGCAAAGAAGCCGGCGTTCGACCACGCGGCGTCGACCGAGCCCTGGCCGGTGGCCTGGATCGCCTGCAGGGCCGGGACCAGCGCGCCGGGCTCGTTGACCCGGATCTCGAGCGTGCCCCCCGACAGGCGCTGGACCTTCGCTGCCAGCCTGACGGGTGCCTCGCCGATCAGCGTGAGGCTGTTGGGAAATGCGTTGGCGAGGTTGATGCGGACCTTCTGTTGCGCGTGCGCCGCCGGCAGGGCGAGCACGGCGCTCGCTGCGGCGGCGATGAGAACCTTCTTCATTGAAGCCCCTCCCTTTTTTGGTAAGCGCCGCTACCTTATCCCTGTTGCTTCACAGGGTAAATACCGAAGTCGCGGACACCATGCGGTAAAATTCACCGGTTATGCGGCGCACCCGGCTGGTTGCTGGCAACTGGAAGATGCACGGCAGCCGGGCCTCGAATCAGGCCCTGCTGGATGCGCTGCTGGAGGAAATCGGCGTAGCGGCGGGCGCAGAGTGCGCCGTCTGCCCGCCGTTCCCCTATCTGCAGCAGGTTTCCGAGCGGCTGCGCGGCAGCCCGATTGCGTGGGGCGCGCAGAACGTGAGCGAGCACGCGCAGGGCGCCTACACCGGCGAAGTGTCGGCGGCGATGCTGCGCGAGTTCGGCTGCCGCTACGTGATCGTCGGTCATTCCGAGCGGCGGCAGGTGTACGGCGAGACCGACGCGCAGGTCGCGGCCAAGTTCGCCGCGGCGCGCGGCGCCGGGCTGACGCCGATCCTGTGCGTCGGCGAGACCCTGCAGGAGCGCGAGGCGGGGCGCACGCAGGAAGTGGTGGCGCGGCAGCTGGACGAGGTCCTGAAGCAGGCCTCTTTCGACGACGCGGTGCTCGCCTACGAGCCCGTCTGGGCGATCGGCACCGGGCGCACCGCGACGCCGCAGCAGGCGCAGGAAGTGCATGCTTTCCTGCGCAAGAGAGTTTCAAACGCCACGCGCATCCTCTACGGAGGAAGCGTGAAGGCGCAGAACGCGGCGGCGATTTTCGCCATGCCCGACGTGGACGGCGGCCTGATCGGCGGCGCCTCGCTCGCGGCAACGGAGTTTCTTGCGATAGTGAAGGCGGGCGGGCAGTAACGATGAGGATCGGGAAATGAACTGGATGAATATCGCAGTAGTGGCGCACGTGCTGATCGCGATGGCGATCGTCGGGCTGGTGCTGCTGCAACACGGCAAGGGCGCGGACATGGGCTCGGGCTTCGGCGGCGGCGCCTCGTCGAGCCTGTTCGGCGCCACGGGGTCGGCCAATTTCCTGTCGCGCGCCACCGCCGTGCTGGCCACCGTGTTTTTCGTGTCGAGCCTCGCGCTCGCGTACTTCGCCACCAACCGGCCGCAGGAAGGCGGCAGCGTGGTCGATCGCGCGGCGCCCGCGGTGGAGAAAAAGCTGGACGCCGAAAAGCCGGCCGCCGAGCCCGCGAAACCGGCGCCGCCGGCCGGCGAAAAGAGCGTACCGCAGTGATTTTTGGGGGATAATTTCGAATTCGCCCACGTGGTGAAATTGGTAGACACGCTAGCTTGAGGGGCTAGTGGCCTAAAAAGCCGTAGCAGTTCGAGTCTGCTCGTGGGCACCAGATCCTATGCTTGCTGAGTACTTTCCGATCCTGCTGTTCATCCTGGTCGGCATCGGCGTCGGCGTGGCGCCCATGATGCTCGGGAAGCTGCTCGGGCCCAGCCGCCCGGATCCCGAGAAGCTCTCGCCCTACGAGTGCGGCTTCGAGGCCTTCGAGGACGCGCGCATGAAGTTCGACGTGCGCTACTACCTGGTCGCGATCCTGTTCATCCTGTTCGACCTGGAGATCGCCTTCCTCTTCCCCTGGGCCACGGTGATCAACGACATCGGCGTCGCCGGCTTCGTCTCGATGATGGTGTTTCTCGCGATCCTGGTGGTCGGCTTCGTCTACGAGTGGATGAAAGGAGCGCTGGAGTGGGAGTAGAAGGGGTCCTCGAGAAGGGGTTCGTCACCACCACGGCGGACAAGCTCATCAACTGGACGCGCACCGGGTCGCTGTGGCCGATGACCTTCGGCCTCGCCTGCTGCGCGGTGGAGATGATGCACGCCGGCGCGGCGCGCTACGACCTCGACCGCTTCGGCATCGTGTTCCGCCCCAGCCCGCGCCAGTCCGACGTGATGATCGTCGCCGGCACGCTGTGCAACAAGATGGCGCCGGCCCTGCGCAAGGTCTACGATCAGATGGCCGAGCCGCGCTGGGTGATCTCGATGGGCTCGTGCGCCAACGGCGGAGGCTACTACCACTACTCCTACTCGGTAGTGCGCGGCTGCGACCGCATCGTGCCCGTCGACATCTACGTGCCCGGCTGCCCGCCCACCGCCGAGGCGCTGCTCTACGGCATCGTCCAGCTGCAGAACAAGATCAAGCGGACCAACACGATCGCTCGATGACCCCACGGCTGCAGAGGCTTTTCGACGCACTCCAGGATCTGAACCCGGTCGAGCGGCTGGGCGAGATCACGATCGAAGCCAAGGCGGCGGACTACCGGGCGGTCGCCGAAAGGCTGCGCGACCAGCTCGGCTTCGAGCAGCTCATCGACCTGTGCGGCATGGACTACGGCGCCTACGCCGACAAGCCGCGCGAGGGCCCGCGCTTCGCCGCGGTCGTGCACCTGCTGTCCGTGAAGAACAACTGGCGCATCCGGCTGCGCGCTTTCTGCCCGGACGACGAATTTCCGGTGGTGAGCTCGCTGATCGAGGTCTGGCCGTCCGCCAACTGGTTCGAGCGCGAGGCCTTCGATCTGTTCGGCATCATGTTCGAGGGCCATCCCGACCTGCGCCGCATCCTCACCGACTACGGCTTCGTCGGCCACCCGTTCCGCAAGGACTTCCCGCTCTCCGGCCACGTCGAGATGCGCTACGACCCGGAGCAGAAGCGCGTCATCTACCAGCCGGTGACCATCGACCCGCGCGAGGTCACGCCCCGCATCGTGCGCGAAACGAACTACGCCGACACCGAGTAATGGCCGAAATCCGCAACTACACGCTGAACTTCGGCCCCCAGCACCCGGCGGCGCACGGCGTGCTGCGCCTGGTGCTCGAGCTGGACGGCGAAGTCATCCAGCGCGCCGACCCGCACATCGGCCTGCTGCACCGCGCCACCGAGAAGCTCGCCGAGCACAAGACGTTCATCCAGTCGGTGCCCTACATGGACCGGCTCGACTACGTGTCGATGATGTGCAACGAGCACGCCTACGTGCTGGCGATCGAGAGGCTGATCGGCGTCGAGCCGCCGCTGCGCGCCAAGTACATCCGCGTCATGTTCGACGAGATCACCCGCATCCTGAATCACCTCCTGTGGCTCGGCGCGCACGGCCTGGACATCGGCGCGATGACCGTGTTCCTGTACTGCTTCCGCGAGCGCGAGGACCTGATGGACGCCTACGAGGCGGTGTCGGGCGCGCGCATGCACGCGGCCTACTACCGCCCGGGCGGCGTGTACCGCGACCTGCCGGAGGCGATGCCGAAGTATCAGCTGTCCAAGTGGAAAAGCGAGCGCGAGATCGAGCAGCTGAATCGCAACCGGCAGGGCTCGCTGCTCGACTTCCTCGAGGACTTCACCGAGCGCTTCCCGAAAGCGGTGGACGAGTACGAGACGCTGCTCACCGAGAACCGCATCTGGAAGCAGCGCACCGTGGGCATCGGGGTGGTGCCGCCCGAGCGCGCGCTGGCGCTGGGCTTCACCGGGCCCATGCTGCGCGGCTCAGGGATAGCCTGGGACCTGAGGAAGAAGCAGCCCTACGAGGTGTACGGCGAGATGGATTTCGACATCCCGGTGGGCAGGAACGGCGACTGCTACGACCGCTACCTGGTGCGCATCGAGGAGTTCCGCCAGTCCAACCGCATCATCCGGCAGTGCATCGACTGGCTGCGCAGGAACCCCGGCCCGGTGATGGTGAACGACCACAAGGTCGCCCCGCCCACGCGCCTGGAGATGAAGCAGGGCATGGAGCAGCTCATCCACCACTTCAAGCTGGTCACCGAGGGCATGCACGTGCCCGAGGGCGAGGTGTACGCGGCGGTCGAGGCGCCCAAGGGCGAGTTCGGCATCTACCTCGTGTCCGACGGCGCCAACAAGCCCTACCGCCTCAAAATCCGCGCCCCGGGCTTCGCCCACCTCGCCGCCCTCGACGAGATGGCGCGCGGCCACATGCTGGCCGACGCCGTGGCCATCATCGGCACCCAGGACATCGTCTTCGGAGAAATCGACCGGTGAAGAAAAAATGCTGACCACCGATTCCCTGAAAAAGATCGACCGCGAGGTGGCGAAGTATCCGCCCGACCAGAAGCGCTCGGCGGTGATGAGCGCGCTCATCATCGCCCAGGACGAGAAGGGCTGGCTGTCCTCGGAGCTGATGGACTACGTCGCGAAGTACCTCGACATGCCGCCGGTCGCGGTATACGAAGTGGCGACCTTCTACTCCATGTACAACCTCGAGCCCATGGGGCGCCACAAGCTCACCGTGTGCACCTGCCTGCCGTGCGGGCTGCAGGGCGCGCTCGACGCGGCGGACCACCTGCGCGAGAAGCTGCGCATCGACTTCAACGAGACCACGCCCGACGGGCGCTTCACCCTCAAGGAAGGCGAGTGCATGGGCGCCTGCGCCATGGCGCCGGTGGTCCTGGTGAACAACAAGAAGATGCACGACTACATGTCGAAAGAGAAGCTCGACAAGCTGATCGAGGAACTGAAGTGATGCTGGACTACGGACCCGACGCGATCCTGATGAAGGGCCTGGACGGCGCCAACTGGCGCCTGAAGGACTACGAGGCGCGCGATGGATACGCCGCCTTGAAAAAGATCCTTCAGGAGAGAATCCAACCCGAAGACATCGTTGCAGAGCTCAAGAAATCCGCGCTGCGCGGCCGCGGCGGGGCGGGCTTCCCCACCGGGCTCAAGTGGTCGTTCATGCCCAAGGGCGGCAGCGGGCCGAAGTACGTGGTGTGCAACTCCGACGAAGGCGAGCCGGGCACCTGCAAGGACCGCGACCTGCTGCGCTACAACCCGCACGCGGTGATCGAGGGCATGATCATCGCCGGCTATGCCATGCGCGCCACCGCCGGCTACAACTACATCCACGGCGAGGTGTGGGAGATCTACGAGCAGCACGAGCAGGCGCTCGCCGAGGCCTATGCGGCAGGCTACCTGGGCAGGAACATCCTCGGCTCGGACTTCAGCTACGAGCTGTACGCGGTCCCCGGCTACGGCGCCTACATCTGCGGCGAAGAGACGGCGCTGCTCGAGTCGCTGGAAGGCAAGAAGGGCCAGCCGCGCTTCAAGCCGCCGTTCCCGGCGAGCTACGGCCTGTACGGCAAGCCCACCACCATCAACAACACCGAAACCCTCGCCGCGGTGCCCTGGATCGTGAGGAACGGCGGCGAAGCCTTCCTCGCGCTCGGCCGGCCGAACAACGGCGGCACGAAGCTGTTCTCGGTCACCGGGCACGTGGCGCGCCCGGGCAACTACGAGGTGAGGCTCGGCACGCCGTTCGCCAAGCTGCTGGAGATGTCCGGCGGTGTCCGTAATGGAAACAAATTGAAAGCCGTCATTCCGGGCGGCTCGTCCATGCCCGTCCTCCCGGCGGACATCATGCTGGCCACCGACATGGACTACGACTCCATCGCCAAGGCCGGCTCGATGCTCGGCTCGGGCGCGGTGATCGTGATGGACGACAGCACCTGCATGGTGCGTGCCCTCGAGCGCCTGTCGTACTTCTACTTCGAGGAGTCCTGCGGCCAGTGCACCCCGTGCCGCGAAGGCACCGGGTGGCTATACCGCGTGGTGAACCGCATCGAGAACGGCAAGGGCCGCATGGAGGACCTCGCGCTGCTCGACAACGTCGCCGACAACATCGCCGGGCGCACCATCTGCGCGCTGGGCGACGCCGCCGCGCTGCCGGTGAAGAGCTTCATCAAGCATTTCCGCGATGAATTCGTGCACCACATAGAACAAAAGCGATGTCTTGTTGAAAAAGACGTAGAACCCAAATGGGGCAGGGCCGGGGCGAGGCACGAGCCCCACGTCCTGCGGAACATGGCGGAAGCCGCCTAGATGCCCAAGATCACCGTCGACGGCAAAGAGCTCGAGGTCGCCCAAGGAGCGACGGTGATGGATGCCGCCAACCGGCTGGGCATCTACGTGCCGCACTTCTGCTACCACCGCAAGCTGTCGATCGCCGCCAACTGCCGCATGTGCCTGGTGGAGGTGGAGAAGGCGCCCAAGCCGCTGCCGGCCTGCGCCACGCCGGTCACCGAAGGGATGAAGGTGTGGACCCACTCGGTGAGCGCGGTGAAGGCGCAGAACGGGGTGATGGAGTTCCTGCTCATCAACCATCCGCTCGACTGCCCGATCTGCGACCAGGGCGGCGAATGCCAGCTGCAGGACCTGGCCGTCGGCTACGGCAACAGCAACTCGCGCTACACCGAGGAGAAGAGAGTCGTATTGAGAAAAGAATTGGGACCCCTGGTCGCCGCGGAAGAGATGAGCCGCTGCATCCAGTGCACGCGCTGCGTGCGCTTCGGCCAGGAGATCGCCGGCGTCATGGAGCTCGGCCTCGCCGGGCGCGGCGAGAACGCCGAGATCGTGTCCTTCGTGGGCAAGGCGGTCGAGTCCGAGCTCTCCGGCAACATGATCGACCTGTGCCCGGTGGGCGCGCTCACCTCGGAGCCGTTCCGCTACCAGGCGAGGACCTGGGAATTGTCGCGGCGCAGGTCGATCTCGCCGCACGACAGCCTGGGCTCCAACCTGGTGGTGCAGGTGAAGCAGAACCGGGTGATGCGCGTGCTGCCCCTGGAGAACGACGCGGTCAACGAATGCTGGCTGTCCGACAAGGACCGCTTCTCCTACGAAGGCCTCAATTCCCCCGACCGGCTGACCCGGCCGATGGTGAAGCGCGACGGGAAGTGGCACGAGGTGGGCTGGGAAGAGGCCTTCGACTTCGCGGTGCCGCGCCTGCAAGACTTCGGCATCCTCGCCTCGCCGCACGCCACGCTCGAGGAATTGCATCTGGCTGGCAGGCTGGCACCCGCGGATTTCCGCCTGCGGCATTCGGATTTCTCGGCCGACGGCAAGCGCGAGGGCATCCCCTGGCTCGGCATGCCGATCACCGAGCTCGGCGCGCTCGACCGCGTGCTGGTGATCGGCTCGTTCCTGCGCAAGGAGGCGCCGCTCATCGCCCACCGCCTGCGCCAGGCAGCCAAGCGCGGCGCGCAGATCCACATGCTGCATTCGGTGGACGACGACTGGCTGATGCCGATGGCCAGCAAGCGCGTGGTCGCGCCGTCGGAGCTCGCAAGCAGCATCAAGGGCTTCGAGGACGCCCTGCAAGCCGGGAGGAACGCCGCGGTGCTGATCGGCAACTTCGCCCAGCAGCACCCGCAGGCGGCGCAGATCCACGTCGCGGCCCAGGCCCTCGCTCAGGTGACGGGCGGCAGGGTCGGGTTCATCGGCGAGGCAGCGAACTCGGTGGGCGGCTATGTGGCCGGCCTGCCCACCGCGACTCTCGACGAGGTGCTGCAGAAGAAGGCGCTCGTGCTGCTCAATGTCGAAGCGCGGCTGGATTGCGCCAACCCCGGGGCGCTCGACCAGGCCGAGTTCGTGGTGCTGCTGAGCCCCTGGAAGCACACGGTCGACAAGGCCGACGTGCTGCTGCCGATCGCGCCGTTCACCGAGACCCCGGGCACGTTCATCAATACCGAAGGCCGCGTCCAGAGCTTCCGCGCGACCGTCAACCCGCTGGGCGAGGCGCGCCCGGGATGGAAGGTGCTGCGCGTGCTGGGCAGCCTGCTCGGCAGGCCCGACTTCGACTTCGACAGCATCGAGCAGGTGCGCGCCGCCTGCCTCGGCGGCCGCGACATCCACGGCCTGCTGTCCAACCGCATCGGCGCCACCGACACCTCGGTGTCGGTATCCTCGCAGGGCATCCAGCGCATCGCCGACGTGCCGATCTACTTCGCCGATCCGCTGGTGCGGCGCTCGCCGCCGCTGCAGAAGACGCCCGACGCCCGCCCGCCCAGGGCCTGGATGAACTCGCGGCTCATGGCGAAGCTCGGGGTCGCTTCAGGAGAGAAAATTTCCGTGAACGGCGCTGCGCACCTCGATGCGGCGCTCGACGACAGGCTTCCCGACGAGTGCGTGCGCATCGCCGCCGCGCATCACTCCACCGCCGGCATCGGCCCGATGTTCGGCAGCGTGACGCTGGAGAAGGCCGCCGTGGGGAGGGCCGCGTAGATGGAGTGGCTGCACGCCCAGTCGAGCGCATGGTTCGGTCCCACCTGGGGCCCGGCGGTGTCGGTCACGCTGTGGAGCCTCGCCGCGATCGTCGCCATCGTGGCGCCGCTGATGGGCGCCGTCGCCTACCTCACGCTGTGGGAGCGCAAGATGATCGGCTGGATGCAGATCCGGCTGGGCCCCAACCGCGTCGGCCCCTTCGGCCTGTTCCAGCCGATCGCCGACGGGGTGAAGCTGCTCATGAAGGAGATCATCCTTCCGGGCAACGCCAACAAGGGGCTGTTCATCCTGGCGCCGGTGGTAATGATCACCCCGGCGCTCGCCGCCTGGGCGGTGATCCCGTTCGCGCCCGAGCTGGTGCTGGCCGACATCAACGCCGGCCTGCTGTACATCCTGGCGCTGTCGTCGATCGGCGTGTACGGGGTGATCATCGCCGGCTGGGCGTCCAATTCGAAGTACGCGTTCCTCGGCGCGATGCGCTCGGCCGCGCAGATGGTGTCCTACGAGCTCGCCATGGGCTTCGCCCTGGTGGTGGTGCTCATGGTCTCGGGCAGCCTGAACATCTCCGACATCATCGAGCAGCAGGGCCGCGGCTACTTCGCCGGCAAGGGCGTCACGTTCCTGTCGTGGAACTGGCTGCCTCTGCTGCCCATGCTGGTGGTCTACTTCGTTTCCGGCGTCGCCGAGACCAACCGCGCGCCGTTCGACGTGGTGGAGGGCGAGTCCGAGATCGTCGCCGGCCACATGGTCGAGTACTCGGGCATGACCTTCGCGCTGTTCTTCCTCGCCGAGTACGCGAACATGATCCTGATCAGCACGCTGACCGCGATCCTGTTCTTCGGCGGCTGGCAGGCGCCCATCGACTCGATGGTGTTCAACTGGGTGCCGCCGTTCGGCTGGCTGCTGATCAAGGTGTTCTTCATCGTGTCCATGTTCCTGTGGTTCCGCGCCACCTTCCCGCGCTACCGCTACGACCAGATCATGCGCCTGGGATGGAAGGTCTTCATCCCGCTCACCATCGTCTGGATCGTGGTGATCGCGGTGTGGATGCAGACGCCGTGGAGCCTGTGGACATGAGTCGGATATGCCTTCCTGCCCCCCTGAGAAGGGGGGAGGCGAGCGGCTTTTGCGAGCGGCGGGTTGCCGTTCGCAAAAACCAACCCCCCGCTCGCCGGAGCCAGGCATGACGCGCGTGATCGACTTCTTCAAGTCGTTCCTGCTGCTCGAGCTGCTGCGCGGCATGGCGCTCACCGGGCGCAACCTGTTTGCGCGCAAGATCACCATCCAGTTCCCGGAGGAGAAGACGCCGATGAGCCCGCGCTTCCGCGGGCTGCACGCCCTGCGCCGCTACCCGAACGGCGAGGAGCGCTGCATCGCGTGCAAGCTGTGCGAGGCGGTGTGCCCGGCGCTCGCCATCCATATCGATTCGGAGCAGCGGGAAGACGGAACCCGCCGCACCACCCGGTACGACATCGACCTGGTGAAGTGCATTTTCTGCGGCTTCTGCGAGGAGGCCTGCCCGGTGGACGCCATCGTCGAGACGCGCACGCTCGAGTACCACGGCGAGAAGCGCGGCGACCTGTACTACACCAAGCCCATGCTGCTTGCGGTGGGCGACCGTTACGAGGAAGAAATCGCGCGCGACCGGGCGGCCGACGCCCCTTACCGCTAGGCAACCAACAAGAATGTTCGAAGCCGTAGTCTTCTACTCCTTCGGGGGAGTGCTGTTGCTGTCCGGCCTGCTCGTCATCACGGCGCGCAACCCGGTGCACGGCGTGCTCTTCCTGGTGCTCGCCTTCTTCACCGCGGCGGCGCTGT
>DASUUN010000221.1:0-4408 GCA_036374055.1 Burkholderiales bacterium
GCCGGCCAAGGTCGCCGGGGTGCGCGAGCTGATCATGGTGAGCCCGAACCCGAACGAGCTGGTGCTCGCCGCCGCCGCGCTCGCCGGCGTGGACCGCATGATCGGCATCGGCGGCGCGCAGGCGGTGGCCGCGCTCGCCTACGGCACCGCCTCGGTGCCGCGCGTCGACAAGATCGTCGGGCCGGGCAACGTCTACGTCGCCGAGGCGAAGCGCCAGGTGTTCGGCGAGGTCGGCATCGACATGATCGCCGGCCCTTCCGAGATCCTCGTGATCTGCGATGGCACCGCGCCCGCGGACTGGGTGGCGATGGACCTTTTCTCGCAGGCCGAGCACGACGAGTCGGCGCAGGCGATCCTGCTTTCGCCGGACAGGAGGCATCTGGACGCGGTCGAGGCTTCCATAAGAAAGCTTCTCGGTGAAATGCCGAGACGCCAGACCATCGAAGCCTCTCTCGAAGGGCGCGGCGCGCTGATCGAGACGCGTGACCTCGAGGAAGCCTGCGCGCTCGCCAACCGCATCGCGCCCGAGCACCTGGAGCTCTCGGTCGAGGATCCCGAGGCATGGCTGCCGCTGCTCGCCAACGCCGGGGCGATCTTCCTGGGCCGCTGGAGCTCGGAGGCGATCGGCGACTACTGCGCCGGCCCGAACCACGTGCTGCCCACCGCCGGTACCGCGCGCTTCTCGTCGCCGCTCGGCGTCTACGACTTCCAGAAGCGCTCCAGCCTGATCGAGATCTCCGAGGCGGGCGCGCAATCCCTCGGCCGGACCTCCTCGGTGCTGGCGAAGGGCGAAGGGCTCGACGCGCACGCCCGCGCCGCCGAGATGCGCTTCAAATGACCCCGCAAAAGCTCGTCCGGCCCGAGATCCTGGCACTCAAGGCCTACGGCGTCGCCGACGCCGGCGGCATGGTGAAGCTCGACGCCATGGAAAACCCGTACCCGCTGCCGCCGGCGATGCGCCGCGAGCTGGCCGAGGTGCTGTCGCGCGTGGACCTCAACCGCTACCCCGAGCCGAGCGGGCGGGAGCTGCGCGCGCTCATCGCGCGCAAGATGGGCGTGCCGCAGGGCATGGAGCTCCTGCTCGGGAACGGCTCCGACGACCTCATCCAGATCGTCACGCTGGCGCTCGCGCGCCCCGGCGCGGTCATGATGTACCCCGCGCCCACTTTCGTCATGTATTCGATGAACGCCGCGTTCTCCGGCATGAAGGCCGTGGCGGTGCCGCTGCGCGAGGACTTCTCCTTCGATGCCGCGGCGTTCATCGAGCGCATGCGCGCCGAGCGCCCGGCGCTCGTGTTCCTCGCCTACCCGAACAACCCGACCGGCGTGCTGTATCCCGAGGCGGACCTCGTCAGGGTGATCGAGGCATGCGAGGGGCTGGTCGTCATGGACGAGGCGTACCACGTCTTCGCCGGCAAGACTTTCATGGGCAGGCTGAGCGAATTCCCCAACCTGGTCGTGCTGCGCACCGTATCCAAGCTGGGCCTGGCAGGCATCCGCCTGGGCTATCTCGCCGGGCGGCCGGAGTGGATCGCCGAGTTCAACAAGGTGCGCCAGGCCTACAACGTCAACGTGCTGACGCAGGCGGCGGCGCTGTTCATCCTCGAGCGCCTGGAAGTGCTGGAGGAGCAGGCGGCCCAGATACGCCTTGAAAGAGAGAGCCTGAAGAGGGATCTCGTGAAGCTCGAAGGCGTCACGGTCTTTCCTTCGGAGGCCAACTTCTTCCTGATCCGCGTGCCGGACGCGGACCGCACCTACGAGGGGCTGCGGCGCCAGGGCGTGCTGGTGCGCAACTTGCACCCGGGGCTGAAGGGCTGCCTGCGCGTCACGGTCGGCACGCCGGACGAAAACCGTGTACTTTTGACAGCGCTGCGCGAAGCCCTATGAGGACCGCCGAAGTCACCCGCAACACCAAGGAGACCCAGATCCGGGTGAAGCTCGACCTGGACGGCAAGGGCAGCGCGCGCCTGTCCACCGGGCTGCCGTTTCTCGAGCACATGCTCGACCAGGTGGCGCGCCACGGCATGCTCGACCTCGAGATCGAGGCGAAGGGCGACCTGCACATCGACGGCCACCACACGGTGGAGGACATCGGCATCACGCTGGGCCAGGCCTTCGCCAGGGCGATCGGCGACAAGGCCGGCGTGCGCCGCTTCGGCCACGCCTACGTGCCGCTGGACGAGGCGCTGTCGCGCGTGGTGATCGACTTCTCGGGCCGTCCCGGGCTCGAGTACCACGTGGCGTTCACCCGGGCGCTGATCGGCGAGTTCGACGTCGACCTGGTGCACGAGTTCTTCCAGGGCTTCGCCAACCACGCCCAGGTGACGCTGCACATCGACAACCTGCGCGGCGACAACGCGCACCACCAGTGCGAGACCGTGTTCAAGGCTTTCGCACGCGCGCTGCGCATGGCCGCCGAGCCCGACCCGCGCGCCGCCGGAACCGTGCCCTCGACCAAAGGCTCCCTGTAAGTTGAGGATCGCGGTCGTCGATTACGGCATGGGCAACCTGCGCTCGGTCTCCAAGGCGCTCGAGCATGTCGCCCCACAGGCTGAGGTGGTGGTGACCGCCGACCCCGACCGGATTTCTTCCTCGGAAAGGGTCGTCGTTCCCGGGCAGGGCGCCTTGCCGGACTGCATGCGCCAGCTCGGCGCGAGCGGCGCGCGCGAGGCGGTGCTGCGCGCCGCGCGCGACAAGCCGTTCCTCGGCATCTGCGTCGGGCTGCAGATGCTGTTCGAGCATGGCGAGGAAGGCGACACCGAAGGCCTCGGCCTGCTGCCGGGCGAGGTGCCGCGCTTCCGCGTGCCGGGGCTCAAGGTGCCGCACATGGGCTGGAACGAGGTGGCGCAGGCGTGCCCGCACGCGCTGTGGTCGCAGATTCCCGACGGCAGCCGGTTCTATTTCGTGCACAGCTACTACCCGGCCCCCGGCGATGCCTCGCTCACCGCGGGCACCGCGCTGTACGGCAAGCCCTTTACCTGCGCGGTGGCACGGGATAACATTTTTGCCGTCCAGTTCCATCCTGAAAAAAGCCAGTCCGCCGGCCTGCAACTTCTCTCCAATTTCGTGCGCTGGCGCCCCTGATGTGCTGGTAATTCCCGCAATCGACCTGAAGGATGGGCGCTGCGTGCGCCTGAAGCAGGGCGACATGAAGACCGCCACCGTGTTCTCCGAGGATCCGGTGGCGATGGCTAAGCACTGGGCGGCGCAGGGCGCGCGCCGCCTGCACGTGGTGGACCTGAACGGCGCCATCGCCGGCCGGCCGAAGAACGACAAGGTGATCCGCGAGATGATCGCGGCGGTCGGCGACACGATGCCGATCCAGCTCGGCGGCGGCATCCGCGACCTGGACGCCATCGAGGCCTACATCGACGCCGGCGTCACCTACGTCATCATCGGCACCGCCGCGGTCAAGAACCCCGGCTTCCTTTCGGACGCGTGCTACGCGTTCCCGGGCCACGTCATCGCCGGGCTGGACGCGAAGGACGGCAAGGTGGCGGTGGAAGGCTGGTCCAAGATGACCGGCCACGACGTGGTGGACCTGGCGAAGAAGTTCGAGGAGTACGGCGTCGAGGCGATCATCTACACCGACATCGGCCGCGACGGCATGCTGACCGGCATCAACATCGAGGCCACGCTGAAGCTCGCCCAGGCGCTCAAGACCCCGCTGATCGCTTCGGGCGGCCTCAACAGCCTGAAGGACATCGAGACCATCTGCGCGAAGCTGGTGCCCGAGGGGATCATCGGCGCCATCGCCGGGCGCGCGCTGTACGAGGGCAAGATCGATTTGAAGGCGGCGCAGGCCGTCGCCGACAAGGCGCTCGGGAAGGCCTGACATGCCTCTGGCGAAGCGGGTCATCCCTTGCCTGGACGTGACTGCCGGGCGGGTCGTGAAGGGCGTGAACTTCGTCGCCCTGCGCGACGCCGGCGACCCGGTGGAGATCGCGGCGCGCTACGACGAGCAGGGCGCCGACGAGCTCGCCTTCCTCGACATCACCGCCAGCTCCGACGAGCGCGACATCCTGCTGCACGTGATCGAGGCGGTCGCCTCGCGCGTGTTCATTCCGCTCACCGTGGGCGGCGGGGTGCGCAAGGTCGAGGACGTGCGGCGCCTGCTCAACGCCGGCGCCGACAAGGTGTCGATCAATACCGCCGCGGTGCACAACCCGGAGCTGGTGCGCGAGGCTTCCGGCATCGTCGGCTGCCAGTGCATCGTGGTGGCGATCGACGCCAAGAAAAGCGGCGCCTCGTGGGAAGTGTTCACTCACGGCGGGCGCAAGGGCACCGGGCTGGACGCGGTGGACTGGGCGCGGCGCATGGAACGGGCGGGCGCCGGCGAGATCCTGCTCACCAGCATGGATCGCGACGGCACGCGCGACGGCTTCGACCTCGCGCTCACGCGCGCCGT